>CANIWJ010000052.1 GCA_947471035.1 Verrucomicrobiota bacterium
AGACAGCATGTTCCCATCCGGCTGCATCGAGGCCGTCGAGAGCACCGACAGGCTGCGCGGAGCCCCTACATTGCGCCACTCGGGCAAGACCGTGTTTGGCGCGAGGTCCACCGTGGTTTCCTCGCCGTAGCTCCAATCCCAGACCCCAGCGGCGGTCTCGCGCAGCTCTAGGTCAACGCCAAGGACGGGCGCTGAACTCCCCTCGTCAAACCCGCCTCCCTCGGTGATGAACTTCCAGCCCATGACCTTGAATGGCTTGTTTGACCATCCGTAGCGGTCGAGCGTGAGCGTCACCACGTCACCGGCCCGCACGGTAAGCCCTTGGAGTTTTACGGGCAATTTTACCGTGATGTCCTGCCGCGCCTGCTCTAGCTCGATCTTTGCCAGCCGTTGCGCCATTGCCGACGAGTTGGTCATAGGCAAATCCAGCTCGCGCCAGATGCGTTCAGACCCGTCTTGCGCGTAGTAGGTGGCGTTTTTTACCGGTGGATAGTCCGAGGTCTGCCAGAGGTTTTTCGGGGAAATAAAGGTGCCCTTAACCGCGTTGCAGGTATCGCGGCGGCTGTCCTTGGTCTGGAAAGAAACCTCACCGCGCAAGTCGCCCCAGCTAAAGTTTCGTGAAGGCGTATCGTAGGAGCAACCGGCCATCGCCCAGAATCCACCGGTATAAACTAGGTCGCCCGCGCACGCATCGGTAAGCGTGCCGAGCATATCGGCGGGCATGGCGTCACGGGTAAAGGCTCCGTTTACGGTGTAGCGCTTTTCCGTTCCGCCGTCGATGGTCACGGACTCGTCGCAGACGTTGGCCTTGGCGATGACTGAGGCATCGTCGATTTCGTTATCTACAACCTGCGCGTCGCCTACGGTCTGGGCCTCGTTGAGCGCCTTTCGGAAATAGAAAGCGCTGGGCCTATATGATAGAGGTTTATTTTTTTCTTCGCTCACTTTTTTAGTTCAACTTTATGCCCGCAACTAAACGACAGGAAATGCTTCTTAAATTTTGGGGTAATCAAAGCATATCCCATAAAACGAAAGATCAGATTTCCGAATGGATAGAATCATGGCAGGCCGATTCATATGACGATGACCTGAAACTTAAGAGGCACTGCGCTTGGATGCTGTTTAAACATGATAACCCGCAATTTGACCGCGAAGGGGAAGGAACATCAGAAGACATTCCTGACGGCGTAGGCACTCTATTTATGGAAAAGGTTTCGCTCTTAGAAAAGCTCTACGGAGTGGATGCTCTGGAATCTTTGCGCTGCGGAGAACTACCAGATGGTTATGCCCAATCTGAAAGAAACACATCAGCCCAAAAGCCTAGTCGATTTGGTCTGATTTTCGCCGTGGTTATTGCCCTATTATCTTTAGCTGCACTGGCACTCCTCACCGGTTGCCAGCTCCCCGTCACCAGCAAGACCGCGATCCGGCAGCACCAGGTTGAGCCCTCGTTTACGGTAAATGCGCCGTTCATCGAAATTGCCAAGCGCTGGGACGACCGGGCGGAAAAGCCGATGCTCGGCGTGCTCAACACCAAGAGCATTTCCCGTCTGCAAATTTACGAATCGCTTGGCCTCGCCGAAATCACCTTGGGCGACGAAGCCATCATTTACGCGATGGTTGAGCTGAAAAAGAAGACGCCGACCCAAACGCTCGTCACCGTTTACGACACCAAGACATGCAGTGCCGCGACGATGAAGAACTGGCTCGAAATCATCCGCTCGACGCCTTCCTCCGCGCCCGCGCCTTGACCGGCACCGCCACCGGGGCGGGAGGGTAGGCCGTGCCGATATCGAAAAACGCCGATGCCTGGGCATGGGTGGCCAGCCCTCGATAATGCTGATGCAGCACGTCGGAATCCGTGTGGCCTAGCCACAGAGATACCTTCTTGGCGTCGCTCGTCAGGGCCACCGCGTAAGTGGCGAAGGTGTGGCGGAACCCATCACGCAGCCAAGCCACGTCCGCACGCCGTAGCCGCGTTTTGAGCTGCAACCGATAGGCTTGCTCGCTCAGAGGCCACAAAGGCCCTCGCCGCTTCTCCGCTGGCACCATTTCCAGCCACCGCCAGAGCGTGTCAGGCAAGCCCTCGATCAACCGGGCGCGGCGAGACTTCGCCACCTCGGCAGGCACGCGCACGATTTTTTCCGCGAACAGAAACGCGCTCCACTCGATCCGCGCCTTTTCCGGCATCCGAGGGGCCACCTCCTCCGGTCGCAACCCGGCAAAAAGCTGCACCGCCAGCGCGGGCAGAAGATCCGCACCGATCACCTGAAACAACCGCTCCACCTCCGCCACCGGGTAAAAGACCGGGGCCACCTGGTCGCCCTGCTGCCGGTCGCCGCCAAGATGCAGCCCCTCGGTCGGCACCTTATGGACGAGCGCGGGCCGCTGTTGAGCCGCCCACCGGTAAAGCGAGTGCAGGCACCGGAACGACATGGCCTTGATGGTGCGGCCTTGGGGCAAACCCTCGATCCAGCGCTTAATCTTGAGGCCGTCCAGCCGTTGCCAGTCCTCGGCGAGCTTGGAGGCGGCAAAGCGCCCAAGGTTGTTCTCGTAGTATTCCAGTGTAGCGCCTCGGCGCTGCTTGGCGTGCCGGTCGGCGAGAAAGCCGCGCACGGCGTCGGCAAACTTCACGGTCTTGAGGGCAGCGGCGCGCCCGGCCACGGAATCGGCGAGGAGTGCGCGGCGTGCGGCTTCGGTGAGGGAAAGCCCGGTGCCGGAAAGCAGGACGAGGGCGGCGCGAGCGTCGGCCTTTTCGGCGGGACCGAGACGAAAATCGGAGCGGAGGTTTTCGGGGGAGTGCAACACGCGCTAAAAAAGCGAGTGTATCCCGGCAAAAAGCGAGACTTTCCGGTGCTTAGTGGGGAAAGGTGGGGAAACGAAGAAGCCCGAGCTTTTGACTCGGGCTCCTCTGAAAAACTGGCGGAGAGGGAGGGATTCGAACCCTCGGTAGGTTGCCCTACACACGCTTTCCAAGCGAGCGCATTCGACCACTCTGCCACCTCTCCAGGTTGCTTAACCGACGCCGACCGCGAGGCCTTTGTCGTTGGACGAAGGGACAGAAAAACGGGCCGCGCATGCCAAGGTCAACGGTGAAAATCATCCGGAGGATTTTGCGTTTTTTCCAAATGACAGAGGCGCGGCGGGATCGGGAAATGCAGCTTGCGCGCCCTTGGCCCCATGCTTCTTCTCGACTCTTTTACGACTGCCCGAGACCACTGACCCACATTTACGACTATGGTAACTCCTAATACCGAGCTGGCCTACAACACCAAGATCGAGGGCGACATCGTCGTGACCCGTGCCGACGCCGTGATCAACTGGCTGCGCTCGAACTCGGTCTGGCCGATGCCTATGGGGTTGGCCTGTTGCGCGATCGAGCTCATGGCCGGTGCTTCCAGTCGTTTCGACATCGCCCGTTTTGGCTCCGAGGTTTTCCGGTTTTCGCCCCGCCAGGCCGACTGCATGATCGTGGCCGGCACCGTGACCTATAAAATGGCCCCGCATCTTCGCCGTATCTACGATCAGATGGCGGAGCCAAAGTGGGTTATCGCCATGGGTGCGTGCGCGTCCTCGGGTGGCATGTATCGTAGCTACGCTACGCTGCAGGGCGTGGATAAAATCGTGCCGGTGGACGTCTATATTTCCGGCTGTCCGCCCCGTCCTGAGGCGCTGTTGGATGCCTTGATCAAGCTTCAGGAAAAGATGACCCGCACCGGCGGCACCACCAAGCGCTTGCTCTCGGCCTAAACGGGACGGTCAACTCCTCGAATTCAACCTATTTTGCCGTCGCCCATGTCTGCTTCCGCTCCCGCCGCCGCTGCCTCCGAGACCGATCTGCTTGCCCTGTTGCAAGGTGCCTTTCCCGCCGCCGCTTCGCGTCCCACCGGCGATCATCCGGCCTTCAAGTTGCCCGTGGCCGACGTGCCCGCCGCGCTGAAGTTGCTCCGCGACCAGCAGGGTTTCGATTTTCTCACCGACATCACGGCGGTGGATTGGGATGTCGAGGCGAGCCCGCGTTTCTCGGTGGTCTGGCATCTGCACTCCACCACGCATCACGGTTACGTCCGCATCGTGGCGGATTGCTTGAGCGACACCGAACCCTCCGCGCCGAGCGTGGTCGGGCTCTGGGCGGGAGCGAACTGGCACGAGCGCGAGACCTTTGATTTGATGGGTATCCGGTTTACCGATCACCCCGATTTGCGCCGGATTTTGATGTGGGACGGCTACCCGTTTCACCCGCTGCGCAAGGATTTCCCTTTGGCGGGCATCGAGACGCCTTTGCCCGACGTCGAAGTTGGCGAAATCACCGGCGCGACGGTCAAGCCCGCCCCCATGGCTGGCGGTCCCTTCGTGGCCTCGACCGGCGAGATGAACCTCACCGAGGCCGAGCCCCGAGCTAAAGACGAGTCCTGGAACGAGCGCAGCGAAAAACCCGCCACGCTCTGAGCGAACCGAGCCAACGATTCACGCTCACGCCTCACGCCGAACCACCGCAGCCCTTCTCCTTTTCCGACATGCCCACCGATTACGCCTTCCCCGATAGCGCCGCGAAAACCGCGAATGCCGTCGAGGCTCCCGAGTTTCAGACCGAAAAGATGTCTCTTTCGATGGGGCCTTCCCATCCCTCGACCCATGGCGTGCTGCGACTCCAGATGGAGCTCGATGGCGAGATCGTGACCCAGTGCGACCCGGTGCTCGGCTACCTGCACCGCGGCGACGAGAAAATCGCGGAAAACATGACCTATAACCAGTTCGTGCCCTACACGGACCGGTTGGATTATCTCGCGCCCTTGGCCAACAACGTAGCCTACGCCTGCGCGGTCGAGCGTCTAGCCAAGTTGGAAGTGCCGGAGCGTTGCCAGGCCATTCGCATCGTGTGCTCCGAGATGGCGCGCGTTTCGGCCCACTTGCTGGGCCTCGGCGCCTACGGCATCGACGTCGGCGCCTGGGCGATTTTCCTCTACACCTTCACCGAGCGCGAAAAGATGTACAAGCTCTTCGAGGAGCTGACCGGCGCGCGTTTTACCACCAGTTACACCCGCATCGGTGGCGTCGCCCGCGACGTGCCCGAGGGCTGGACCGACCGGGTGGACGCCTTTTGCGACCAGTTTCTCCCGATCTTGGAGAACATCCTCAAGCTCCTTACTCGTAACAAAATCTTTATCGACCGCACCCAGGGTGTAGGCGTGATCAGCAAGGAAGAGGCCATCGCCTACGGTCTTACCGGCCCCAACTTGCGTGGCTCCGGCGTGGCCTTCGACCTGCGCAAGGATCGCCCTTACTCCGGCTACGAGCGCTACGAATTCGATGTGGCGGTGGGCACCACCGGCGACTGCTACGACCGTTACTTGGTTCGTGGTGAGGAGATGCGCCAGTCGATCCGTATCATCAAGCAGGTGCTCAAGAACTTCCCCAAGGGCGACTGGTATGCGAAGGACGCGGTGCGGATTTTCGCTCCCCGCAAGGACAAGGTGCTCACGAGCATGGAGGAGTTGATCAACAACTTCATGATCACCACCGAAGGCCCGCAGATGCCGGCCGGCGAAGTCTATTTCGAGGCCGAAGTGCCCAAGGGCGCGCTCGGCTTCTTCATCGTGAGTAAGGGCGGCGGCGTGCCCTACCGCATGAAGATCCGCAGCCCCAGCTTCTCCAACCTCTCCATCCTGCCCAAGGTCTGCCAGGGCAACCTCGTCTCCGACGTCGTCTCCATCCTCGGCTCGCTCGATTTCGTGATGGGCGAGTGCGACCGCTGATTTTTCCTGCGCCTACCGCCGCCGCCGTCAATTTTCCAAAACTTTCCCCTTCTTCGTTCTCGTGAATCTCAAGCCCGAAACCTTCCAGCGCATCGACGAGGTTATTACGCACTATCCGGTCAAGCGCAGCGCCACACTGCCGCTGCTGCACCTCATTCAAGAGGACGCCGGCTACATCTCCGAGGACGCCATTCTTTGGATCGCGTCCAAGCTCGAGCTTCAGCCGATCAACGTGCTCGAAGTCGTGACCTTTTACCCGATGTTCCGCCGCGCGCCCATCGGCCGCCGCCACATCAAAGTCTGCCGCACCCTGTCCTGCGCCTTGCTCGGCGGCTACAAGACCTGCGAGACCTTCCAAGAGGAATTTAAGACCACCCTCGGCGCCATCTCGCCCTGCGGCGAAGTCACGGTGGACTTCGTCGAGTGTCTCGCCTCCTGCGGCACCGCGCCGGTTGTGCTGATCGACGAAGTGCTCCACGAGAAGGTGGACGCCACCAAGGCCAGGCAGATCAGCGCGCAAATTCGCTCCGAAGCCGCCGCCCGCAAATAACCCTCATCCCGCCCACCTTCGCCATGCCCGCTCCCGCCCAGACCCGCGTCATTTTCAAACACATTGACGAGCCCGGCTACACCAACGACCTGGCGTGCTACCTGCGCCACGGCGGCTACGAGGTGTTGAAAAAATCCATCGTGCGCCCGCCTGCCGACCTGATCGAAGAGGTCAAGAAATCCGGCCTGCGCGGTCGTGGCGGCGCGGGTTTCCCCTGCGGCGTGAAGTGGTCCCTGGTGGACCGCAAGTCCGGCAAGCCCATCTACCTGATCGTCAACGCCGACGAGTCCGAGCCCGGCACCTTCAAGGATCGCTACATCATGCACCAGGATCCGCATCAGCTGATCGAGGGCACGATCCTGAGCTGCTTCGCCAACAACGTGAAGCAGGCCTACATCTACATTCGCGGCGAAATGCCCGAGGGTGCGCGCATCCTCGAAAAAGCCATCGCCGAGGCCCGCGCCGCCAATTTCGTCGGCCCGAACATTCTCGGCAGCGGCTACTCCTGCGAGATCTACGTGCATCGCGGCGCCGGCGCCTACATCTGCGGCGAGGAAACCGGCCTGATCGAATCGCTCGAAGGCAAACGCGCCAACCCGCGCATCAAGCCGCCCTACTTCCCCGCCGTTCTCGGCCTTTACCAGTGCCCGACGATCGTGAACAACGTCGAGACGATGTGCCACGTTAAGGTCATCGCCGACCTCGGTGGCGAGGCCTACGCCAAGACCGGCACGCCCGGTAACACCGGCACCCGCATCTTCTGCGTCTCCGGCCACGTCCAGCGTCCCGGTTACTACGAATTCCCTGCCGGCACCATCACCATGGGCCAGTTGCTCAACGAGGTCTGCGGCGGCCCGCTGCCCGGACGCACGTTCAAGGCCGTCATCCCCGGTGGTTCCTCCGCCAAGGTCCTGCGCTTCGGCGAACGCTACAAGGGCAAGCGCAAGGTCGGCGCCGACATGGTGGACTACGATTGGGGCGTCGAGGACGTTCCCATGGATTTCGACTGCCTCGCCATGATCGGCTCGATGGGCGGCTCCGGCGGCGTGATCGTGATGGACGACTCGGTCAACATGGTCGAGGCCCTGGCCAACATCAACGCCTTCTACCAGCATGAGAGCTGCGGCCAGTGCACGCCCTGCCGCGAGGGCTCGCTCTGGATGAAAAAAATCAGCTCCCGCATGGTCCACGGCCAGGCCCGCAAGGAAGACGCCGCCCTGCTCAAGAGCGTCGCCGACCAGATCCCCGGCCGCACCATCTGCGCTTTCGGCGAGGCCTGTTCGTGGCCGACCCAGAGCTTCCTGATCAAGTTCAAGGACGAGTTCGAAGCCTACGCCGAGGTTAAGAAAACCCTCCCCGCCGACCGCCTCGCCCTTGTTTAACGCATCCCGCCAACCGCTCCCTTTTCAGCAATGATCGCCGCTCCCAAACCCGACCTCGTCACCGTCAACATCGACGGCGTGGACATCGCCGTGCCGAAGGGCACCAACGTCATCGAGGCCGCCAAGCAGCTCCAGAAGGACGTCCCGCACTACTGCTATCACCCCAAGCTCACCGTGGCCGGAAATTGCCGCATGTGCATGGTAGAGATGGGCATGCCCGCCGTCGATCCCGCCACCAAGGCCCCCGTGATCGACCCCGCCACCGGCAAGCAGCGAATCAACTGGATCCCGCGCCCCCAGATCGGCTGCGGCACCACCGTCGCCCCCGGCATGCACATCAAGACGTCTTCGCCCATGGTGAAGGACGCCCGCGAAGGCGTGATGGAATTCCTCCTCATCAATCACCCGCTCGATTGCCCAATCTGCGACCAGGCCGGCGAATGCAAACTCCAGGAACAGGCCACCGGCTACGGCCGCGGTTATTCCCGCTTCATCGAGGAGAAAAACGTCAAGCCCAAGCGCACCCAGCTCGGGCCCCGCGTCACGCTCGACGACGAGCGCTGCATCCTCTGCTCCCGCTGCGTGCGTTTCTCCAAGGAAATCGCCAAGGACGACGTGCTCGGCTTCGTCGATCGCGGCAGCTACTCCACGCTCACCTGCCACCCGGGCAAGAAGTTGGAAAACAACTACTCGCTCAACACGGTGGACATCTGCCCGGTCGGCGCGCTCACCAGCACCGACTTCCGCTTCAAGATGCGCGTCTGGTTCCTCAAGCAGACCAACACCCTCGACATCGAGTCCTCCGTCGGCGTGAACGCCGTCATCTGGTCGCGCGAGGGCGTCATCTACCGCCTCACCCCGCGCCGCAACGACGAGGTCAACGACACCTGGATGTCCGACTCCGGCCGCATGCTCTACAAACAGGTCGCCTCCGCCGACCGTCTCGCCGCCATCTCGGTTAATGGCGCGCCCTCCGGTCTCGATATCGCGATCAACGCCGCCACCGAGCTGCTCAAGGCCGGTTCCGTCGCCATCGTCGGTTCGGGCCGCGCATCGGTGGAAGAACAGTTCCTGCTCAAAAAACTCGCCGACCAGCTCGGGGCGTCCGCCGCTCTGGTGGCCCGCACCGGCCAGGGCGACAAGCTCCTCATCTCCGCCGACCGCAACCCCAACGTGCGCGGCGCCCTCGTTACCGGCCTCATCAGCCAGCTCCCCGCCGCCCAGCTGACCCAGCTCGCCGCCGACATCGACGCCGGCAAGGTCAAGACGGTCGTTTCCCACGGCGAGGATCTCGTCGCCGCCGGTCTCACCGCTGCGCAGCTCGCCAAGGTTTCGGTCATCTATCTCGGCACCCACGCCAGCGCCACCAGCGCCGCCGCCAAGGTCGTGTTGCCCACTCTGCACACCTTCGAGAAGGCCGGCACCTTCGTGAACCAGCAGTTCCGCATCCAAAAATTCGCCGCCGCCGTTCCCGGCCCGCAAGGCGCGACCAACGACCTCTCCGTCCTCTCCAAGCTCGTCGTCGCCCTCGGCGCTCCGGCCACCGCGAGCGACGTCCAGGCTCTGTGGCCCGCCCTCGCCGCCGCCGTGCCCGCGCTCTCCACGATGCTCTATAAAAGCATCCCCGAGACCGGCCTCCTCCTCGACGCCACGCCCTGGGCCGCCCTGCCCTTCGCCGAGGGCGAAACGCTCAAATTCAAACCCGCTCAAGCCGTCCCAGCCTAAGTAACACAGAGCGCACCAGAGAAATCACAAAGACCACAGAGCCTATAAACCGCCCCGGCCAACCCTCATCTGATAATTCCTTCTCCGAGCCCTCTGTGTCACCTCTAGTGCCCTCTGTGTAACCCTTTCCGACTCTCCCTTTCCGACATGTTCGATCTCTACTTCGAGCTTCCGCTCCTCCTCCGCCTCGTCCTGCAAGGCACGGCGGTCATCCTCGTGCTGTTTCCGCTCGCCGCCGCCTGCTCCATGGCCGAGCGCAAGGTCTCGGCTTGGATCCAAGGACGCCCCGGTCCCAACCGCACCGTGCCGCCGTTCCTGGCCTGGATTCCCGGCATCTCGCTCCTGACCAAGCTGGGCGTGTTCCAGCTCACCGCCGACGGCGGCAAGTTCGTCTTCAAGGAGGACCCGGTCCCCGGCCACGTGAACGCGTTCTATTTCATCCTCGCGCCCATCGTCTCGATGATCCCGGCGCTGACCACCGTGGCGTTTATCCCCTTCGGCGCTTATTTCGATGCCGCCGGAAAACTCGTGCCCGTGGCCCTGACCAACCTCGACGTCGGCCTGCTCGCCGTTTTCGCCTTGGGTTCGCTGGGCGTGTATTCGCTCATTCTCGCCGGTTGGGCCTCCAACTCGAAATACCCCTTCCTCGGCGGCGTTCGCGCCTCGGCCCAGCTCATTTCCTACGAGCTTTCGATGACCCTTTCGGTTCTCCCGGTGTTTCTCTGGGTCAACGCGCCCGGCGGTCCCGGCACCCTGAGCCTCTTTGACGTGGTGCAAAGCCAGAGCCAGCCCGGCTTTTTTGGCGGCCTGTGGTATATCTTCTTTATGCCGGTCTCGGCCTTCGTTTTCCTAGTCGCGCTCTTTGCCGAGACCAACCGTCAGCCCTTTGACATGCCCGAGTCCGAGGCCGATCTGGTCGGCGGTTTCCATACCGAATACGGCGCGTTCAAATGGTCCCTCTTCTTCGTGGCCGAATACGCCCACATGATTGTGGGCTCCGGCATCTTCTGTCTACTCTTCCTCGGCGGCTGGAACCCCTTGCCCTGGGTCACGCTGGCGGACGTGGTGAATTTTGGCGCCGGTTTCCTGCCCCTGATCGCCTCGCCGCTGGTGATGGGCGTGATCGGCATCACCCTGTTCCTGCTCAAGGTCGGTTTCTTCATCTTTTTCTTCATGTGGGTGCGTTGGACGCTGCCCCGTTTCCGCTATGACCAAGTGATGACCATCGGCTGGAAAAAACTCCTTCCGCTCTCCATCGCTAACCTCGTCCTCTACGCGATCTTGATCGCGGTGAAGGACTTGTATTTCCCGAACCTCTAATTTTTTCGCGCCATGGCCGTCATCACCGTAGAACGCAAACCGCTCAGTTTTCTTGAGCGCACCTACCTGCCCAACATCGCCGCCGGACTCGCGACCACGTTCAAGCGCATGGTGCAGCCCTCGGAAACCTTGGAATACCCCGAGGTTCGCCCCGAAATTCCGCTCGGCTACCGCGGCGTGCCCACCTTGGTTTACGATCCACACGGTCGCGAAAAGTGCGTCTCCTGCCAGCTTTGCGAATTCGTCTGCCCGCCCAAGGCCATCCGCATCACTCCGGGCGAAATCCCCGCCGACTCGCCTCACGCCCACGTCGAAAAAGCTCCGAAAGAGTTCAAGATCGACATGCTGCGCTGCATCTACTGCGGCCTCTGCCAGGAAGTTTGCCCCGAGGAAGCGATCTGGCTGCAAAACCAGTATTCCATGACCGGCCTCACCCGCGAAGAGATGGTCAACGACAAGAAGCGACTCTACGAACTCGGCGGCACCTTGCCCGACCCGCACTTCAAATGGGACAAGAAAAAGGCCGCCGAAGAAGCCGCCGCCCACGGAAGCCATCACTAAAACAACACAAACCGTTTCACATAAGGAAACTAAGTTAACAAAAGGTCTCGGCTAACCTACCCTACACGCAGCGAACACCCGGCCATCTTCGTTTCCTTCGTTCTCTTCTGTAAAAAACTCCGCCCTTTCTTCCGCAATGTCCGACATTCTCTTTCACCTCTTCGCCGTCTTCACGGTGGCCTGCGCCTTGGGCGTGGTGTTTAACAAAAATGCCGTCGCCTCGTCGCTCTGCCTGCTGCTGAGCTTGGTCGGCGTGGCTGCCTTGTTCGTGCTGCTCGACGCCTTCCTTTTGGCGGTGTTGTTGGTGCTGGTTTATGCCGGTGCCGTCGTAGCCTTATTCTTGTTTATCATCATGTTGCTCGACATGCAGGGCGGCGACCGGAAGCGCTTCACCAAAGCCACCCTCGTTTCCTCCACCGTGGCGGGCGGACTTTTGATCACCGGCCTGCTCTCCTTTGCCACTCGCGGGCTCAACCACACCACCATCCTCGCCGAAGTGCCGGTGGTGGGCAACAGCCTCCGCGCTTACGCCGAGCAGCTGTTTACCGTTTATCTGCTACCCGTTCAGATCGTCGGCTTCCTGCTCCTGATCGCCATGCTGGGCGTGATCGTCATGAGCAAAAAATTCGAAGGCTTGGAGGACGTTAAATGAGCCTGCTCGCCACCCCCTTATCCGCCATGTCCGCCCTTTCGCTCGCCGCCCTGCCCGGGGCTTACGCCGTCTCGCTTCATTCCTACCTCTACCTGAGCGCCGTGCTCTTCGTGATCGGCTTTCTCGGCGTCGTGCTGCGCAAAAACACCTTGGTGATCTACATGTGCCTCGAATTGATGCTCGTCGCCAGCACCGTGGCGCTGGTCGCCTTCAGTCGTTTCAACGGTGTGCTCGACGGCAACGTGTTTGTCTTCTTCATTTTAACCGTTGCCGCCGCCGAAGTTGCGGTCGGTCTGGCCATCATCGTAGCCCTCTTCCGTCGCCGCCAGACGGTGCAAGTCGAAGAGCTCAATGCCCTGAAGAATTGAGCGCCTTGCTGAGTTGAATTGATCGTCCGCACCTCGTGAAAGCCGCCGCCGAAACCGTCCCCGCCGAGCGCATCCAGAGCCGCATCCGCGTGCTCCGGGGCCAACGCGTGCTGCTCGACGCCGATCTGGCGGAGATTTACGAGGTGCCGACCAAGCGCCTCATCGAGCAGATGAAGCGTAATACCGTGAAATTTCCCGAGGATTTCGTTTTTCAGCTCACCCGTGAAGAATGGTCTGCCGTGTTAGCCTCGAAGGTTTCGATCGTTGCTGATAAGGGAGATACGAATATGTGGTCGCAAAATGCGACCACATCGCCGCAGCGCCGTCGCTTGACCAGCTTGCCCTACGCCTTCACCGAGCACGGGGCGCTTCAAGTGGCCAACGTCTTGAATAGTCCGGCTGCAGCCCAGATGGGTATCGCCGTTGTCCGCGCCTTCGTGCAGCTCCGTGCGCTCATGACCGACCACAAGACCCTGCGCGCCAAGCTCTCCGAACTCGACGCCCGCGTCGGTGCCCACGACGAACAACTGACAGCCATCGTCGAAGCCATCCGAGCGCTAGCCATTCCGGTCGAGTCCGCCACCAAACGCAAAATCGGTTTTGCACTCCGGCTTGCCCGCCTGCGGCGAGCACCCAGCCAGAGTGCCCCTGCGCTTCGCTCCGGGGCCGCGCGCTTCGCGCGCGACCATCTCCGCGCTTCCGCGCTGCGTCATCGCGGCAACCGCTAAGACCAACTCATCCTTCGCCCGTTTTTCCCTCTTTCTTTTCCGATGTTCCAGAACTCGCTCCAGCTCGCTCAACTTGTTTTTCTGCTGCCGCTTGCCTCGGCCGCCGTCATCGCGCTCGCCCTGCGTCGGCAGGGCAACATTGCTGCCCTGGTCGGCACGTTCACGGCCACGCTCATCGCGGCCGGCGGTCTTTACCTGGCCTTTAGCGGGGAGCGTTTCACCGCGTCGGTCGATTGGCTGAACCTCGGCGGCTTCACCCTCTCCCTCGGCCTCAAATTCGACGATCTCTCCGCCCTCATGCTCAGCATCGTAGGCGTCATCGGCCTGTGCGTGCATGTCTTTTCCCTCGGCTACATGCACGATGACGACGCCAAGGCCCGCTACTTCGGCGGCCTCTCGCTCTTCATGTTCGCCATGCTCGGCATCGTTTTTGCCGACAATCTGTTCATGATGTTTATCTTCTGGGAGCTAGTTGGCCTCGGCTCCTATTTGTTGATCAACCACTACTTCTTCAAACCCAGCGCCGCCGCCGCCTCGAAAAAAGCCTTCATCGCCAACCGCGTCGGCGACTTCGGCTACCTCTGCGGCATCCTTCTCTGCTATCACTTTTACGGCACGGTCAACTTGAGCGAACTCGCCGCCCTTTCTGCCGCCGGCACGATGCCGGTTCATAACCTGATTCCACTCCTGCTGTTCTGCGGCGCAGTGGGTAAATCCGCCCAACTTCCCCTCCAAGTCTGGCTCCCCGACGCGATGGAAGGCCCGACCCCCGTTTCCGCCCTAATCCACGCCGCCACGATGGTCGCCGCCGGTATCTTCATGCTCTGCCGCATCGAGCCACTGTTCGCGATCGCACCCAAGGCGCTCACCATCGTCATGTGGGTGGGCACCGCCACTGCGCTGTATGCCGCACTCTGCGCCATCACCCAGCGGGACATCAAAAAGGTCCTGGCCTACTCCACCTTGTCCCAGCTCGGCTACATGGTGGCCGCCTTCGGTCTCGGCTCGCTCAAGGTCGCCCACGGCGAGGCCTCCGCTCACGAGGTCGTGCTCGCCGCCGGCGTCGGTGCGGCGATGTTCCACCTTACCACGCACGCCTTCTTCAAGGCCCTTATGTTCCTCGGTTCCGGCTCCGTCATCCACGGATGCCACCACGAACAAGACATTTTTAAAATGGGCGGCCTGTCCAAGAAGATGCCCCTGACCTTCGGCACCTTTACCCTCGGCGTGCTCGCCATCATCGGCTGCCCCGGGCTGGCTGGCTTCTTCTCCAAGGACGCCATCCTTTATCTCGCGATGGAGAAAAACACCGCCGTCTTCGCCGTGCTTTGCCTGACCGCCGTCCTCACGGCGTTTTACATGATTCGCATGTGGAAGCTCGTTTTCCTTGGTTCCACTCGTTCCGACGACGCGGCCCACGCCCACGAAGGCGGTATCAGCATGACCCTGCCCTTGATTGTACTCGCCGTGCTTTCCATAATCGGCGGCTACGAGGCGATTTACGGTGGCCACTTCGACGGCGTGCTCAGCCAAATCGCCCATCCCCACGGTGGTGACCACACCACGATTCTGGCGGTTTCCCTCGTTGTCATGTTGGTCGGAGCCGGAGCCGCGTTCCTTTTCTACAAGCCCGCCGCCGACGACACCCTGCAAACCAAGGTTCCGGGTGGCTTCGCCGCCTTGGTGGCGCTGCAAAAATCCTTCGACGTCGGCTACGACTACTATGTGGCCAAGGTGCAGCAGCGTTTCGCGATGCTGCTCAACTACATCGACCTGATCGGTATCTCGGGCATCGTCGTGCGCGGCACGGCGGGCGTCACCGGGTTGGTCGGATTGGCCACTCGCGCCCTCCATACCGGCAGCCTTCACGCCTACGTTTACTGGTTCCTCGGCGGCGCGGTTTTCCTCTGGTTCCTCGCCTCGCGCTAAGCCCGCCAACGCCTCCACGACTTTTTCTTAAATCGCCTAACTAACTTTTGTCCGCCGTGTTCGACCATCTCCTTATCGCCATCGCGACGCCCCTGGCCGCCGCGCTCCTGCTCCTGATTCCGATGCCCGCCCTCGCCCGCAAGGTCGTGGCCGGTATTGGGTTTCTCATCCCGGCGCTGCTGGCTCTATGCGTCTGGGCGCAGTTCTCCGTGGCCGACGCGGCTGACTACCAGTTCGTTACCCAATACGACACCGGTCTGAAGGACGCCTTGGGCATCAGCCTGCACCTCGGTCTGAACGGCATCTCGCTCCCGCTCTTCGTGCTCGCTGGGATCGTGGGCTTGGCCGCCGGGCTCTACGCCATCCAGTCCAAGGCCGAGCGTCCCTCGCTCTACCTCGGCCTTCTCTTGGTCATGCAGGCCGGTTTGATGGGCGTTTTCGCCAGCATCGACGTCTTCTTTTTCTACTTCTTCCACGAATTCGCCCTCATCGCCACCTTCATCATGGTCGGCGTCTGGGGCGGTCGTGACCGCGGCTACGCCGCGATGAAGCTCACCATTTACCTGACCCTCGGCGCCATGCTTTCGCTCATTGGCCTGATCGCGCTTTACCACCAGAGCGGGGCGGAAAACTTCGATCTCATCGCCCTGCGCCAAGTCATCGCCGACGGTGCGATCCATGGCTCCAATCAAAACGTCATATTCGGCCTCCTGCTCCTTGGCTTCGGCATCCTCGTTTCTCTGTTCCCCTTTCACACCTGGGCTCCGCTCGGCTACGGTGCCGCGCCCAGCTCCGCCGCCATGCTGCACGCGGGCGTGTTGAAAAAATTCGGCCTCTACGGCCTGGTGCAAATCGCCGCGCCCTTGCTGCCCTTGGGCGTCGGCCACTGGTCCGGCTGGCTCGCCTTGCTCGCGGTCGGCGGCAACGTGCTCTACATCGGCTTCGTCACCATCGCCCAGCGCGACCTCAAGCAGATGATCGGTTACAGCTCGGTCATGCACATGGGCTACGCCTTCCTCGGCATTGCCGCTTTCAACGTCGTCGGCATCGGTGGCGTGGTCCTTATGATGGTCGCCCACGGCTTCTCCGTCGCCCTGCTGTTCATGCTCTCCACCAGCATCTACCACCGCACCCAAACCTTCGACATGGATGACATGGGCGGCCTCGCGAAACAGACGCCTGTGCTCGCGGCCTTCTTCGTCACCGCCACCTTCGCCAGCATCGGCTTGCCCGGCCTGGCCAACTTCTGGGGCGAGCTCGCCATCTTCGTCGGCGCGTGGAAGTTCTCGGCAGTGTACACCACGCTGGCCATTTCCGGCGTGATCATCTCGGCCGTTTACGGACTCCGCTCCGCCGCCAAGGTCTTCTTCGGCGAGACCTCCCCGGCCCTGGCCAAGGTCAGCGCCGAAAAGCCCCCGGTCGATCTCTGCTGGTGCGAAAAAGTCCCCGCCCTCCTGCTCATCGCCGCCCTGCTCTTCGTCGGTTTCTGGCCCAAGAGCATTTCCGAAGGCGTTAACACCGCCGTCTCCGCGCTTTACGCCGGTAAATAATCCCGCCGCCTCCCGCTCCCTTTTCACTTACTCGTCCTTCAGCCCTTCCGGCCCATGACCATCGAACAACTTAGTAAAGCCGCCGCCGACAATCTCTGGGTCAACATCCAGCCCGAGATATCCATGGGCGTGCTCGCGCTGCTCCTCCTCGTTTTGGAGATTTTCCTCCCCAAAAAGAAGGCGCTCATACCCACCATTTCTATTGTCGCCCAGCTCGGCTTGCTGATCGGCCTGCTCGCCAATTTCACGCCCGCCTATCTCGGCACCACCTCGTTTAGCGGTCTGCTTTACCACTCGTCCGACGGCCAATACCTGCGCGCGTTTTTCCTGACCTGCTCCATTCTGGTTTCGATGCTCGGCGTGGTCGCCCTCGCTAAGCAGAAGATGCCCAAGATCGAGTTCTTCCACATCGTGCTTGTTGTCTCGGCGGCCATGATGCTGCTGGCGCAGGCGGCCAACTTCATCCTGCTCTTCGTCGCCCTGGAGACGGTCACGGTCGGTTTCTACATTCTCGTCAGCTACACCCGCACCAATCCGCTCACCTTGGAGGCCGGGCTCAAATACTTGGTCATGGGCGCGTTGAGCTCGGGCCTGCTGCTTTTCGGAATCGTCATGCTCTATGGTGTGGCGGGCAACCCGGCCTTGATCGGCTCCAGCTCCAACCCCATGGCGTATCAGGCGATTCGCACTTTCCTCGCGGCCAATCCCGACAACTTCCTTGCCTCCATCGGCATCGTTTTCGTGCTCGCTGGTGTCGCCTTTAAGATCGGCGCAGTACCTTTCCAAATCTGGATTCCCGACGTTTACCAAGGCGCGCCGACCCCGGTCACCGCCTTCCTCGCCGTCGCCTCCAAGGCCGCCGGTTTCGCGGTTTTGATCAGCCTGGTCTACGTGTTTTCGCCCTACGAAAAACTCGTCACCACCGTGCTGTCGTTCATGGCAGGCGCCACGATCCTTTTCGGTAACCTTGCCGCGCTCACCCAGCACAACGTGAAGCGTCTGATCGGCCTTTCCGGTGTTTCGCACGCCGGTTATTTGCTGCTCGGCGTGGTCGCCGTGCTGACCGTGCCGCAGGCGGTTGGCAGCATCTACTTCTATCTTTTCGCCTACCTGCTCGCTTCCTTTGCGGTATTTGGCGTGATGACCCACGTCGCCGGCCCGAACGACGCCGAGCAGGACCTCGACCACTACGCCGATTTCGCCAAGAAACGCCCCTACCTCGCCGGTGTGCTGGCCATCGGTCTCGGTTCGCTGGCTGGCATCCCGCCGCTCGCCGGATTCATGGGTAAGCTCATGATCTTCATCGCCGCCTTCAAAGCCGGGCTCTACCCGCTGCTGGCCATCGCGATCGTGGGCGTGGTGATTTCGATTTATTACTACTTCGGCTGGATCAAGGCCGCGTTCTTCAGCACCTGGCGTCCGCCGGTGCCCTCGGGCGAGGTCGAAGCCGCCGGTCCGGCCCCGACGCCGGTTTCCCTGCCCATGGGCGTGGCGCTCGGACTGTTAGCCACCGGCAGCGTGGTCTTCGGCATCTACCAAGGTCCGCTGGCGGCGTGGTTTTTGCAGCGCTAACCAGCCTGTAGTTGTTCCGATTTTTCAGCCGCGTCTCCTTTTGGGGGCGCGGCTTTTTTGTAATACCAAAGTCCTGAACAAAATGGACTTATTTTAACGCAAAGTCGCCAAGCCGCTAAGTACGCAAAGACCCGGAAATGAAGGGATTCTCGCGTTTCTTTGCGCCTCTGCACCTTTGCGTTTAAGTCTGACTGCGAGGGGTAATTGGTATGCGCTCAAATTCGTCGGAACGAGTGCGCAAAAAAGCCCGTCGGCCAAGGGGCGCGACGGGCAGGGGAGGAGCGGACTCGTCCTCGGGTTTAGATCTTGGCGGCCAGCTTGGCTTTGAGGCTGTCCTTGGACTGCATGCCGACGAGGGTTTCGACCAAGACGCCGCCCTTGAAGAGCAGCATGGTGGGGATGGCGCGCACGGCGTAGGTGCTGGCCAGGTCGCCGTGGTCATCCACGTTGACCTTACCGATCACGAGCTTGCCGGAGAATTCCTTGGCCAGTTCCTCCAGGATGGGCGCGATGGCTTTGCAAGGGCCGCACCAAGGGGCCCAAAAGTCCACCAACACGGGAGTGCTGCCGGAGATGGCGGTTTTGAAAGAGGCGTCGTCGAAGTTAGCAATCGCAGCGGACATAGTCAGGGATGGGATTCGTTATTTGGTTTTCAGGAACAAAAGGTAGGCAAAGGCGATCGCGGCGGCGGCGGCCAGTCCGGCGATGACCGTGAGCACGGGCGAGGGACCGTCGTCGTCGTCTGCCGCTGGAGGAATCGGTGAGCTGAATTTACCGGAAGGCAACTTCTGCGCGGCGGCGATTTGGGAGGCGGAAAACGGGGCGGACGTGCCGGGGCGGCCGGCAAAAGGCGCGGAGGTGCCGGGCTTGGGGGCAAGGTTAAGCTTGGGCTTGGGCGCAGCCTCAGGCGTGATCGGCGCAGTCTCGGGCGTAAGCGGAGCCGACGGGGTGAGTGCGTCCGACTCGGGGGCTGAGGCTGGGGAGGATGGGGTGTTGTCAGGGGTGTCGCTCATGGGGAAAAGGGGAGGGAAGGGTGGGCGTTTAGCGCGGGGTCGATTTATGGAGGATCTCGGCCAACTCGCGCGGATCGACGGTCTCCAGGCGTTTGTCGCGGCGTTTGAGTTCCTCGAAGGTTTTGATCGTGGTCTCGGCCATGCGTTCGTGGGTTTCGGCCGAGCCTCCGACGACGACGAATTTTTCCCCGGTGGTGATGCGTTTGTGGCCGTCCGTGTTGTCCAGTCCGACGCCGAGCAGCCCGGCTTGGGGGGCGGGTTTGGCCGGGGTGTTAGGCCTTACAGGGGAAGTGCGGTCGCGCTTGCTCACGTGGGCAACCTGTCTCCTTCGACCGGTGTTTCAAGCGGGTTCTGGTTTTCCTTGGCCGATCCGTTCAGGGCGAGCTCTTCGCCCGACAGGATCAGCGGCGGCAGTTCCGGCAGGGTATCCTCGACGACTTCGACGTAAATATCGGTGTAGGCTTCGTCCTGGCGGATGCGCAGTTTCTTCAAGCGCGTCAGCTCGAGCACGGCGATGAAGGTGGCGACGAGCACGCGGATCGTGACCGTTTTCCCCTCGAAAAGGTCGGTGAAGAGAAACTTTTTTTGCGTGATCACCAGATGTAGCAGCTCCTCCATCTTGTCCGAGACGGTCACCTCCTCGCCTTTGATTTCGCCGACGATCAGTTTTTCCGCGAGACGGCGGAGCACGCGGTTAAACATGTTCCATAGCTCGATCCGGTCCACCGGTTGGAGCACGAGTTCGTTTTCCGGAATCGCCAGCGCCGAGACATGGCGGGTGAGCAGGTCGCGTTGAAACGCGGCGAGCTCGTTGAGCTTGGCGGCGGCTTCCTTGAATTTTTTGTATTGGAGGAGCTGATGCACCAGCTCCCAGCGCGGATCGAGCGGGTCCTCGTCCTCGGCGTTGGCATGGGCGGCCTGGCCTCGCGGCAGGAGCATGCGGCTTTTGATCTCCATCAGGGACGCGGCCATGACGAAAAACTCCCCGGCCACGTCGAGGTCGAGTTCGCGCATGGCGCGGATGACGGCGACGTATTGTTTGGTCACCGAGACGATGGGGATGTCGTAGATATCGAGCTCGTTTTTCCGGATGAGAAACAGCAACAGATCCAGCGGCCCCTCGAAGACGGGCAGCTTGATGCGGAGATCGGCGTCGGGAATCGTAGCGGCCACGGCGCGGGTTTATTTGAGCAGGTAGCGGACGGCGGCGAAGTAGCCTTCGAGCCCGAGGCCGGTGATCACCGCCACGCAGACCGGGGCGGTGAGGGATTTGTGGCGGAACTCTTCGCGCTTGTAGATGTTGGAGATGTGGACCTCGACGGCGCGCAGGCCGGAGCCGGCCAGGGCGTCGCGCAGGGCCACGCTGGTGTGGGTGAGGGCGGCGCCGTTGATCACCACGCCGTCGATCTTGGCATCGGCGAGGGCGGAGATTTTGTCCACCAGCTCGCCCTCGTGGTTGCTCTGGAAAAAGTCGAGTTTGGCCGCCGAGCCGAACTCGGCGCAAAGCTGGGCTTCGAGGTCGGCAAGGGTGGCGCGGCCATAGATCTCGGGCTCGCGTTTGCCGAGGCGGTCGAGGTTGGGGCCGTTGAGGATGGCGATGGTTTTCATGCGAACGTGGGGAAGGAGTTACGCGAGGCGAGCGGCAGGCGTCACGCCTTGATTGCGCAGGGCGTTCGCCAAGCAAAAGAAAACCCCGGTGCGGGCAGGCACCGGGGTTGGAAGATTTGCGCGGTTCGAGTGGCGGTAATCGCGCTGGCGCAGCGGTCGAGTTTCACGAGCCCATGCATTCAGTCACGGTGCTTCGTGGGTGCATTGTCACAGCAATGCAAAAATACGCTAAATCTCACGTAAGTAAGTTATGTTGGCACAGGCATTGCTAAATTAGGGACTCATTAAGTTTTTTTGAATAAAAAGGTTATTTTTGTTCGCGGCTCTATGCCGCGGAGAAGGCACTTCTTAGATCGTGTCGTCACGAGATTTTATTGACGGCGAGAAACGGGAGTCCATGCGTATGGTTCGATGAAAGAAAGCCACCGGAGGCATGACATATCGGATCAAATTTGGGCGATACTGGAGCCTTTG
>CANIWJ010000053.1 GCA_947471035.1 Verrucomicrobiota bacterium
AATATGGAAACCACCAAACGCATTCTCACCCTCACCGGCACCACCTACCCCAAGGCGGAGGTGCAGTCGGTTGACCCTATCAACGGCGTGCTTCTCTTCGCGTGGTGCAACGCTGACGGCGAGCGCATCGACAGTGGAAATAGCATCGCGCGCTTCGAGATAGTTTATATCGCTGGCGGTGCTCCTGACTCCGTTGGCGAATACGAACAGCCCTCCGACGAAACCCTAGCCGCAGCCATTCAGGCCGTCGTCTAATGCGCAAAGGACTTTCACTACTTGCGGCGCTAGTTTTAGCTGGGTGCGCTCCTCAAGAGCCACTCGTTCCTATGCCCACGCCGCGCATCTACGCGAGCGTGGAAGAGGCCGTCGCTGCCGTGCCTCGCGGGCTGTTCGTCTCCCGTGTGCGCGGCACAGGCAGCATGACTGTCTTCGGGCGCGAGCGCGGTTACGATGAATTTGTCGGCGTGATCGGCTACGAGTTCGCCAGCTTCGAGAGCCTTAAACTAGGTGAAGCCGTTCTCCGCATGGACGAGGGAAAATCAGACTTCGTCATGCACCGCATCATCCAACGTCGCGGCAACGGCTTCGTCATGGCGGGCACGAACAACATGCGAATCGACAAGTTCGCCAACAACAGCGCCAACCTGCTCACGCCGCAGAACTTCATTGGCCGCGTGGTCTGGATCGGCGTCGTCGAATAACTGCCATGAACCGCGCCACCCGAATCCTCCGCAACATCGGATGCGCTATTATGCACTTATGGCGCGCGCTGCTAACCGCTCTCTTTTTACGATAACAACCATGAGCCTACTCGACATCGCCGCATCTCCGATCTTGTCCGCCGCCTTGGGTGGCGTAAGTGCATTGGCAACCGGAGTTCTCGGCTTCTTCCAGAAGCGGGAGGACAATAAATTCGCACTCCTGAAAATGGACAAGGAGCGCGAGCTGACGCAGATGATGGCCAACATCGAGGATACCAAGCAGGCCGGAATCCTAGCCGCTATACGCGAAAAAGGTGCCAGCGAGGCATTCACGGCGTCTGTCGAATCGGAAGGCCGCATAAAGGGTGAAGCAACTTGGGTTTCTAATCTCCGTGGATCGACCCGCCCTGGACTCACTTGGCTGTATCAAGTGGCCTTTTTCGTATTTTTCGGGATCGCGCTTGTAGCCCTGTGGAAGCAGTGGGCCGAGGCCAACGACATCTTGCCAATCATTCAATACATGGTGATCGCCATGATAAACTCCGCCACCATGACGCTCTCGTGGTGGTTTGGTCAGCGCCAGATGGATAAGCTCACGACTACATGGGGAAATAAAGTATCTGGGGCCAGCATTGGAGCGGCAGTGAAACCTTGAACATGAGTGACATAGTAACCCTCACCGCAGAAGTCTCCGAGCTGCGCCGTTTAAACGAGCACCAGTCAAAACTTTTGACCCGTATCGACCTCGCCTTAACCGGTGATACCGAGCGCGGAATCATTGGCATGGTTGAGAGTCAGCGGGCGATGGCTGTTCGCATCTCAACCGCCGAAAACGACATCGCCGAGTTGAAGCGCGAAAAGTGGTTTGCACGCCTTGGACAAAGCGCTGTTGCTGGGGCCGTAGGAGCCGCCGCCATGTGGCTAAAAAGCCGTTTTTTTTCCAACTAAATAAACCTCTTTTCGTAACCCCATATTAACCAACACACGCCGCCTCGCTTGGAAAGCGTGTGTAGGGCAACCTACCGAGGGTTCGAATCCCTCCCTCTCCGCCATTTTCACCATTGAAGACTGCACGTAACCGGTCGTTTTCAATGCGAGCGTGACGGAATTATCTGACAGGCCTTCAGGCAAAGTGCTTCACCGCCGACGCGACCGCCGCCACAAACCGCTCGACGTGGGCTCGGGGTGTAGGCACGCCGGGAGTCACGCGCACCCCGCGCACCACCGGGTGCTCGATCCCGACGGTGAATATAGTGTGCGCCTTCATCCAATAATCGGCGAGCTCGCGCGGAGCCACCCCGTCGATGGCGATATTGCCCACTGCGCCGTGTCTGGCGGCCGCCGCAGGAGTCAGCACGCGCACCCGTGGCATCGCACGCACTTCGTTCGCCCAACTATCATGCAAATATCTTAAACGCGCCTGCTTACGTCCGGACCCTATGGCCGAGTGAAACCGAATCGCCTCCAATACACCGATGTGAGCGGACTCGGGGCGGGTGCCTAGTTTTTCGAGCTTACGGATGTCGTCCGCTGCACGACGAGTATCACCAAAAAGCGGCCAGACCTTGGCGATTTTATCCCGACGCACGAAGAGCAAGCCCATGCCCAGCGGCGAGCAGAGCCACTTGTGCAAACTGGTGCCGAGGTAATCGCACCCCAGGTCGGAAATCTGGTAGTCGATATGCGCGAAGGAATGCGCGGCATCCACCACGACCTCGATCCCGCGTTCATGGGCGGCATCGCAAATCTTCCGGACCGGCAGTACGTGGCCGGTGAGGTTGATCAGGTGCGTCACATGCAGCAACCGGGTGCGCGGCGTGACCGCCGACATGTAGGCATTGACCACCTCGGCATCCGACTTTGGGTCGAGCGGAATGGCGACCTTGCGCAGCACGACTCCCTGGCGGCGGGCTTTTTGCTGCAACGCCTCCTCCATACTGCCGTAGTCTTGATCACCATAGATAATCTCGTCACCGGCGGCCAAATCCAGCCCCTGAATAACGATGTTGAGCGACTCGGTGGTGTTGCGAGTCACCGCGATCTCCTCGGGCGACACCCCGGCCAGCGCCGCCAAGGCAGTTCGCGCCGCCTCTTGATCCGGGCGCATCTGCACCCGCTTGTAGAAGGAGTTTCTACGGTTGATTTCCCGCGCCGCCCGCAACTCGACCTCAAGGGTGGGAAGTGCGGCGGCATGAAAATAACCGTATTCCAAATTGATGAAATCGGGAGCGGGGGCGAAATCGCGACTGATCTCTCGCCAAAAATCCTCATCGGCGGCGAGCGCCTCGGGAGTGGCCGAAGCACGATCCGCAAGCGCCGCCGACACTCGCTCCGGTCGGCTCAACCACGCACCCGCTACTGCGAGCGAAGCCGAAGTTTTAACCACACTTTCCAGGAAATCGCGGCGTTTCATGACCGCGCCCACTGCAAATTCCAGACCAATCCAACACCGCACTCACTTACCCCTCGTCCGTCAGCGATCAGCGCAGCGCGGGACGCAATTCCCGCCGCAGCGCGCCGGCGAGAACCACTTGGCGGCGACACGACTCATGTTCTGCTTGCGGAGAACCATCCAGCGCAGCCTCCAAACTAAACGCAATTTGGAGCGTATCAAGCGGGGGCAAGGGCGCGGTTTTCAAGCGCCGCTCACACTGCTGCAACAAACTGCCTGCCCGGGATTCGATGACCAAAAACACCTTCTCGCCCGCTTCGCCGCTCGTGAAAACCACCGCCACGCCAAGGGCATCCGCCGGGATCACCGTGCCGACATCGGCCGCAGCGCACGCGGTAAGGCTGAAGCGATCCCGCCAAGACTGGTTTTGATTATTCATTCAGGACCTTCCCCACCAACCACGATTTATACAACGCGTTTATTGCCGGTGCGCCCAAAGCCACCTTCCGCTCTCACGGTGCCAAGGGCAGGCGCAGGCGCATCGTGGTCCCCGTCGGACCGGTCGCGTGCAGCAAGATGTCGCCATGATGCGAAAGCAGAATGCGTTTCGCAATGGCGAGGCCGAGGCCGGTGCCATCGCTTCGCCCCGATAAAAAGCTATCGAAGATATGCTCAGCCAACTCCGCGGGCACTCCCTTACCGGTGTCGATCACGTCGATGAAAACCTGGCGTGCCCCCTCATGCTCGGTCTGCGAAACCTGAACCGTAATCGAGCCGCCGTGGTCCATGGCCTGGGTCGAATTTAATAATAAATTGAGCAATACCTGCTGCAACTGGCCCTTATGAACGTCCACGTAAATGGGTTTGGCGGGGGGCTCGAAGCGCAAGCGTATCTTGCTCTGCGCCAGCTTAAGGCGAATCAGCACCAGGGTATCGCCAATCAAATCGGCGACGCTCCACCGCGAATGCATCGAGGACGGAGCTTTGGCGAATTGCAGCACGCGCGAGACGATGGCTTCCAGTTGATCGAGTTTCTCGCCGATCACGCGTACATCGGTGCGGCGAGGGTCGTCCGCCGGGAAATCCAAGCCCAAGTAACCGTAGAGGAGTTTGATGACGGTGAGCGGATTACGGATTTCGTGGGCGATCTCGGCCGCCAGCAAACCCAGCGTGGTAAGTTGCTCGTTCTTGCGCAACGTGTCCTCGCTTTGAAAAACGCGGGTGTAGAGCCGCGAATTTTGCAGGGTAACGGCAGCCAGGCTGGCGAAGGCGGCGAGCAAGCGCTTCTCGTCGTTGTTAAACCGGTGCGGATGGTCGGTGAAAACCGCCAGCACTCCCACCGCCTCGTTTTCCCAGAACATCGGAACCGCCAGCAAGGATCGCAGCGCCGGATGACGAGGAAGATCAACCACGTCGATGTATTCGGCCGACTGCACATTCAGGAACTCCAGATGGCGACGGGTGCTGAGCGTCGCGCCAAGCAGGCAGGAATCGAGCGGTAAATCGCCCTCCGGCAGGGGCGTCGAATCCGCGCCGTCGAGCGAAACCGCGCGCAGACAGCGCCGGGACGGGACGTATTCAAAGAGTAAAGACGCCTTGGCGCCCAGCAGGCGTCGGGTATCGCGCGTGATGGCGTCGTGGAGCTCCTGCCGCTCCAGCTTAGTGACCAAAGTGAGCCCGGCATTCACCAAATTTTCCAACTGCGCCGCCTTGCCACGCAGATGCTGCAACTGCCAGAGACGCAAAAGCACCGTGGTGCTCTCTTCGGCCAGCAAAACCAAGTCAGCCAAGTCAGCCGCGTTGAACCCACGCACCGTGTCGCTATCCAAATTGATCACACCGAGGATCTGGCCGTTTTCCGGCATCAGCGGCGCCGTGATCTCGGACCGCACATCGGGCCGCACCGGGATGTAACGCGGATCAGATCGCACATCCGCCACCAACTGGGGCCGCCCATGAAACGCCACCCATCCAGTGATACCCTGACCGGGCCGCAGGGCGACCTCGTCGATCCCGGCCGGCATACCCCGATGCACCTCAATCTCCAGGCGACCTGTGTCGGGATTTAACAAAGAAATGGTTCCGGAAGTGGCCCGGAAGTGGGCGATGGCGAGCCGCAGGATTTCCTCCATCGCCACGCGCGGGCTATCGGCCGTAGCCGTGAGCCTGCTGATGGCATGCAGGAACACCGGGTCGATGCGACGGGGTAACGCTAGAGGTGCGGGCGCGGCTGGGGGCGTCGAGGATTCCACAGCGAGTAAGCTGTCTCGCTGCGCCGCGTTCGTAAAGCCCGTGCCGCATGAAAAGCCAGGCAAGGCCGCACCCCTGAGTTATTGTTCTTGGCATGCAACAATCCGACGCGGTTGCTTGCATGCACCTAAACCAACCATGACCGCCGCCATCTTTTTTCGCACCTTGGGATTTCTCCTGATTCTCTTTGTCGTGGTTTATATCGGCACGGAAAACACCCAGCAGGTTAACTTCCATTTTTCGCTGCTGCTGGACAAACCGATCAGCACGAACGCCGCCCTCGTTTACTTCGCAATTTTCGCCATCGGCGTAATTGGCGGCACCCTGTTAAATGCCGGCCAATCCGCCAAGGCGGACCGCGAGGGCACCGGAAAAACTAAGAAACGCTAAGCGGCGGCCCCTCCGCCGCCCGCGCCTGTATCTCGACATACAGGCGCGCCAACTCAGGCGTGGCGACCCTCATCCTGCTTGCTCGCCGGAGCGGCTCGCCCCAAATCGGCTCCAGCTCTAGCGGGCGACCCGCCAGCCAATCCAGCATGGTCGAAGGTTTGTAAGCCATGCTGCGCGTCCGCTCCACGTTATCCTCGATAAAGGCATCGGCGATCTCGACTCCCTCGGCCGCCGCCGCCGTCTGCAACTCGCGCATCAACGCACGCACCCGCGCCTCGCGCCCGGCATCACGCAGGATCTCGTCGCTCATCATGCCGCGCTCGACGACGGACAAGCCATTAAACGGCACGTTCCAGATCAGCTTGTGCCAGCGCGCGGAGAGCAGGCTCGGGGCGATCCGGACCTTGGTGCCGCCGCGGCGAAAAACCTCCGCCACCGCCTCGGTGCGCGCAGTCGGAGCACCGGAAAACTCCCCCAGCACGATGTAGCCCTCGTGAGCGCAAACTGCTTCGCCCGGCGCCACGCGATTTACCGCCACAAAGCACAACGCTCCACAGGTTCGCTCTGCGCCCGCGATCTCGGCCACCACCTCATCCACGCCCAGCCCGTTCTGCAAATTCAGCACCGCCGTGCCTGGCCCGAGCGCGGCAGGTAGCAAACGCGGCAAATCGGCGTTCGCAGTCGCCTTCAACGCGATGACCACCAAATCAACCGCCCCTGCGTCCTCGACCCGCTCCACTACGTTTACCGTGGGCAGGTGAAACGCATCCCCGGGGTAAGTGAGACGCAGACCCTTCTGCCTAAATGCGCAGGCATCGCTGCGTGCCCAAAACACCACCTCGACCCCCGCCCACGCCAGTCTGCCTCCGTAATAAAGCGCCAGCGCCCCGGACCCTAAAATCAACACGCGCCTCATCGTGCAGCCCCCTCCCCTGCCGCGCCCGCCGCCGGCTTGCGCCAACGCCGCCTCAACGCACGACACGGCCAGACCACGCCCAGCTGATACACCAACAACGCCAAACCCATGCCCACTCCCGCGTAAATCGCTCCCTCAATCGTGACGGGGACCGCTGGCTTAAACACCGCCCACGTTCCTCGCGTGATTCCGGCATCGTGCTGCGCCAGAAAAACGAAAGGCCGCGTCCACACCGAGGCCAAACGCAAGGCCTGCTCGGCCGTTGCGAGCTTCTCCACCCGGGCCTGCGCCTCGACAATCAACGCACCCAACTTCGCAACCGGGGCGGATGCTTGTGCTCGCGTTGTTTCCACCAATTGAGCGAGCGTGATTCCGCTCTCCCGCGCCACCGCCTCATACCGGGCTAAAACCAAACGCGCCTCGTCAAGATTACCTCCCAGCCGTTGGAGATATTGTTGAAAAAACTCCGGCGCCTGCGACAGCGACACCGCGCCCAGAACGCACAAGGCGCGATCGAGCAATTGCTGCCCTATGCGGCCCAGCGGACGGAGCGGCGCCAGCCATGGAGAATTCGAAACCATGTGCGAAGTTGCGAAACGAGCGCCCGCACCGCAACGCCAGCCTGCGAGGAAACTTACTCCTCCAACTCCACGTTCCAGTAGGCGAGATCGAGGAAATCCTTCCAGCGCTCCCGTTGCTGGGTGTTGAGCACCAGCGAAATGACCGGACGCCACTTGGGCCGCACCGGCTTGCAGACCAGGCGCATGTGCGCCTCGTGCGGAAGGCGGTTGGCCTTGCGTGAATTGCATTTGATGCAGGAACACACGATGTTTTCCCACGTCGTTTTTCCGCCGCGATCACGCGGTATCACGTGATCGAGATTCAACTCCTCGCGAGGAAAGATTTTGCCGCAATACTGGCACGTCTCCTTGTCGCGCACGAAGACATTGTTGCGGGTCAACTTCAGCTCCTTGGTCGGCAGTTTATCGAAGAAGGTCAGCAGGATCACGCGCGGCAGCCGGATAGTGGTACGCGGAGTATGTACCGTGTCCAAATGCTCGATGGGCGGATTTACCCTCGAAAAGTCCATCCAATCCAAAAACGAGAACACCCTGAAATCCTCATCGTGATGGTGAATCACGGCCGCATGGCCTCGCGTGAGCAGGGCGAAAGCGCGTTTCGCGCAAATGACGTTCACCGCCTGCCAAAGGCGATTAAGCACCAACACCGGCTGATCAAGGACGGCCTCCATGTTGGGCCCTATCGGGTAGGGCGCGAGGGGGGCGGTGTCAAGGCATGCGCCCGATGTCGGCAGAATGTTGCTTGGAGTCGCACAAATCGCATCTGTTTTTCCCGTTTGCTTCGCGCACCGCGCGTCCGCATGCCTCTGCGTTCCTCTTCTTTCACATGAGTCACGATGCGCCCACGCCCTTGTCCTTTTCCTGTGTCGCCGCCTTCCGGATTGGCATCGTGGCTGCCCGCTTCAACCCAGTCTTGGTCGACGCTCTC
The DNA here is from genome assembly GCA_947471035.1 of Verrucomicrobiota bacterium. Classification (GTDB taxonomy): domain Bacteria; phylum Verrucomicrobiota; class Verrucomicrobiia; order Opitutales; family Opitutaceae; genus IMCC26134_A. Next base: position 8,159 of record CANIWJ010000053.1, read on the forward strand.
GTGCAGCGTGCCAGCGCAAAATTGACCGAAGCCGGCCTGCCCACCGATGCAATTGAGGTCGTGCGCGTGCCTGGCTCCCACGAGGTTCCCTGGGCCGCGCAGGAACTCGCCACCACCGGACGTTTCCACGCCATCATCGCGCTGGGGGTTCTCATCGCCGGCGATACCAACCACCACGAAATGGTCGGCGACGCCGTCGCCGACGCTCTCCTCCGCGTCTCGCTCGAAACCCGCGTCCCCGTGATCAACGGCGTCATCGTGGTCAACACCCGCGCCCAAGCCGAAGCCCGCACCACCGGCGAGATCGATCGCGGCGCCGAGTTCGCCGCCGCCGCGCTTGAGATGGCCGCCCTCAAACAATCCCTTTCCTGAGATGAGCAACAAAGTCCTTTTCGCCAAACGCCGTGATGGCCGCGTGGCCGCCCTGCAATTCCTCTTCGCCTGGAGCCTGAACCGTCCGGCTAACCTGGCCGACGACTTGGCGATTTTCTTCACCAACCTGGAGGCCGTGGACGCCAAACCCCGCGAACACTACGCCTTTGGCGAAGAGATCATCCACGGCGTGATCGAACACTGCGACGAGATCGACGGACGCATCCGCGGCCTGGCCCAAAACTGGGACTTCGACCGCATTGCCAAGATCGACCTCGCCATCCTCCGTATCGCAATTTTCGAGATGATCCACCGCACCGACATCCCGCCAGTCGTGTCGATCAACGAAGCCATCGACCTCTCCAAGCTCTTCTCCAACGCCGACGCCAAACGCTTCATCAACGGCATCCTCGACAAGCTCAAGGACCACGTCGGCCGCGACGCCCGCAAAGTCACCTGAACGAGCGCCGAGCCAACACGCTGAAGCCTAGCCCAAGCCCCCCCTACCCTCCTAGCTCCAGGCTTCTCGCTCCCCCGCTCCACCATGTTCGGTCTTTTCAAAAAGTTTAAGGACGGCCTCGCCAAGACCGTCGCCGCCATCGCCGGGAAAACACGTTCCCTTTTCGGCGGGCGCAAGATCGACGCATCCTCGCTCGAAGAACTCGAAGAAGCCCTCATCACCGCCGACTTCGGCGTGGAAACGACCACCGAGATCCTCGACGAAATCAAAGCCGCCTACCGCAAGGACCCGCAGCTACAGGGTAAACAGGCCGCCGAACTCGGTGCCGCCGTGCTGACCCGCGTGCTCTCCGGCAGCGCTGGCTCCCCCGCCCTCGTCAAACGCCCCGATGGCCTGCCCGCCGTGATCGTGATGATCGGTGTCAACGGCTCCGGCAAAACCACCACCACCGCCAAACTCGCCTGGGCCCTGCAACAAGAGGGTAAATCCGTGCTCGTCGCCGCCTGCGACACCTTCCGCGCCGCCGCTGTGGAACAGCTCAAATCCTGGGGCGAAAAACTCGGGCTCGAAGTCATCGCCAGCCACACCGGAGCCGACGCCGCCGCCGTGGCCTTCGACGCCCTGCAAGCAGGAAAAAGCCGCGGCAAGGACGTCGTCATCATCGACACCGCCGGCCGCCTCCACACCAAGAGCAACCTCATGGAGGAACTGGCCAAAATTCGCCGCGTGCTGCAAAAGCTCGACCCCACCGCGCCCCATTTTTCTTGGCTCGTGGTCGATGGCTCGCTCGGCAGTAACTCCATCGAACAAGCCCGGGTATTTCACCAAAGCTTCGGGCTCACCGGCTTGGTCGTCACCAAGCTCGACGGCACCAGCCGCGGCGGCGCCGTCGTAGGCATCTGGCGCACCCTTAAACTCCCCATACACTACGTCGGCTTAGGCGAGCAAAAGGAAGACCTCCAACCCTTCGCCCCCGAAGCCTACGCCAAGGCCGTGTTCGGCTTGGAGTAAAACGCGCTCCGGACGCGGAGCGCGTCAACCCTCCGGCTACTTTTTGGGCGCGTAAACCGTTTGCTTGAGGCCCTTGGCCAAATGCGCGCGGAAGGTCGCCAAATCCTTCACCGCACCGAGCGCGATCAACTGGCGGGCGAGGTTGCCCACCGCCGTACCCTCAAGCGCGAAAGATACCACCGGCACCCCGGCTGCGTCCGCCGTCGCCTGGCAGAGCAGGCGATTCTTTGAGCCACCGCCGACGATCAAGATGCGACTGAACTTCCGCCCGGCCATGCCCTCGAAGCGCCGCATCGCATCGGCATGCCCCTGCCCCAGCGAAGCGCAGATCAACCGGGTGTAGCCCGCCAAATCCTTCGGCAGCGGCAAACCATGCGCGACCAAATGAGCGTCGATCGCCTTCTTCATCGAAGCCGGGCTCGTGAACGCAGCATCCGCCACGTCGATCAAGCCCGCAGGCGCGGGCAAGGCCTCGGCGGCGGCGATTAACTTATCCCAGTCATCGCCCGAAACCGGTCGCGAAGCGAAGTCCTTCATCACCCCTTCCAACAGCCAAAGACCAATCACGTTGGTCAGCGGGCGATAAGCACCATCGCCCGTGCGCTCATTTGAAACCCGCGCCGCCAAGGCCTCCGCACCCAGCAGTGGGGCCGGATTTTCGAACCCCACCAGCGACCACGTGCCCGAACTGATAAACAAATCGCCCCCTCCCGGGGCAGCCGGCATCGCATCGTAAGCGCAGGCCGTATCATGACCCGGCACCGCAATCACCCGAGTCTCCGCCAATGCCACTCCGCCTAGCGTTTCGGCGTTTTTCACTACACCGAGATCCGTGCCCGGTGCCACCGGCTTGGTAAACCACTTCGCCGGCACGCCGAAGTGTGCCAGCGCCTCGTTCGACCACGCACGCCCTTTTACCCCGAGCAACTGCGAGGTGCTAGCGATCGTCAGTTCATTGGCGGCACGGCCGCCCAACAGATGGTTAAAATAATCCGGCAAAAACAGACACCGCGCGGCCGCATCCACGATCCAAGGACACGAAGTGACCGTCTCCGCCAACTGAAGTGACGCGTTGTAAAACACGTTCGGGATACCCGTCTCCGCGTAAATCCGTTCCAAGTCGGCACGATTTTTAGCCAACCGCTTCAGCCCCGGCTGGGTACGCGCATCGCGGTAGGCATGCGCGGGAAAAACCAGCCGGCCACCGCGATCCAGCAGCACATGGTCCACCCCCCAGCTATCCACTCCGACCGACGCCAGTTTGGCCCCCTTGGGCAAGGCTGCCGCCGCCGCTCCCAGCCCCACCTGAATCTGTTCCCAGAGGCCCGCGACGTTCCAGTAATCATGACCGCCAACAGATTGGAACGCATTCGGAAAACGATGCACCTCCCGCAAACCTAGCTTACTTCCCTTCCAAGTGCCTAAAATGACGCGACCGCTGGTCGCACCAAGATCAACCGCCGCGAGGTAAAGGGGAGTGGCCATGAGCGTAAAACGAGGAGGGTTTAAGGTGGGTTTAAAGCAGCTAAAATCCCTAACTATTAAAACTCTCAAAATCTACCAAAAACTTGCACTATCTATCAAATGAAGATTGCGCGCATCCGGTAACGCGCTTTTCATCTGCCTACCCAACGCCCCCGCTATGTCTCACGCCGAATCCGCCCTGATCACCAGCCCCAACCGCCCCACCGGCAAACGTGTGCAACTGATGGCCACCTGCCTCTGCGACGCCTTCTACGACGACGTAGCCAAAGCCACGGTCGAAGTGCTCGAACATCTCGGCTGCACCGTCGAGTTCCCCGAAGGCCAGACCTGCTGCGGACAACCCGCCTTCAACGGTGGCGACTGGGCCTCCTCCCGCCGCGTCGTGCGCCACACCGTGAAGGTATTCTCAGGCGATCTGCCCGTGATCGTACCCAGCGGTTCGTGCGCTGCGATGATCTTCCACGGCGCGCCCCTCGAATTTGAAAAAGAGCCCGACGCCGCCGAAGTCACCGCCCTCGGCAATCGCACCTGGGAGCTGGCCGACTTCATCGTCAACGGCCTCGGCGTGAAAAAATGGCCTGGCCGCTACGCGGCCAAGATCGCCTTCCACCGCTCCTGCCACTCGCGCGGCACTTGCAGCGGCCCCGCCTCCCTCACCCTGCTTTCCAGCATCGCCGGACTCGAAGTCGTGCCCTTTGGCGAAGGCGAACAATGCTGCGGCTTCGGCGGCACCTTCTCCGTTTCCTTCCCCAATGTCTCCTCCGGCATGGGACACCTGAAACTCGACCACATCCGCGCCATTCAGCCCGACGTTCTCGTCTCCGGCGACATGAGCTGCATGATGCACCTCGGCGGTCTCGCCGAAAAAGAAGGCAAACCGATCAAAACCCAGCACGTCGTGCAAATCCTGCGCGACGCCCTTAAAAACGCCTAAGCTCCCCGCTCCTCCCCATGGCTCTCCAGCAAATCGACCAATTCTCCGCCAATCTGCGGCCCGAGACGCGCGCCTCGGTTTACGACGGCTCCAAAAAAGGGCACGAGAAACGCACCTCCGTCCTCTTCGATCACTACCCCGACCCCGACCACCTGCGCCGCCTCGCCGGTAACATCAAGCAGCACGTCGTCGAAAACCTCGACACTCTCCTGCCCGCCGCCGCCGCCGCCCTCGAGCGTAACGGCGTAAAAGTCCATTGGGCTTCCACCGCCGAAGAGGCCAACGCCGCCGTGCTCGCCATCATGCGCGCCCGCAACGCCAAGAAAATGGTCAAGGCCAAGACCATGGTATCCGAGGAAACCCACCTCGCCGACTTCCTCGGCAAAAACGGCGTCGAATGCGTCGAGACCGATCTCGGCGAATTTATCATCCAAATCGATGGCGACCACCCCTCGCACATCGTCAAACCCATCATCCATAAAAACCGCCGCGACATCGCGACCTCCTTCGAGAAAAACGGCCTCGGCGCTTACAACGACGACCCGCAGACCATCACCCGCCGCGCCCGCGCCCACCTCCGCAAAAAATACCTCGAAGCCGACGTCGGGCTCACCGGCGCCAACTTCGTAACCGCCGACACCGGCCGCCTCGTGCTCGTCACCAACGAGGGCAACTCCCGCTTCTGCCTCGCCGCCACCCCGTGCCACATCGCGATGGTCGGCATCGAAAAGCTCCTCCCCCGCGAGACCGACCTCGGCCTTTACCTCAACCTGCTCGCCCGTTCCGGCACCGGCCAGCAACTCACCGTTTACACCGAGTTCATCTCCGGCCCCCGCTCCGCCACCCAGCCCGACGGCCCCGAGGAGATGCACGTCATCTTCGTGGACAACGGCCGCACCGACGCCCTCGCCAGCGACTGCCGCGAGATCCTTCGCTGCATCCGTTGCGGCGCTTGCCTCAACGTCTGCCCCGTCTATCGCCAAGCCAGCGGCCACGCCTACCGCAGCGTTTACCCCGGCCCGGTAGGCGCAGTGCTCTCGCCCCTGCTCGCCGGTGAACGCTTCCCTGAGCTGGCCGATTTGCCCAAGGCCTCCTCCCTGTGCGGCGCTTGCAACGAAGTTTGCCCGGTTAACATTCCCATTCCCGATCTCCTCCTTCGCCTGCGCAATCGCGGCAAACAGGAGGGCTCCAAAGCCGCCGCCGCCGGCACCCCGCCCATGGGCGCATGGTCCCTGCTGGCCTCCCAACCCTTCGTTTGGAAGACCTCCCTGCTCGCCGGCAACAGCCTCAATTACATCCCCAAGAGCCTCATCCCAGTGCCGCCTATGCAAACCTGGCTGCGTGATCGCACCCTGCCCGCCTGGCGCGGCGGAGCCTTCCGCAAATGGCTCGCCAACCGGCCGACTCCGCCCGCCGCCAAGTAACCCCGACCCTGCCCGCTCCCATGCCCTCCTCCCGCGACACCCTGCTCGCCCGCGTCAACTCCGCCTTGGCCCCGCTGCCCAAGCGCGCCCCCCTGCCCAACTGGGACAACGAACTCGTCATCATGCGCCAGGCCCGCGGCCCGGTGAACGCGTGGACCTTCTTCGCCGAGCGCCTCAAAGCGGTTAACGGCACCCCGCTCGCCTCCACCACCAACCTCGTCGCCACCCTCGTGCAAGGCGGCTGGAAACACGGCTACTGCGACCCCGCGCTCTGGGCCGAAATCCGCCCCGCCTTCGACGCCGCCGGTGGCTTCACCGTCGAGACCACCTTTGATCGCACTCGCATCGACGACTACCAATTCGGCATCACCGCCGCCACCGCCGGCGTCGCCGAGACCGGCACCATCGTGCTCTCCGACCGCGACAGCTCGCGCCGCCTCGCCGCCCTCTCGCCCTGGGTTCATGTCGCCGTGCTGCGCCGCGCCCAAATCCACATCGACGTGCCCGCCGCCATCGCCGCCATGCCCAAAGACCCCAACGTCGTCTGGTGCACCGGCCCGTCCAAGACCGCCGACGTCGAGGGCATCTTGATCGAGGGCGTACACGGCCCCGGCATCCAGATCGCCCTCTTGTTAGGCTAATTTTTCTTCGCGCACGGGTTTGCCGACCCAGCCCGAACACGCATGGTGGCGACACTATGCACTCATCCGCCGCCCCCCTCATCACTCGTCGCCAAGCCCTGCGCTGTTTCGGTATCGCCGGCACTGCGCTTCTCGCCGCCAGCCATCTGCGCAGCGCTACGCCGGCCCCGGCCTCAAACGCGCCGGCCGCCCCCAGCCTGAGCGGCCCGCAAGCCGGCTACTACCGCTTCAAGATCGGCGACATCGAAGCCCTCGCCCTGCAAGACGGCGGCCTCACCCCGCCCCCCGATCAAGGCCCTTTCGGCGTCGGCGAAAACCCGGGTGCCGTCGCCGCCGCACTCGACGCCGCACTCCTGCCCACCGATCGCCTGCACCTCGCATTTAACGTCCTATTGGTCCGCATCGGCAACCAGCTCGTACTCATCGACTCGGGCGCGGGTGCCAACTACGGCCCCGCCGCAGGTTTCCTCCCCGCCAGCCTGGCGAATGCCGGGGTAAAACCGGAGCAGATCTCCGCCATCATCCTGACCCACGCCCACGGCGACCACTTCGGCGGCTTGGTCAATGCACAGACCGGCGCGCTCAACTTCCCCAACGCCCAGATTTTCATGTCCAAAAGGGAGCACGCCTTCTGGACCCAGACCGCGCCCGACTTGTCAGGCATGGCCGTCCCGCCCGATGCCGCCAAGGGCTTCGCCGCCGGAGCCCAAGCAGTGCTCACCGCCATCAAACCACGCCTTCAACTGGTAGCCGCCAGCGACAAGATCCTCGACGGTATCGAACTCCTCGATACTCCCGGCCATACCCCCGGCCACCTCGCCGTCGTCATCGGCTCCGGACGCGACCAACTGCTGCACTTTGTCGACGCCGCCCACCACCACGCCCTGAGTTTCGCCCATCCCGAATGGCGCTTCGCCTACGATACCGACCCCGCCCTGGCCACCGAGACGCGCAAGAAACTCTTTGATCGCGCCGCCGCTGATCGCCTGCGTCTTTTCGGCGCCCACATGCCCTTCCCCGCCCTCGGCCGCGTGCGCAAAGCGGGCTCCGGCTACGACTACCTCGCGGAGCCCTTTCTCCTCGGCTAAACCCGACGGCGCGACCGCTTATGCCCCGCAATTACATACCGGCCTCTATCATTATAATTCATAGTGCTGTATAGTCCGTTCGTGGTCATCGGACCACCTGTCAGAAATCAGAGTCAGTTAGGTTAGGCCTCGGAATCGAAAAACTACCCGGTCATCGAAATACTCCGCCAAAACCACCGACGAAGAATAGCGCCATAGCGCGCCAGCGGCCTCGAGCCGCACCGAAAATGAGCCGCCCCGACCTAGTTCGAGGCGGCTCAATCGTTTTTAACCCTACGCCTTGGTGCGCGTTGTGCTTGCCCGCCCCCATGACCACACCCTCGCGCCGCACCTTCATCCACGCCCTCGCCACCACCACCTTGGCCGCGCTTGCCAGTCCGGGCACAATCCAGGCGCAAACCAGCACGACCACTTCGCCAACTCCCAACCCACCTGCGGCAGCTCAAACTCCGGGCAAACGCACGGTCGGCATCGTACTCTTTGACGGTTTTCAATGCCTCGATGTCTTCGGACCGCTCGAAATGCTCAGCATGGTGCGCGACCGCTTCACGTTCGTAATGCTCGCGGAAAAAACCGGCCCCGTGCGCAGCGGCCAAGGTCCCGTCGTCATGGCCGACCGCACCCTCGCCGAGCCGGGCCAGATTGATATTCTGATTGTGCCCGGCGGCATGGGCACCCGGCGCGAGGTCAACAATCCAGCCCTCATCGCCGCCTTAAACGCACTCGCAGTAGCGACGCCCCACGTCGCAAGCGTTTGCACTGGTAGCGCGCTTCTCGCCCGCACCGGACTTCTGGACGGCAAACCCGCCACTTCCAACAAACGCGCCTACGCCTGGGCCACCAGCCAGGGCCCGTCCGTCGCCTGGGTCGCGGAAGCACGCTGGGTCGAGACAGGCAAGTATTTCACCTCGTCCGGCATCTCCGCCGGCATGGACATGGCGCTCGGCCTGATCGAGCGACTCTTTGATCGGGAAACCGCCGAGAAAGCCGCTCAAAGCGCAGAATACGAGTGGCACTCGGACCCTCACCGAGATCCCTTCGCCAAACTCAACGGTTTGGTTCCCTGAGCCCGCCGCATCTCACGCTTTAGCCGCGCTTTGGCGTAAGGTGATAATCAATACCGCACCCAAAATCACCGCACCCGCCACCGCCGTGCGCGGGCCCAACGGCTCATCGAGCAGCAACCAGCCGAGTAACACCGCCACCACGGGATTCACATAGGCGAAGGTCGAGGTTTTAGCCGGGGTCGAGTGCTTCGTTAACCACGCGAACGCACTATAACCGGCCAAAGACCCAACCAACACCAGATAGGCAAACGCCGTCCACGCCCGAGGTGTGATCGCCGAAGTACTCCAAACCGCGTAGTCCCCATTTACCCACGCCGCCAGCGCCAGCGCGACACTACCGCCCAGCATCTGCGCACCCGCCGCCACAAAGGGCGGCGCCGGATCACGCACGTGCCGGCTGTAAATTGCGCCAATAGCCCACGAGATGGTCGCCAGAATAATCGCCACAACTCCGGCCGGATCGAGCGCGCCCGCGCCGGTGTGTTCCCACGGCGCGGCCAACCATGCCACCCCGCCAAAACCCAACAACATCGCGCCAAACGTGACCGCATCCGGCCGCGTTCCACCCGGCCAGGCCCATTCCGCCAGTACCACAAAAACCGGCCCGGCCCCGATCAACAAAGCCGTGATTCCGGAGGGCACCGTCTGCTCCGCCCACGTTACCAACCCATTCCCGCCCAAAAGCAAAAAACATCCCGAAATCGCCGCTGAACGCCACTGGCGCAGGGTCGGCCAGGCCGCGCCCCGCCAAAGCTGAAACGCCAGCAAGACCCCACCTGCCAGCGCAAATCGCGCCGCCGCCATGGCAAAAGGCGGCATCGACCCCACCCCCACCCGTATAGCCAGATACGTACTGCCCCACACCAGATATAGCGTGGTAAAAGCGAGCACGTAGGCCCGAAGCGGCGGCGCGGGAGCGATCATAACGAAACGTGAGCGAAGTCACGTCCGTGCTGAGGCGCGAGCGCGAAGCCGCCAACGAACAGCCCAACGCGCCATTGCTACACCTCCGGACGTAACTTTCCCTCGTTACATGCCCGAAAACGTACCGGCCCAAACTGCCTCCGAATCCCTTACGCCTGTCACCGTGTTTTGCGGTTTTCTCGGAGCAGGCAAAACCACGTTGCTACGCCACCTCCTCGCCCAAGCCCCACACGCCGGCCACGGAAGCACGCCCGCCCGCTGGGCCGCCGTGGTCAACGACGTCGCCGCCCTGAATATCGACGCCGCCACCGTGCGTGCCGACATCGCCGCCATCGCCGACCTACCCGGCGCCACCGAACTCGTGGCTTTGAGTGATGGCTGCGTCTGCTGCTCCGGAGCCGACGACCTCGGCGAAGCCATTGCCCGACTCGCGCGAGATGGCCGTTTTTCCCATATCTGGGTCGAAGCCAGTGGCGTGGCCGACCCACGCGGCATAGTGAATCTATTCACCCGAAAAAACCCCTTCGGGAAAACACTCTCCGACCATGCCCGTCTCGCCGCTCTCGTCACCGTGATCGACGTCGTCGCGATGGCCGCCGAAACGACCAAAGCCGCGCAACGCGGACGCGTTACCACCGTCGGCGGCGAGCGTCCGCTCTTCGAACTCATGCTTGAACAGATCGAATGCGCCGACGTCGTGGTGCTTAACCAATGCGACCGCGCCACTCCAGAGGGCGGCGAAATCCAGCGCGCAGAAACGCTGATCCAAGGTATCAATACCCGCGCAGAAATCCTGAACACCGAGCACGGCCAACTGGCGGCGGAAACCTTTCTCGGTCGCCAGCGTTTCGATCCGCGCCAAACCCCCGCTTCGGCGCGCTGGATTCAAGAACTCAACCGCCTCACCAGCCCTGCGCCGCTAGCGGCGCTGCGCCCCGAACCGGCACCCGCTTACCACGACTTAAAATACGGTATCAGCAGCCTGGTCTATCGGGCGAGAGCTCCCTTCGACGCCGATCGGCTGGGCGTATTGTTCGCCACCGGCTTACCCGGAGTGATCCGCGCGAAAGGGTTTTTCTGGACCACCCGCTCTCCCGACGAGATGGGATTCGTCTCTGTCGCCGGGGGCGTGGTGCGCTGGGAAACGCTCAGCGTATGGTGGGCGGCACGGATCGCAGCCGGCCGCGCTCGATTAGAAGACCGCCCTGCCAGCGTTATCGCGAACTGGGCCGAGCCACACGGCGACCGCCGCCAAGAAATCGTGCTGATCGGCACAGGTGTCCGTGAACGCGAAACAGAGCTAAAGGCAGCTATCGAAAACTGCCTGACCTCATGACTGCATTGTAAACAAACGAAAGCAGACAGAATATCAGAAACTAAAAACACTTACCTTAACGACCCGTGCCGCAGTGACACTCCGTCCTTCATCCGCGGCGAATTTCCGAGCCCCGAAACCGAATTTGAATTCGGAAAACTTTTTTTATCCGACAGGTGATTTTGCCTGTCGCAACATCCATTTGATCAGGGATTTCGACACGGTGGAGATCGACCGTAGCATGAAACCCACGCTCGCTAAAAATATCGATAAGGATTGCGAGCGCTACTGGGTCATCAAGCAACAGATCCTCGGTGTTAACCAATGCGACACCTGAAATAGCATGCCGGAGAATGATCGGCATAATCTTTTTATCGATAAATACGACCACCCGACCAAATAGCTCAGAGTGCTCATACTCATAAGTATCGAGTCGTTTAACCAATTCCTGACGAGCATGGATGATAATATCGTTTGCCACAGGAATAGCGCGCAAACGGTCGTGGGTCCGTGGATCCAGTTCTAGCGAACTCTGATACTGCAATTCATGAAGAATGTTTTGCTCTACCTCCTCCAGTGACCCTTGTGCGTTAACTAAGTGGTAATGAAATATTTCACGAAGTGACTGCAAGGCATCCCATGTCTGCTCCTTGAAAACGCGATAACGACGTCTGGCCAGCTCTAGATCATAATCGGTAGTACGCTCCTCTAGGAGTTCACCGAGTCCAGTACGCCGCACCTCCTCGTTATGCTTACGAATCGCCAAGCCGCGCTTGAGCTGACGCTCCACGGATGTCTTTTCGTCTACAAAGAGGGCCATAATATGGACCGTTGGATGACGAAAATGCGCCCTTAAAGGGGACTTATAAAATTCACGCCGAAGGCCATGCATTTTATCGACCAAGAACTTAAGGCACTCCACCTGCACCTGTGTGCGGGGAAACCCATCCAAAATCACGCCATCTCGATAAGTCTCCTGAATAAGCTTACTAAAGAGTAAGCCAATTACCTGTCTATCGCCAACCATCTGCCCGGCATCCTTCAAACTCCTTGCTTCTGGGGAGTCAAGGAGTGCGCTTACCACAATCGGTTCACAAGTTAAACCACGCGCTTTCAAAATAAAGGAGGTATTCGTTCCTTTGCCTGATCCAGGAGCTCCGCCCAGCAATATGATTTCCTTAGGAAACCGTAATTGGTCACGACCAAACCGAGACTCCAAGTCATGCCATACTGCTTCAAAAATCACCTGCGCGTCTTTAATCTCCAAATCCTGATGTCGAAGCGATTGTTTTGCGCTATCGGCAGGGGCAGCCGGGACTAATGAATTGTTTTCAGATGTCATGAATGGTGGGGTGAGAAAGAAAACGGAGCTTATAGGCACAAGCGACCAATGTTAGCCAACTTTTAAGTAACTAATTTTTGTGTGTATACGAATTACGTGATGATAAGTCTCTGAATCCTCAGGATAAACGATTAGAGACACGAAATACGAATGCCTCAGTACGAAGAAGACCCGAGTATGCTTTCGCATACTCGGGTCATAAACCTGGCAACAACCTACTCTCGCGGGACCTAACGTCCTACTACCATCAGCTGCTCGGGGCTTAACGGCCGTGTTCGGGATGGGAACGGGTGGAACCCCCGGCATATAATCACCAGGAAATTGGTTTGTTACAGTATCAGGTCTGATACACTTTATTTGTAAGGAAGTAAATTAAACGACTAGAAACTAGCATTTGCATAAACCGGCAGGCTCATTAGTAACGGTAAACTGAACGCATTACTGCGATTACATTTCCGTCCTATCAACCGGGTGGTCTACCCGGAGCCTGCACCGTCTTGCGACGGATTGTGATCTTATCTTGGGATGGGCTTGGCGCTTAGATGCTTTCAGCGCTTATCCCTTCCGAACATAGCTACCCGGCGCTGCCACTGACGTGACAACCGGAACACCAGAGGTTCGTCATTCTCGGTCCTCTCG
>CANIWJ010000054.1 GCA_947471035.1 Verrucomicrobiota bacterium
AGACCGGGAAAGAACCGCTAATGCGGCGAGCCAAAGTCCGCCGCCGAGATTTCACCTGCCGACCAAGTCGGCCGACGCGGTCGATTCCTCGGCCAATGGCCTCGCTGGGAAAATGGCTAATTGCTTATTCAGGTAGTCTTTACTCTATGTCGAGGCCATTGGCCGTAACATCGAACACGGCCGTTTCGCAACGCGAAGCCACTCGCACTCTGCCGCGCTCATTGAGCCGCGGCATTAGCGGTCAAACCAAAGCTACCCACTGAAAACAGCGAAGAACCTCATTTCATTCCATAACTGGTATTAAACCAATGGCCTATATGAAATAGACTTATTCAGCATGAGTTTTGACCACGAATTTTCACGGACATACACGAATACATGCCAATCAGTCCGTACCCATCCGTCCAATCCGTGGTTAAAGTATGAATGTCAGGGGCCGCTGGTATTAGCCAAAGCCACAGCGAAAGCTCGCCCCAGAACCACTACTCAACGCGTCCAAAGCCAGGGAAATTGTGACCGCTGAACCAAATGCTTTTCATGACATCACCCCCCCCATGCGCCCCTCTTGCTTTCGTGTCCTGCTGGGCATCGCCGCGCTCGGCCTGCTCAACGCCGTCGTCGCTCCGTACCTTTCCGCCGCCGATCTTACGACCTGGCCCTCCCAATACGCCATTCGTCCCTGGGAAACCTCGCGCCTCACCGCCGCCGATGTCGTCGGCCCCGATGGCATCACCTATCCCGACTTCACCGGCGTCGGCGTCACCGGCGGCATCCCCGACATCAACAACTCCACCATCCGCGCCGGCTACACCGTCTATGACGTGACCGCCTACGGAGCGGTTGGCGATGGAGTGACCGACGACGACGCCCCTGTCGCCGCCGCCCTCACCGCCGCCCGGAACAACGCCGCCGGCGGCGTAAACAAGAGCATCCTCTACTTCCCCACCGGCACCTACCTGCTCACCGATCCGCTGATTATTAACGAGAACAACGTAGTGGTCGATGGCGACGGCCCCTCCTTGACCCTACTCAAGCTCCAGCCGGGCAATACCTCCACCGACGCGCTTATCACCATTCAGAAACCCCTGGTTTACATCGGCTACCTCTACCCCACCGCCAACATCCCTCGCGGTGCCAACACCGTCACCTTCGACAAAGACCCCGCCACCAACGGCTACGCCGTCGGCACCTGGGTGCGCATGTTGGCCACCAAAGCCGGCGCGGGCAAAACCATGAGCGACCGCTACAGCAACCCGGATAACAACGTGGTTTACACAGATGCGCTCTACCACTTCGGGCGCATCTTCTATGCCAAGGTCACCGCCATCAACAGCGCGACCAAATCCATGACTTTCGACCGCACCTTCGTCCACGACTACTACACCGACGAAGTCCCCGAGATGCGCACCAACCCCATGGCCGAATACTCCGGCGTGCAGGATCTCACCATCGAGACCACCGCCAGCACCGTGACGATGGCACCACTCCAGGCTGATCGCGTCGCCAATTGCTGGATCAAAAACGTGACGCTCAACAAGGCCTCCAACTGGCCCCTAATCCTCAACTGGACCACCCGCTTCGAAATCCGCGACTGCGTCTTCAACGGTTCTTGGACCGACATCAATAGCGGCTCCCAAGTTTACCTCGGCTGGATCTACAGCACCGACTCGCTGATGGACAACTGCCAAGCCAACGACATGCGCCACATGCCCATCTTCCAGATGGCCAACCGCTGCGTGGTGCGCGGCTCCACCTTCACCGGCACCACCATCCAATCGCCCCAACTCCACGGGCGCATGCCGCTGGATAACCTGATCGAAACATCCACCTTCACCACCCGCGCCTACGGCTCCACCGCTGGCTCGCCCTCCAGCCGTGGCATCACCGCCTACGCCTCCGACGGCGCCGCCACCCTGCGCCACGGCATCGAGGGCCCGCGCAACGTTTTTTATAACAACAACACCACCACCGGTGCCGCTTTCGTCCACCTCCAAGGCATCAGCGAAAACCTCATCTTTGCCTATAACCGCGTCCTCAAGACCGACGACATCGAAGCCTACCCTTCCATCGTCGCGATGGATCGCACCTTCGACACCATCATCCGTGGCAACATTTTCCAGTCGATGATCTACACCCCGTTCATCTCGATGGAAGACCCCACCTGCACCGGCTGGTCCGTCACCGACAACCAAATCTACGGCAGCAATGGCTACCTTTGGGAGGGCGATTCCGACATCACCACCGCCGCCAACAACCGCTTCTTCTCCGCCGCCACCACCCCCCCCGCCACCACTACCCCCGAGGTCGCCTCCATCTACTCTTGGCAAAAAACCAACGCCAACACCGCCCGCCTCGTCCTCGTCATCGACAACCGCACCGTCACCGACACCGGTGGCACCACCACCGCCAGCGTCGTCCGCGTCAAGGCCTCCACCGCCGCAGCCCTCACCGTCAATCTCACCACCGACATCGCCGGTATCTCCGTGCCCGCCACCGTCACCATCCCCATCGGCGAGGCTCGCGCCACCTTCACCATCACCGGCACCGCCGTTTCCTCCGGCGAAAAAACCGTCACCCTCACCGCCACTGCCTCCGGCCTGCTCGCCGACACCGAGAAGCTTCAGGTGCTCGACCAGAACGTCGCCCAGCCCAACTTCGGTCTCGGCAAAATGACCGCGACCACCTCCGGCCTGCCCGCCGGATGGAAAGCCCGCAACAACGGCCAAGTCACCGCCGCCGGCTCCCAATCCTACACCGCCGGCACCGATACCTGGAGCATCACCGGCGCGGGACTCACCACCAACAGCTTCGACGGCAGCCTTTACCGCAGCGGTCGCCGCTTCGTCTATGCCACCGTGAATGGCGACGGCGAAATCGTCGCCCGCCTAACCGCCACCACCGGCGAGAGCCAGGTCGGCCTCATGATCGCCGACGACGAAGCCACCGGCACCGACCACATCTGGATCGAGCCCAACGGTCGTGTTGTCAGCAGCGGCGACGGCACCGACGTCCACGGCAAACCCAGCTACCAAACCACTGCCGGCACCAAGACCGTGCCCATCTGGCTGCGCCTCACCCGCGTCGGCACCACCTTCACCGCCTACACCTCCACCTCCGCCACGACCACTCCCCCCACCACGTGGACGCAGCTCTGGACCAAAAACTTCTACAACTACAGCACCATCGGCACAACCAGCGCCGACTACCTCTCCCGCGCCGTGCTCGATCGCCGCATGCACTTCGGCCTGTTTATCAACTCCGGCAGCCTCACCACCACCGCCACCGCCACCTTCACCGGCGTCGCCATCACCGGCACCATCGTCGGCACCACCCCGCCCCCGGCCGCGCCCACCGCGTTTACCGCCAATCTCTCCGGCTCCACCGCCACGCTCGCCTGGACCGACAACTCCACCGACGAAACCGGCTTCCAGATCGACTACCAGATCGGCACCGGAACCTGGAACACCCTCACCACCACCGCCGCCAACAGCACCGGCTACGTTCACACCAATCTCCTCGACAGCCTCACCTACACCTACCGCGTCAAAGCCGTCCGCTCCTCCGACAGCGCCGCCTCCGCCACCACGGCCACCGCAAGCGTTTCCGTTCCGCTGAGCACCCTGCCCACCGCACCGACTGGCATCACCACCACCGGCGTTTCCACCACGCAGATCCAGATCGACTGGACCGACAACGCCTACAACGAGTCCGGCTACGACATCGAACGCAGCACCACCGGCGGCGGCTCCGGCTTCACTGTGCTGTCTTCCCTCGCCGCCAACGCCACTACTTACACCGACGGCAGTGCCACCGAAGGCGCTCGTTTCTACTACCGCGTCCGCGCCAAAAACACCCTCGGCAACTCCGCCTACACCGCCGAGGCCGCCGGCATCTCCCTGCTCGCCACGCCCACCGGTCCCGCTGTCACCGGCTCCAGCGGGACCGAAACAAGTATCAGTTGGACGGATACGTCTTCAGCCGAAACGTCCTTCTCCATCCGCCGCTCCACCAGTGCCTCCGGAACGTTCACCCAGGTCGGCAACGCCGCCGCCAACGCCACCACGTTCACCGATACCACGGTCTCCTCTGGCACCACCTATTATTACCAGGTCGTCGCCCTCAACGCCGTCACCGCCTCCGCCGCCAGTGCCAACGTCTCCGCCGCCGCCGTCAGCACCGGAACCGCCGCCTTTTACGAGCCGTTCAACTTCACGCTCAGTCCCACCACCATCGTCAGCCGCGCCGGCTCCGGCTCCGGCTACTCCGGCCTCTGGCTGGGCATCGCTGGCACCGCCCCGCGCGAAACCCTCATAACGGGCAACCTCTCCGCCGGTCGCATAACCGGCCTGGGCAACCAGTTCAGCATGTCGCAAACCTCGGCCAACAGCCGCATCGCCCTCGTCCTCGACACCACCGCCAAGGCCGTCGTCACGCCGCCCTCCCGCGCCAGCAAGGATTTCTGGATCAGCTTCCTCGTCAAAACCCCTTCCAGCCTGCCCAGATCCACTGCGGCACCCGCCTTGGTTCTCTCCACATCCGGCAACAGCCAGATCATCCGCTTCGTCGTCCAAAGCGGCGGCAGCGGCACCAAAACCGGCACCCAATACGCCATCGCCGGCACCAACCTCACCACCGTGAGTTCATCCACCAACGCCATCGCCGCCAACACCACCTACTGCTACATCGCCAAAGTCACCATCACCGACACCGACGGCAACACCACCAACGGCCTCGAATCCCTCTCGGCCACACTCTGGCAATATCCCTCCAGCACCCTGCCTCCTACCTCCGCACCCACCAGCGGCGGTATCACCCGCTCCGCCACCACCGTCACCTCCCGAGCCATCGACCGCGTCGAGATCCTCGGCGCGGGCACCGGCACCGCCCAATTCTTCTACGATGAGATTCGCATCGGTTCCTCCTACGCCCAGGTCGCCCTGCCCCAGCCTCCCAGTGCTCCCACCTCCCTCGGCGTTTCCGGCGCGACCAGCAGCAGCCTGATGCTGACGTGGACCGACACCGCGATCAACGAAACTGCCTACAAGGTCCAACGTGCCACCGCCGCCAACGGGCCCTACGTGGATGTGACCACCAGCCTCGCCGCCAACACGACCACCTATACCGACACCGGCCTCTCCGCTGCCAACACCTATTACTACCGCGTCCGCGCCACCAACGCCAACGGCTCCTCCGACCCCGCCACCGGCAACGGCACCACGTCCGCTGTATCCGTCTCCGGCACTATCACCGTAGGCGGCTCCGGTCTCGCCGGCGTCACCGTCACCGACGGCACCCGCTCCACCACCACCGCCGCCAACGGCACCTTCACCCTCGCCAACGTCCCCGGCGGAACCTACACGCTCACCCCGACGCTGGCCAGTTACACGTTCAGCCCGTCCACCCTCGCCGTCACGGTCACCGGTGCTGCGCTCACCGGACGAAACTTCGCTGCCACCTTCGTGCCCAGCAGCTACACGCTTAACGGCACCGTGACCGTGGGCGGCAGCCCCTTGGCCGGAGCCACCATCACGGTCGGGGCCACCACGGTCACCACCGCCGCCAACGGCACCTACGCCATCCCCGGTCTGGTCAACGGCACCTACACCGTCACCGCCTCCAAGTCCGGCTATACATTCGCTCCGGCCTCCGCGTCCGTAACCATCTCAGGTTCCAATCCGTCCGCGACCAACTTCGCCGCCACCCTCATAACCTACTCGATCGGCGGCACCGTCACCTACGCCGGCAGCGGCCTCACCGGCGTCACCATCTCCGACGGCACCCGCACCACCACCACCGCCAGCAACGGCGCCTACACCCTCACCGGCGTGCCTCCGGGCGACTACACCCTCGTCGCCACCAAGACCAACTACACATTCACCCCGACCAGCACCGCGATCTCGATCACTAATGCCAACGTCACCGGGCAAAATTTCACCTCCACCTTCATCCCGCCTACCACCTACACCTTGTCCGGCGTCGTGCTCAACAGCGGCTCCGGCCTGTCGGGAGTAACCATCACCAACGGCACCCTGTCCACCACCACCGCCAACAACGGTTCCTTCTCCTTCGCCAACCTCACTAACGGCACCTACACGCTCACCGCCACCTTGACCGGCTACACGTTCCAGCCCGGCTCGATCAGCGCGACCATCAGCGATGGCGATTCCTCCGGCCACACGTTCACCACCTCCGCGCCCGCCGCGCCCACCAATCTCGCCGCCACCCCCGGCTCGCTGCAAGTCGCACTGACGTGGAGCGGTGGCACAGGCGTAAGCTCCTACACCGTTAAACGCGCCACCGTCACCGGCGGTCCCTACACCTCCGTCGCCTCCGGTCTGACCGCCACCAGCTACACCGATACCGGTCTGACCAACGGCACCACCTACTTCTACGTTGTCAGCGCCACCAATCTCGTCGGCGAGAGCCCCGACTCCTCCGAGGCCTCCGCTGCCCCGCGCGTCCACACGTGGGCCGGCGGCGCCGCCAACTGGTCGTCCAACGTCAACCCCGGCTGGAACGCCACCGGCACCCCCAATACCGTGGACGCCTTCGCCGACACCACCGGCGCCACAGGCACCATCACGGTCAACGGCACCTACACCCTCGGCTCGCTCAAAACGGGCCCACGCACCTTCAACACCAGTTCCGGCCTGCTCATTTTTAATGTCTCCTCCGGCAACGCCCTCCTCGACGCCGCCGGCGGCAGCCCGACGCTCAACGTCGATCTCCAACTTAACGACAATCTCAAGGTCACCAACTCCGTCGCCAGCGGCAGCCAGACCGTCGCCTTCAACGGCGCCATCACCAGCTCCGGCAAGTTGATCATTGAAAACACCGGCGTCGGCACCGACTCCCGCTACGCGTTTTCCAACCCGGCCAATACGTTTGCCGGCGGCATCGACATCGGCCCGCGCACCGTTCTGCGCAGCACCGCCTCGGGCGCGCTCGGTGACGGCATTCTCACCCGCACCGCCACCGATGGCACCGGCTCGCTCAATTTCTTCACCGCCGACCAAACCCACGTCAACGACATCAACTTGGGCTCGGCCAGTGCCGGCGGCACCACCCTCTCCATCAACAACGCTGTCCAAGTCACCCTCTCCGGAATCCTCTCCGGCACCATGGGCAGCAACAACCGCATCAGCATCGGCGGCGGCACCCTCATCCTCAACGGCCCCGCCGCCAACATCTGGACCGGCCAGCTTCGCGGCGACACCCACGGCACCCTCGTCGCCGATAAGATTAATGCCCTCCCCGGCGGCATGCAGTTCCGATCCTCCACCGTCGATACCTCGATCTCCCTCTTGGTCGGCGTGAGCGACACCCTATTCGGCCTTCTTTCCATCGATGGCTCCAACAGCGGCGTTGCCTACGCCTACCTACCACGCATCGGCCTCAAAGACGGCAACACCGGCACCGTGACGCTCAACAACGCCACCGCCCTCAACCTCAACCAAGCCTTCGGCCCCGGAGGCACCGACCTCGCCCCCACCGCCAGCCTCATCCTCCACAGCGGCAACACCACCGGCACCCTCGACTTCGCCACCCAGATCACCGACGGCACCAACCCCCGCTCCATCCAGATCACCGGCGCTGGCACCGTTAAACTCAGCCGCGCCGCCGGCAACACCTACGACGGCACCACCACCGTAGTCAGCGGCACGCTCCTCGCCGCCAACACCTCCGGCTCCGCCACCGGCACCGGGGCCGTCCGCGTCGGCGTTTCAGGCGCCGCCACCACGCTCGCCGCCACCGGGCAAACCTCAGGCTCCGCCACCGTCACCGGCTTCACCAGCACCGCCTCCCTCGCCGTCGGCCAGACGGTCACCGGCACCGGCATCCCTGTTGGCACTACAATTCTCTCCCTGCCGAGCGCCACCAGCCTCGTGCTCTCCGCTCCGGCCACCACCACGACCGCCACTGCTAGCCTCACCTTCGCCAACCCCGCCGCCACCGCCTACATCGGCGGCACCGGTATCATCACGGGCAACGTCACCCTCGCCCCCGGCGCAGGCCTCGCCTTCAACCTCAACTCCGCCCCCGTCAGTCACGACGGCCTCGCCATCACCGGTCCCCTCGCCCTCGGCACCTCCCCCGCCCCACTCCTCCTCACCACCAGCAATCTGGTCTCAGGCGTTTATCCTCTCGTCACCGCCGCCGGCGGCATCACCGGCACGTTACCCACGGTCGCCAACCCCTCCGGTTTTACCGCTTCCGTAGCTCTATCAATCGACAGCAAAACACTCCAACTGACCCTGACCTCAACCCAGACCGCCCTCGACGCCTTCCGCACCAGCACCGCCCTGGCCACCGATGGTTCCCAAGACCTGCTCACCCCCGCCGGCGACGGCGTCGCAAACCTGCTCAAATACGCCTTCAACATGCTCGGCTCCAGCACCGGCCAGGCCGTGACGCTCGCCACGCCCAACGCCTCCGTCCTCACCTCCGGCGGCACCGCCGGTCTGCCCTACGTCAGCATCGGCACCGGCGGCGACGCCGGTAAACTCCAGATCACCTTCATCCGCCGCAAGACGTCCGCCACGCCAGGCATCACCTACGCCGTCGAGTTCACCGACGACCTCGCCTCCTGGGCCGTCAACCCCTCCGCCACCGAGTCCGCCACCTCCCTCGACGCCACTTTCGAGCGCGTGACCGTCACCGACTCCTCCGCATCTCCCGCCCGCCGCTTTGCCCGCGTAAAAGTCACCACCCCCTAACCCGCCCCGTCCATTCGTCATTAGTCATTGGTCATTGGTCATTGGTCATTCCTCCGCCCCCACCCCGCCCCCCTTCCCTCAGCGCCATGATCGCCTCCCGCATCGTCCTCCTCCTCGCCCTCCTCGGCTCGGCCTTGCCCGCCCACGCCATCACCATCGTCGGCTATACCACCACCGCCAGCAACCGCTGGTCCTCCAACCCCACGGATCCCCTCACCGGCCCCTTCACCCCAAACACCAACGCCGCCTTCGTCGGCCTCCCCTACGACCTCAGCGGCATCGGCTGGAAAAGCACCAACACCGGGTCTTGGGATAATCTCAGCGTCACCCTCATCAGCCCCCTGCACCTAGCCCAGGCCGCCCATGTCGGCGACCGTCACAGCAACAACACCTTCACTTTTCAGAACACCGACGGCACCCTCGTTTCCCGCAGCATCACCGGCACCGCCTCCTTCACGGATATCATCACCCCAGACTCAGACGCCCGCGTCGTCCGCCTCGGCTCCGCTTTCACCCCCGCCGATAAAGTCGCCGTCTACCGCTTCCTCGATGTCGGCCCACAGAGCAATGTAATCGGCTACCCTGCTCTCCTCTACGGTCATACCGGAGGCACCTTCCCTCGCCGCCTCGGCCTCTCCACCGTCAGTTACGCAGACGATACCAACGACCACATTTATTTCAACACCACCACCCCCCCCACCAACCATGCCACCGTTTACGTGGTCGGCGATTCCGGCAGCCCCTCCTTCCTCATTTACAATGGCCAACTCCACTTCAGCGGCACCCACCACTACTCCTCCCTCGCAGATTTAAACTGGGCGTCCCCGCTGGTCTATCCCGGCACCAACGCCTTCATGGCCGCAGACGGCTACGCCCTCCGCTGGACCATCGACACCACCAAAGCCCGCTCTTGGACCGGCACCACCAACGGCACGTTTGGCACCACCACTAACTGGCTCGGCGGCACTCTCCCTTCCGCCAGCTACTCCGCCGTCCTCGACGCCGCTTCCACCTCCAACCGCACCCTCTCCCTTGCCACCCCCGCCACCGTGCGCGGCCTGCTGGTCAAAGCCGCCGCCGGCACCAATCCCTTCACCTTCAGCGGCTCGACCCTCACCCTAATGGAAAGCGGTCTGCGCAACGAAGACGCCGACGCACTCACCATCAACAACCCCATCACCCTCGGCGGTTCGCAAAACTGGGAAGCCGCCAACGGCCCCCTCACCTTCGGTGCCGACATCGCCACCGCAGGCTTCCTCGTCGTCTTGAGCGGCGACCAAGCCATCACCCTCTCCGGCAACCTCACCGGCACCGGCAGCGTCGCCTGGGACAACCCCGGCACTTGGTCGCCCGCCTCCGGCCAGCTCGCCTTAACCACCGGAAAACTCTTCGTCCAGCGCGGCACTGTCACCCTCGCCACTGCCAACACCTACTCCGGCGGCACCGTCGCCACCGGCGGCACCCTGCTTGCCAATAACACCACCGGCTCCGCCACCGGCAGCGGCACGGTTTCCGTTTCCCAAACCGCCAAACTCGGCGGCACCGGCACGATCTCCGGCGCAGTCACCCTAACCAACGGTGGCGGCCTCACCGCCAACCTCACCACCATTCCCGGCTCCCACGATAAACTCGACATCACCGGTGCCCTCGCCCTCGGCACCACCAGCACACTCACCATCAACGCCAACGGCACCGCCACCACCGGCACCTACACCCTCATCACCGCCGCCGGCGGCATCACCGGCACCCTGCCGACCCTCACCCTCCCCTCGGGCTGGAGCGCCACCGCCCAGATTTCGGGCAACAACCTCAATCTCATCGTCAGCTCACTCGTCCCCGCCGTTCCCGTGATCACCAGCGGTCAAACCACCGCCGCCATCGTCAACGCCACCTTCTCCTACTCGCTCGCCACGACGCAAACCCCCACCAGCTTCGCTCTTTCCAGCGGCAGCCTCCCGTCCGGCGTGACCTTAAATACCACCACCGGACTCCTCTCCGGCACACCCACCAGCACGGGCGTATTCACCCCGGTCTTCACCGCCACCAACGGCGTCGGCACCTCGGCTCCCGTCTCCATCACGCTCACGGTCGCGAGCGCCACCGGCCAACCGGTGCGCACCGGCACCTACATCGGCACCTCCGGCTCCTACAACAACGACTCCACCAAAACCGGTGCCAAGGCCTTCGACGGCAGCACCTCCACGTTCTTCGATGGAGCCAACGCCAGCGGTAATTGGGTCGGCCTCGACCTCGGCTCCCCCTGCGCCATCTCCGAAATCCGCTACTTCCCCCGCAGTGGTCAAGAAGCCCGCATGAACGGCGGCATCTTCCAAGGCTCCTCCACCGCCGACTTCTCTTCCGGTGTGGTCAACCTCTTCACCATCTCGGCCACCCCCGCCTTCGCTTGGAACACCGCCACCCCGTCTTCCGCCGGCCCCTTCCGCTACGTCCGCTACCTCGCCCCGAGCAATAGCTAT
Source organism: Verrucomicrobiota bacterium (assembly GCA_947471035.1). GTDB lineage: Bacteria > Verrucomicrobiota > Verrucomicrobiia > Opitutales > Opitutaceae > IMCC26134_A. Next base: position 11,195 of record CANIWJ010000054.1, read on the forward strand.
GGCAACGTCGCCGAGATCGAGTTCCGCGGCCTCGTCGCCGCCGTGCCCGGTGCACCTTCCAGCCTGACTGCCTCCTCCGCCTCGGCCTCGCAGATCAACCTTACCTGGACCGACAACGCCAACAACGAAACCGGCTTCAAGCTTGAACGTAGTCCCGATGGCTCGACCGGCTGGACTCAGATCGCCACCCCTGCAGCCAACGCCACCACCTACTCCGACACCGGCCTCTCCGCCGCAACCGCCTACTACTACCGCCTGCGCTCCACCAGCACTGACGGCGACTCCGCCTACACCGCCTCCGCCTCCGCTACCACCTACAACGGCCTCCAGTCCTTCCGCTCCACCTACAGCCTCGCCCCCGACGGCTCGCAGGACACCGCCACCCCCGCCGGCGACGGCGTACCCAACCTCCTCAAATACGCCTTCAACATGCTCGGCTCCGACACCGGCCAGGCCGCAACCCTCGCCACCCCCAACGCCTCCGTCCTCACCTCCGGCGGCACCGCCGGTCTGCCCTACGTCAGCATCGGCACCGGCGGCGACGCCGGTAAACTCCAGATCACCTTCATCCGCCGCAAGGCCGCCTCCACACCGGGCATCACCTACGCCGTAGAGTGGAGCGACGCCCTCGCCTCGTGGGCCATCAACCCCTCCGCCACCGCAAGCGTCACCTCCCTCGATTCCACCTTCGAGCGCGTCACCATCACCGACGACACCGCAACGCCCGCCAAACGCTTCGCCCGCGTCAAGGTCACAGCCCCATGATACCCCTCTTCAACTCCCGCCCTTTCCTCGCTGCCCTGATTACCCTCGCAGCCCTCCTCCCGTCCGCGCTCCACGCGGCCGACCTCACCACCTGGCCCAGCCAATACACCATCCGCCCCTGGGAAACCTCGCGCCTCACCGCTGCCGATGTCGTCGGCCCCGATGGCATCGTCTATCCCGACTTCACCGGCGTCGGCGTCACCGACGGCATCCCCGATATCAACGACACCACCGTCCGCGCCACCTACACGGTTTTTAATGTCCGCGATCACGGCGCCACCGGCGATGGCGTGACCAACGACGACGCCGCGATCGCCACCGCCGTGGCCGCCGCCACCGCCCAAGCCACCACCCCCGGCAATAAGACAATCCTCTATTTCCCCGCCGGCACCTACCTGCTCAGCGCTCCCATCGTCTTCTCGAATAACCAGGTCGTGATCGATGGCGACGGACGCGACGCCACCTTCATCAAACTCGCTTTGCCCGCCGCCCCCAGCCCGAAGAACTCGGCGTTGATCCACCTTAAGTCGACCGCCGGGTATTCAAATCAACAGCTTCTCACCGCGATGCTCCCACGGGGAGGAAACACCCTAAGCGTTTCCTCGGTGACGGGCTACACCGTCGGTTCTTGGACGCGTCTCCTCACCGTGAACACGAAGGAAAAAGCGCCCCTCACCACTATGTCGCTGCGCTTCAGCAATCCCGACAACCACGTCATCTACGACGATATCCTCCAACACGTCGGCCGCGTCCTCTACGGCAAGGTCGTCGCCGTGGATTCCACCGCGAACACGATCACCCTCGACCGCACCGCCACCCACGACTTCTTCGTGGACGATGAATCAAGGCTTCGCGTCCAGCCCTTTCTTGAACACTGCGGCGTGCAAGACCTCTCCATCGAAACACTCGACGGCAAAATCACCCTCGACCCGGTTCGCTTCGACAACGCCGCCAACTCCTGGGTCAAAAACATCCGCATCCTGAAAGCGGTCAACTTCCCGATCGTCCTCAACACCGTTACTCGCTTCGAGGTGTGCGATTCTCGCTTCGAGGGCACCTGGGCCGATATCAATCGCGGCAGCACCGCTTACTTCGGCTGGCTCGCCAGCACCGACGCGCTCATGGACAACGTCCAAGCCTCCGACCTTCGCCACATGGCCGTTTTTCAATTCGCCAACCGCAGCGTCATCCGCGCCTCCACGTTCAGCGGCCGCTCCATCTGCTCCCCTCAACTCCACGGCCGCTTCCCTCATGACAACCTCATTGAGGGCTGCACCTTTTCGACCACTGGGATCGACCCCGCCTCCACCCGCGGGCTCGCCGCCTACACCTCCGACGGTGCCGCCACCCTCCGTCACGGCGTCGAAGGGCCGCGCAATGTTTTCTACAACAATCGCGTCAACACCGGCATGGGCTCGGTTCAACTCGGCGGGATCAACGAAGGCCTCATCTTTGCCTACAACCGTGTTCTCAAGACCGACGACCGCGAGCGCCAGCCCGCGTTCCGAGTCGCCGACCGCACATTTGACGCCATCGTGCGCGGCAACATTTTCCAGTCCATCACCTCGCTCCCGTTCATTTCGTTCGAGGATCCCACCTGCACCGGCTGGACCGTGACCGACAACCAGATCTACGGCTCCAACGGCTACCTCTACGAGGGCGACTCCGCCCCCGCCTTCGCGCACAATAACCGCTTTTATCCAGCCGAAACACCACCCGCCGCCGCCACCACACCCGAGGCCGCTTCGATCTACGAGTGGCAGCGAAAAAACGCCTCCACTCCACGCCTCGTCTTGGTCATTGACCGCCGCACCGTCTCCAAGGCGCGCGGCACCACCACCGCCCAGGTCGTCCGCGTCAAATCCTCCACCGAGGCTCCTCTCATCGTCACCCTCTCCGCCTCCGTTTCCGGCATATCGATACCCGGTTCCGTCACCATTCCCGCCGGCTCGGTCGGCGCTTCCTTCACCATCACGGGCTCCGGTGGTGCCGCCGGCGACAAACGCGTCCTGCTCACCGCCACCGCCCCCGATCTTTTGACCGATTCCGAGTTGATTACAGTCGTCGATCCCTCCGAGAAAACCAATTTCGGCGGCGACAAATGGCCCGTCCAGCCCGCTGGCCTGCCCGTCAAATGGAAAGCCGGAAACTTCGGCATCGTATCCATCCCCGGCACCCAATCCTACGTTCCGGGCACCGATACGTGGACGATTTCCGGCGGCGGCATCGCCTGGGAAAAATACCACAGTTCGCTGGCCCTCAGCGGACGGCGTTTCGTTTACCAGACGCTCGACGGCGACGGCGAAATCCGCGCCCGTTTCATCAAGTCCAGCAGCGATCAACAGGTCGGGCTGATGATCACCGACGACGAGGCCACCCTCACCGATTTCATCTGGGTCGAACCCTACGGACGCGTAATCAGCAGCAGCAACCGCAACGACAGTCCCCACGGCCGTCCGGTCGTGCAGAAAGAGGCCGGCACCCTCGCGCCCCCCGTCTGGCTGCGCATTCAACGCACTGGCTTTGTTTTCACCGTTTATAGCTCCACCGCCGCCACCCCCGCCGCCGCCACCGATTGGACCGTACTCACCCGCGTCGACATGTATAAGGACACGCTCGACACCAACGCCAGTGACTACAAATCCCCGGCCGTCTTAGACCGCCGCATGCATTACGGTTTATTCATCAACAGCGGCTCCGCTACCGTTGCTGGCACCGCCACATTCACCGGTGTGCGCATCACCCCCGCAAACCAGCCGGATCAACCGCCGTCGAATTAAGCCTCGCCCTCACCTCGCAGGCAACCAGCTCCTCCTCTCATTGATTCACCTGCACCAGCTTCAATCAACGCGTCCAGCAACCCAACATTAGCCTTCCCACGATGCGGAGGCTTATTGAACACCAAACCTATGCCTTTGCCCCAACTTTCCCTGCGTATTGCCGCTCTGTCTCTTCTCCCTGCGCTCGCCTTCCCAGCACTCTTCGCCCAGGCCGATCTGACCGGTCCCGATGGTCGCCTCTACCCCGACTTCCGCCGAGCCGGCGCCCATTCCGGCCCCACCCCCGCCCTCATCGTTAAGGTCTCCGACCACGGCGGCCTGCCCGACGACAACCAAGACGACACCGCCGCCATCCGCGCCGCCATCGCCGCCGCCTCCGCCAGCCCAGACGGCGGTATCGTGCAACTCGCCGCCGGCTCCTACCAACTCTCCGAACCGCTCTGCATCACCGCCAACCGCGTCTGGATTCGCGGTGCCGGTCGCGACCTCACCACTATCGAATTCACCTACGGCCTCAACCCCGGCGACATTCGTTTCGTCGGCCTGAAAAACGGCGACCGCGTCGGCCTCGACACCAGCATCGAGGTCCACGCCTACCCCGGCCCCGGCGACAGCAGCTATCCCGACAAGGCCCCGCCCGGCCAACTCAAGCTCATCACCCTTTCCCACAACGGCAAAGTCGTCGGCACCCGCAAGCAAGACGAAGGCGGCCCGTTCAACCTCAACCTCCCGCTCTGGCGCATCACCACCGCCGCCGGCCCGCTCACCCTTACCGCCCGCGTCGAATGGACCGATGGCACCAGCGCCTCGACCACCCTCAATCTCGACGTCGAGGCCACCTACCGGCCCGACGGACAGCGCCGCCTCACCCAACACGACGCCGCTTTCACTTTCATCGGCGACCAGTGGACCCACCGCAGTTGGTATCGCTGGCCCCTCGACGCCAACGCCCCCCGCGGCACCACCCGCATCAGCCTCGCCCGTGGCGAATCTTTCCCGCGCGCCAAGGATCTCCCATTCATCGACCAAAAAAACACCCCGCCCGCCGCCGCCCGCGCACTCAAGCCCGGCGACTCCGTGACGATCACCGTCTTCCCCACGCCCGAGTGGAAAAAAGCCACCGGCAATGTACCCGATTTTAACCGCATCAACTTCGCCCGCGTCGCCGCCATCGAAGGTGACTCCGTCGTCCTCGATCGCCCCCTCCGCATCGATTTCCCCATCGCCGAAAACGCCCGCCTCGATGCCCGCTTCCCCATCCGCGACTCAGGCGTAGAAGGTTTCACCCTCCGCCAGACGAAACAAATCTGGACCCATGGCGTGCTCTTCCAATTCGCCGAAGACTGCCACGCCCGCGATGTCCGTATCCTCAAAGCCGGCCGCAACCCCATCGCCATCGAGAGCTCCCTCCAATGCGAGGTCGTCAATAGCGAGTTCGACGACGGTTGGTATCAGATCGGTGGCGGCACGTCCTACCTCGGCGTTGGCACATCTTTCGACTGCCTCATCGACAACGTCCGCACCACCCGCCTGCGCCACGCGCCCGTCGTGAACTGGTCCTCCGCCGGCAATGTTTTCAGCCGTTCCGACTTCAAGCAGAGCGACGCCAACTGGCACTCCGGCTGGTGTCATGAAAACCTAGTCGAGAACTGCCGCATCGACGCCAGCACCGGCTCCGGTTCCTACGGCTGGGGCATCTACACCAGCAAGCCCGAGACCCAGCACGGCGCCACCGGTCCGCGAAACGTTTTCTGGGGCAACGACATTTTCTCTCCCCAAACCGCCGTCCTGCTCGGCGGCGCCGTGGACGGCACCGTCATCGCCTACAATCGCTTCACCGTCCAGAAAGGCCCCGGCGTCGAAGCCCTGGCCAACACCACCCGCACCGTACTCATCGGCAACCAGTTCATTCTCTCCGTCGCCACCCAGCCTCTCTACAAAAACACTCCCACCGGCACCGGTTGGGAAGTCATCGGCAACCACACCTTCGGCGGCAACGGCAAGCTCACGCTCGAAAGCGTCCCATCGAGCAAAGCGGAAAAAGACAACCGCTTCTCCCCCCTCGCCGACGCCGCCCGTTCCCCCCGCCCCGTTCCCCCCGCCGCCTCCCTCCGCGACTGGCAGCTTAAAAAACACCCTCTCCCTTCCGCCGCGCCGTAAGCTTCCGTCGCGTCACGCGCGGCGCATTGTGCTCCCCACTCGCCACTCCCCCGGCACCAGCACCGTGCGCCTCGGCGTCGATGTAAACTCTCGCAGCGTCAAAATCGCCGCCAGTTGATCTACCGCCAGCGACCCGATCTGCTCATGATTTTGCCCAATGCCGGCCCAGCCGCGCACGTCGTCCGCCAGGTTCAAATGCGCCACACCCACCTTCGCCGGCACGGGAAAACCTGCCTCCTCACACCAGCGCACCAGACGGTTGTCACTGCCGATCACCAAATCGGGCTGATCCTCACGTAAAAACCTCTTCATCGTCCCCCCCTCATTTCTCGCATCCAAATCAATGATACGCGGCGCAACTCCCTGCATGCGGCACCAGCCCAGATAGGCCGACGAGTAACTGTGCGCACTGATGCGGTCCACGTAAGCATCGAGCGCCAATCCGGGCTTCCGATAACCGCACTTCGCCGCCTCATCCAGTAATTGACGCAGGTTGCCATGCCGGTCCGCCTGCACGCGGGGAAAAGGCGGCGCCAACTCCGCCTCGTCGATCACCACCCACGCAAAATCCGCACGCACCAGCTTTCGCAGCACCGGTTCGTCCTGCGGCAAGGGCACAAGCACTCCGGCCACCCCTCGAGCCCGCCATTGCCTCGCCAGCGCCGGAGCAGACTGCCCCTCCGCCCGCGTCCAAGCCTCATCGAGCCCGTAGCCCAACTCCTCCGCCCGCCGTCGCGCCCCACGCAGGTAACCCTCGAACCACGGCAGGTCATGCCAGCGCCTCGGATCCGTCGCCGTATTCAACCACACCAGATTGCAGGTCGTCGCCACCCGCCGCGTCTGGCGCAGGTAACCCATCAGCTGCGACAAATGCGGATCGGGCTTCCAACCGCGCTTCATCGCTTCGGTCCTCACTTTTCGGCGCACCTCTTCCGACACCCGTCCCGTTGACCCGAGCGCCGCCGACACCGTCGTCTTCGACACCCCGCACGCCTTCGCCAGCTCCACGATACCGATTCGTTTGGCCTTCATATGCGGAACGTTCCCGCAACGAATCCATCGCGTCAACCTCCGCCCGCTTCAGTCTGCGTATTTCCACCATGATACCCACCAAAGCCTCCGCCCTGCTCTTCACCGCCCCCGGTAAGGTCTCGCTCACGAGCCACTCCCTGCCCGAAGCCGGCCCTGCCGACATCATCACCGAAACACTCTACACCTGCGTCTCCCCCGGCACCGAGCTGCGCATGCTTGCCGGTCACTACGGCGCCGCCGATCAGTTCCCCTACTTGCCCGGTTACAACTCCATCGGCCGCGTAATCGCCGTGGGCCCGCAGGCGCGTGGCTATCGGGTCGGCGATCTCGTCAGCGCGATCAACCCGCGCAGCAATCCCGACATCAAGGCGCTCTACGGCGCGCACGCCAGCCACCAGGTGCTCGCCACCGACATCGACCAGCGCCCCGTGCTGCTCCCCGACGGTGCCAATCCCATCGACTACGTCGTCACCGAAATTGCCTCCATCTCCTACCGCGGAGTCACCTCCGCCCGCCCGCAACGCGGCGAGACCGCGCTCGTGATCGGCCAGGGCATGATCGGCGCCTTCTCCGCCGCCTGGCTTGTCGCCGCCGGTTGCCGCGTCGGTGTGATCGACCTTGAGGAATCCCGCCTCGCCCGTGCCCGCCGCTTCGGCGCCGCCATCGCCATCACCGCCGCGCAACCCGACACCCTCGACCGCGCCCTGCTCTTCACCCGCTACGGAGCCGACATCGTCGTCGAGGCCTCCGGCTCTACTCCCGGCGTCAAACTCGCCCACCAACTCGTCCGTCAAAAGCCCAAGATGCCCGCCGGCCAATACGTGCGCGAACCCGTCCACTTCTTCGCCCACGACTGGCCCCGCCTGATCTGGCAGGCCAACTACCTCGAAGACGTGCCGCTCAATCCCCACGGCTGCCAGATTAGCGAAGGCATCACCACCATCGCCTCCGGCGACCGCGGGATCGAAGATCGCCATCGCGTCATCGAGGAACTCCGCCGCGGCTCGATCCGCGCCTCCGATTTCATCGACCGCGTCGCCGCTCCCGCCGATGCCGCCGCAGCCTACGCCGGACTCCAGTCCCGCCAGCTTTTCTCCGTCGTTTTCGACTGGTCCCAAGTCGCAACCATTCAGTCGAAGGCGGAGTAGCGGGGTAAGATGGCGAGTAGATTTCAGAGGTGAACGACCAAGGAATACCCAGAGGGTATTTCGCTGGAAGTGAACCTCTGAAAGATGCCGCTAGATTACCACGATACGACCCTCTCGAATGAATGGTTACGGCTCTTAAACAAGGCCTGATTTCCCCCAACCTGTAACTCCCGCCATGTCTTCCCCTACCCTTCGCACCGCCATCATCGGCTGCGGCCCCTTCAACGAAACCCGCGGCGGCTGCAACTCTGTCAGCTACGCCCACGCCATCGCCCTGCGCCGCACGCCCGGCGTGCAACTCGTCGCCGCCGCCAGCCGCTCCCGTAAAAACGTGGACGACTTCTGCACCGAGTTCCCCGGCACCCAAGCCTACACCGACTACCGCCAAATGCTCGCCGCCGAGCGTCCCGATTGGGTGAGCATCTGCGCCTTCCCGCCCGACCGCGAAGCCATGTGCCTCGCCGCAATCGAAGCCGGCGCCAAGATTCTCCTCGTCGAAAAGCCCTTCGCCGTCACGACCGAGATGATGACTAAAATCACCGCCGCCGCGTCTGCCGCCGGCGTGCGTGTCTTTGTCAACCACCAGCGTCGCTATGGAAAATGGTTCGAGTGGTTCCGCTCCGCCCTCCACGCTAAAACCTGCGGCGCACCACGCACCGTCGAGCTCTATCATGGCGGTGCCGGCTTCATTAACTTCGGCCCGCACCTCATCGACGCCGCGCTCTTCGCCCTCGAACCCCGCCGCCCCGTATCCGTCTTCGCCGCCGTGGATTGGACCGACGCCGGCGACTACCAAGGCGTGCGCACCGAGCGCTCCATCCTAGCCGATATCCGTTTCGACGACGGACTTGTTCTCAACCTGCGCTCCGGTCCCGGCGTCGGCGAGGGACAACCCTGCCTCCGGGCCGTCTGCGAAAACGGACTCGTGGAACTCTACTTCGGCCCCATCGGCGCCAGCAAATCGCTCGGCCGGATCGTCACGCCCGACGGCAATGTCGCGATACCCGACTTCGGCACCGAACATTTCCACCACAACGACACCGAGCCGAATATCTTCTACAACCGCGCCGTAGCCGACATGGTCGCGTGTGTGCAAAGCGGCTTGCCCTGCCGCCTCGACGCCCACCACGCCGTCGCAGGCACCTCGATCCTTCTCGGTGCCTACGCTTCCGCGAAGGCAAGTCGCCCCGAGACTTTGTACATTTAAAAATGAGCCAAAACCCTGGTAGTTTGTATCGGGCTATTTTTTGAATTGGTTACACAGCCCTCATACCGATCCGAGCTCACAGAGTCCGGAAGGTTCGGAGGACCGCACTCAGCCGGCGCCATGCAGTCGAAGGCGAGCAGCGAGGCGAGATGTCGAGCGCATTTCAGAGGTGAACGACCAAGGACGGAGCGAAACGGAGATGGCGTAGCCCGGAGCCGAAGGCATAGGGTGAGCCCGAAGGGCGAACAATACTCGGAGAGTATTTTACTAGGACGCAGCGCGGCAGCGCGGAGATGGCAGCTCCGCTTGGGGCGCTGGCCTGCAGGGCCGCACGACGCGGGTGCCCGCAAGGGGGGCTGCGTAGGGCGCAGTGAGCCACTGAAAGGTGCCGACAGATCCCCTCGATGCGACCCGCTCGACTGCATGGTTCCGGCTTAGCCGAGAACGTGCAGTAGGAGTCTAAAATCAGGGTGAGAAGACGGGGCGGTTTTCTACTGCATTGCAGTTGGGCAAGGGGGAGAGGATTTTCTCCCAAAGTCGTGACCACCAGGCG
>CANIWJ010000055.1 GCA_947471035.1 Verrucomicrobiota bacterium
GCGGCTTGGTAGAGGGCGCGGTCGTAGGCGGGGTCGCTCCAGCCGGTGAAGTTTTGCGCGCTCTGGCCGGTGAAGAGAGCGAGGAAACTGATGGGGTCGTCGTAGTCGGCGACCCAGCCGGAGCGGAGGATCTGGAAATCGCCTGAGCGGCGGGCTTCGAGCAGGGTGGCGAATTCCTGGTTGATCAAGCGGGTCTGCACGCCGAGGGCGCGCCACTGGTTTTGCACCGTCTCGGCGACGCGGCGGTGGTTTTCGGAAGTGTTGTAGAGAAGTTCGAATACGGGGAGGCCCTGGCCGTCGGGGTGGCCGGCCTCGGCGAGCAGGGCCTTGGCGGCGGCGAGGTCGTGGCGGACGATAGCGGGCGGGTTGTAGCCGCCGGTGCCGGGCGGGACGAAGGAGGTGGCGGGGCGCTGGCCGCCGCGCAGGAGGGCGCTGACCAATTGCTCGCGGTCGAGTGCCAGGGAAAGGGCGCGGCGGATACGGATGTCCGAGAGGTAGGGGCGGGTGGTGTTGAAGCGGTAGAAGTAGGCGTCGAGGAAGGGGTCGGTGCGGAGTTGTTCGGGGGCCTCGGCGCGCCAGGCGTCGATGCGGCCGGCGGGGAGGGCGTCGATTACGTGGAGCTGGCCGGCGCGGTAGGCACGTTCCTGAGCGTCCACGCTATCAAAGGCGTGGAAATGGACAGCGCGGAGTTTGACCGTGGCGGCATCCCAGTAGGTGGGCGAGGCGGCGGCGACGAGCACCTGGCCGGCGCGCCATTCCTGGAGGGTGAAGGCACCGTTACCAACGAAGGTGGCGGGGGCGGAGGCCCAACGGTTGCTGCGGGCGTCGGTGGGACCGGCGGCGGCGATGGCGTGGATCGGGACGGGGAACCAGACGGGGTGGGTGAGCAGGGAGAGGAAGTGGGCGGAGGGGTATTCGAGGACGATGCGGAGGGTTTGCGGATCGGGCGCGGTGATGCCGACGGCGGAGAAATCGGTGAGGCGGGCCTTGTGGTAGGCCTCGGCGTTAAGTACCGGGTAGAGAAGCTCGGCATTGGGCGCGCCTAGGCCCGGGGTGAGGGCGCGGCGCAGGGAGGCGACAAAATCGGCGGCGACTAGGGGGCGTCCGTCAGACCAGCGGGCCTCGGGGCGGAGTTGAAAGGTGTAGGTAGTGCCGTCGGCGGAGACCTGCCAGCTGCGGGCGACGCCGGGGATGGGGGCGAGGGTGACGGGTTCCTCGGCGACGAGGCCTTCGAAGAGGGCGGAGAGGATCTGGAGTTCGCCGAGGGCGGAGGCGAGGTGGGGGTCGAGATTGGCGGGGTCGGGGCCGACGGTGCGGTGGAGGGTCTGGGTGCGGATGCCGGTCTGGACGGGTGTCTCGCGCGGGGCGCAGGCGGTCAGGGCAAGGAAGGCGAGGGCCGAGGCGAAGACGAACAGGAGGCGGAGCGGGCGCATGGGTTAAAGTTTATGGATCAGGGCGACGGCATGGGCGGCGAGGGCGAGCCCGCGGCCGATGTCGTCGGAGCCTTCGTTGGTGGTGGCTTTGAGGCCGACTTGGTCAACGGCGAGGCCGGCGCTGGCGGCGAGGCGGTGGCGCATCTCCTGGAGGCGCGGGGCGATCTTGGGGCGCTCGGAGATGAGGGAGGCGTCGAGGTTTACGATCTCGTAGCCGCGCTCGCGGAGGGCGGCGCACACGCGCTGGAGCAGGATTTGCGAGTCGATGTTTTTGTAGGCCGGATCGGTATTCGGAAAAAAGTGACCGATGTCGGGCAGGGCGGCGGCACCGAGCAGCGCGTCGCAGATGGCGTGGGTGAGGGCGTCGGCGTCGGAGTGGCCGTCGAGGCCGACCGGGCATTCGGCGAAGTGCACGCCGCCCAGAATCATAGGGCGGCCGGCGACGGTGCGGTGGATGTCGTATCCGTGGCCGATGCGGAAGGGCATGAGAATGGGACTAAGGGGACGTAGGGGAGTAATAGGACCTAGGCGGGGGTGGGCTGGGCGAGCAGGAACTCGGCGTAGGCTAGGTCGGCGGGGGTGGTGAGCTTGGGGTTGGGATGGGTGTTTTCGAGCAGGGCGACGGGGTGCTTGAGGAGCTCAACGGCGGAGGCGTCGTCGGTGATGCTGAGTTCTTTGGCGGCGACTTTGGCGTAGGCCTCGGTGATGAGTTTGCGGGCGAAAACCTGGGGCGTTTCCATGGCCCAGAGGCGGTCGCGGTCGAGGGTTTTGAGCAGGCCGGTGTCGGCGTGTTTTTTGACGGTGTCGGTGACGCGGTGGGCGAGCACGACGGCGTCCTCCTTGCGCACGATTTTGTGCAGGGCGACGAGTTGTTCGGGGCGGACGAGGGGGCGGGCGCAGTCGTGGATGAAGACGTAGGCGATGTCGGCGGGGAGGACGGCGAGGGCGTTTTGCACGGAGTCCTGGCGCTCTTTGCCGCCGATCACGAACTGGGCGGGGGTGGGGGCGTAGGCGGAGAGGGCGATGGACTGGGCCTGGTCGCGGGCGACGATGACGAAGAAATCGGCCACGCCACTTTCGAGGAAGGCGGCCACGGAGTGGGCGAAGACGGGGCGGTCGGCGAGGGGCTTGAGGATCTTATCGGCGACGGCGCCTTGCATGCGGCGGCCGCTGCCGGCGGCGAGGAGGATGACTGCGGTGCGGGACATAAGAGCGGGGAGCGAGTAGGTGGGGGCGGGGAGGCGGAGAGAATCAGGCGGAAGCTAAGTCGGCGAGGATGGCGCGGGCGGCGGCGGCGGGGTTGGGGGCTTTGAGGATGGGGCGACCGACGACGATGTAGCTGGAACCGGCGGCGGCGGCTTGGGCGGGGGTGAGGACGCGTTTTTGGTCGTCGCCACCGGATTCGCCGGCGGGGCGGATGCCAGGGGTGACGAGTTGTACGCCGGCGGGGAGAATGCGGCGGAGGAGGCCGACTTCGAGGGGGGAGCAGACTAGGCCCTTCATGCCAGCGGAGGCGGCGAGGGAGCCGAGGCGGGCGACCTGCATCTCCGGGGTGCCGCCGACGCCGATGTTGGCCAGTTCGGTGGCGTCCATGGAGGTGAGCACGGTGACGCCGAGGAGGAGGAGGTCGGGGCGGGTGGTTTGCTGGGCCTTGACGGCGGCCTGCATCATCTCGCGGCCGCCGCCGGTGTGCAGGGTGAGCATGCCGATGGGGAGAGGGGCGAGGGATTCGACGGCCTTGGCGACAGTGTTGGGGATGTCGTGCAGTTTGAGGTCGAGGAAGACATTAAAGCCCTCGTCGGCGACGGCGCGCACGTAGTCGGGGCCGTAGGCGGTGAACATTTGCAGGCCGATTTTAACCCAGCGCAGTTCGCCTCGGAGCTGGCGGAGCAGGGGGGCGGCTTCTTCGCGGGTGGGGACGTCGAGGGCGAGAATGAGGTCGCAGGACATGGGGCGGAGTGTCGGCGGGTGGGGCGGGGAGGGAAGAAAAAAGGCGGGGCGGTGCGAAATGGGTTTTCGCCGGGGCGGGGAGTGTTTGGGTTGGGGGCGTGCACACGGTAACGCTTTTCAGTCCGGCCAAGCTCAATCTTTCGCTCGCGATCACGGGGCGGCGGGCGGATGGGTTTCACGATTTGATATCGGTGACGAGCCAGCTTGCGTTTGGCGATACGCTGCGGGCGACGCGAGTGGAGGACGGGGAGGGGTTCACCCTGACGTGCGATGCGAAAGGGGTGCCGATGGACGGTGCTAATCTGGTTTTGAAGGCGTCGGCGGCGTTTGCGGCGGAGACGGGGTGGCGGGGAGGGGTGGCGTTTGAGTTGGAAAAACGCACGCCGGCCGGTGCGGGGCTGGGCGGGGGGAGCAGTAATGCGGTGGCGGCGCTGCGAGCGCTGGAAACGTTGAGTGGGATAACGCTCCCAGAGGAGCGAAGGCTGGCGCTGGCGTCGCGCCTGGGGTCGGATTGTCCGCTGTTTTGGCACGAGCGGCCGGTGGTGATGCGGGGGCGGGGGGAGTTTATCGAGCCGTTGGCAGAGGCTGGGGCGGCCAGACTGCGGGGGCGGCGGGTGTTGGTGTTTAAGCCGGATTTTGGGGTGGCGACGGCTTGGGCGTATCAGGCGCTGGCGGCGCGGCCAGAGTGGTATACGAGCGCAGCGGAGGAGGAGGCGCGGCTGGCGGGGTGGCTGGCGGATGGAGCGGCGCCGTTGGAGCGGTTGTTGGGCAATACGCTGGATCTGCCGGTGTTTACGAAGTGGGTGGCTCTGCCGGCGATGCTGGGCTGGCTACGCGAGCGACACGGGTTAGTGGCGCGGATGAGTGGAAGCGGGAGTGCGTGTTTTGCGATTTTACCGGCGGGGGCGGACGTGGCGGCGATCACGGCGACGATTCGCGAAGGCTGGGGGGCGGAAGTCTTCGTGCAAGCCACGGAACTGGCGTAAGTTTGCGGTTTTTAGAGCGGGGAAACGGGTTGACCCATGAGGATGCGCGAGGCGTCATGCGTGCACCCCGGTCGGCGTCGTTTGCTTTTTTGAGCAGCGGTTCTTCGGGCTACTCCTCAATGTCCGAAGCAGAATCCAGTCCCCGGCCTGAACTCGTGCTGCAAGGTGTCGCCGCCTCGCACGGGATCGCTTATGGGCAGATTTTTGTCTATGTGCAGAGCGACTTGGAGGTGCCGGAATACCAAGTGGAGGAGGCGGCGTGGGGGGCGGAGATCGCGCGCTTCGAGCAGGCGCTGGTGGTAACACGCCAGCAGGTACAGAAAATCATGGTGGAAGTGGAAAAAAATTTGGGCGAGGAAGAGGCGCGGATTTTTGACGCGCATTTGCTGGTGCTGGAGGATCAGGCACTGATTTCGGAGACGATCCGGGATTTCGAGAAATCGCGGGCGAATATCGAGGCGTGTTTTGACCGGGTGGCGCAGCGTTACATCGCGGCGTTTGAGGCGATCGACGACGAGTATCTGCGCGAGCGCGGTGGGGATATTCGCGATGTCGCGCAACGGGTATTGGCAAATCTGCTCGGTCATACGGGGCTGAGGCTGAGCAAGCTGGCGGATAAGCGTATCGTGGTGGCCAATGATATCTCGCCTTCGGATGCGGTGAGTCTGGATCGTTCGGCGGCGCTGGGCATCGTGACCGATTCGGGGAGCAAGACGAGCCATGCGGTGATCGTGGCTCGTTCGATGAAGATCCCCGCAGTGGTCGGTTTGCGCGACCTTTCCGCGATGGTGCAGCAGGGGGATCAGTTGCTGGTGGATGGGTATGAGGGCGTGGTCATTCTGAATCCGACGGAGAGCACACTTTTCCGTTACGGCCAGATCCAGCGGCAGAAGCATACGCAGGAGCAGCGATTGATGGATGCAAACCGTCTGCCAGCGGTCACGCTCGACGGGGTGCAACTGACCTTGCGCGCGAATGTGGAGAAGTCGGACGAGTCCGCGCTGGTCAAGGAATACAACGCTGATGGGGTGGGGCTTTACCGTACGGAGTATCTCTATCTGGGTTCGTCGAGCATGCCGACCGAGGACGAGCAATACGCGGCTTACCGGGCCTTGGCCGAGGCGCTTGCGCCCGCGCCAGTGACGATTCGCACCCTGGATCTGGGCGGAGACAAACCCATTGCTTCGCAGGCGCATTTGTTTCCGAAGGAGCAAAATCCGTTTTTAGGATACCGGGCGATTCGTTTTTGTCTGGACCATCTTGATGTCTTCAAAATTCAGTTGCGGGCGGTACTGCGGGCCAGTGCGCACGGGACTATTTTGCTGATGTATCCGATGGTGAGCGGACGCGACGAGATGCGGCGGGCCAACGTGGTGCTCGACGAATGCAAGGCGGAGTTGCGCGCCGAGGGCATCGCGTTCGATGAAAACCTGCGGGTGGGCACGATGATCGAGATTCCCAGTGCGGCGATGACGGCGGATTTATTGGCGCAGGAGTGCGACTTTTTCAGTATCGGAACCAACGACTTGATCCAGTATTTGCTGGCTATCGACCGGGTGAACGACCGGATCGCGCACTTATATGAACCGACGCATCCCTCGGTTTTGCGTACCATCCGGCACATTGTGGTGGAGGCGCACCGTGCGCGCATAAAAGTGAGCGTGTGCGGCGAGATGGCGGGCGACCCGATTTTTACCGCGTTGTTGTTTGGCATCGGGGTGGACGAGCTGAGCATGACGCCTCCGCTGGTGCCGGCGGCACGATACATCGTACGTAATATGCGCATGACGGATGCCAAGAAACTGGCTCAGATGGCGCTGGCGATGGATTCGGCCCCGGCGATTCATGCGCTGTGCGCGCAGTTCGCGGAAGAGCGGTTGAAATAGACGGGCGTGGGCAAATTTTGACGCGAAACGTTTAACTTTGCGACAGTTGAGCCGTTTTCTGCCTGATATAAGACTATTTTAACTTCGGCTGATTCGGTGCAACGCCCCACTTAATATTTCGCATAGGGAAATCTTCCCGACATTCCCTGACTGATTATTCAGCCCTTCTTTCTAATACATTATTTCACATGAAATCTTTGTTCCGCCGCCTCCGCACGCTTTTCACTTTAGACGGTTTCGCGGTCGCGCCGATTTTACAGCAACAAGTGGTGGTAATGCTTGCCGCCGCCGGAGTGGTGGTGGCTTTCATTCCGTTGATCGGGTCTTTTGACGATAGCTACGCCGTCTTCATGCAGACGAAAGAGCTGAGCGAGCTTCCCGGTTGGATCATCCCGCTGGCCCTGATCGAACTCATCTTGGGTATCATGATCATGAGCTTCGTGATCTCTTTGATTTCGAGCGCGCTGGATCAGTTTATCGAGGGCATCAAGAAGGGCACCCTTGGCTACAAGCGTTCGAAGCATTTTGTCCTGATTAACATCAATGACATGGTGGCGGACATTCTGGGCGAGATTAACGACCGCGCCATCAGCTCCCGCGCCATCTATGACGTGGTGATTCTCGTCGCCGATTCAGATCAAGTGGTCAAAGCACGCGAAATCATTGAAGGAAATTATTTCCCCAGCCTGCAGATCTACGTCCGACAAGGCGACACTTACAATCAGGAGACCTACCGGCGGATTAACCTCTGCGGCGCCACGGGTGTCTTGCTGCTCAAGGACGGCGCTGAGTCCGATCCCTTTGCCGCTGACAACAACGCCCTGAAAATACTCTTCGTCCTCTCGGGATGGAAAGACTTCACCGCCACCCTTGCGCGCCGACTCACGGAAAAAAACCCAGTCAAATTCATCGTTGAGATGAATAACACCATCGCGAGCTCTGATATCGCAGCGCGACTCGCGAGCAACAACGGTAACCGATCGTTCATCGTCGTGCACCCGCCAGAAATCGCCGACCGGTTGCTCGGCCGCTCCATCATCGACGTGAGTTACTACCGTATATTTGAGGAACTATTTTCCTTCACCGGCAAAGAAATTTATTTCGTAAACCCGCTGAAGATAAACGGCGGAGCCAGCATGGCGGGGCTGAGCTTCAAGCAGGCCTGTTTTGGGCTTCACCGCGGCGTGCTCATCGGGCTCTGCCGTTTCAAGCAAGGCGTCTTCGAGACACTTATCTGTCCGATGGAAGAGACCATCCTGGCCGGCGATTGGTTGATCGTAGTGGCCGAAGATGAGCTCGCGGCAGCCTTTGATCCCGCCCGGAAACTAACCGCCTCACAGAATACCCTGCAGCAGCCGGAAGAAATTGTCCGTCGCCGCATTCTCATGCTCGGAAACGAGCACGCATTCCCTTCCATCACCGAGTTCTTGGATTCGACCAGTCTGCAAATCTACAACGAAAACATCACTATTTTTACTCAGCCTGAGGACTATTTTCAGCCTGCCCTTATCGCACGGATCAAATCCGATGAATTCGACAACATTGTCATCAATCTCAAGGACGAACTGGGTTTCCGCCTGGCCGCATACCTGACCGCGTCGCTGCCGCCCGGGGATCGTCTACTGGATAAAATTGTCACTATCCTGAACAGCCCTGCGACGGACGAAATCCTCAACTCCGGGCGTGACCAACGCAGCACGATTCTTTCGGGGCGCATTTGCGCGAAATACCTGACTCAAGTGCTCTTTCAGAAGTCGCTCGAAGCGGTTATCCGCGACCTCTGTTCGGCGGAGGGCTACGAACTGAACCTGTTGGCCGTCGGCACGCAATTTCCGCGCTCGGCTCTCGGAACCAAAGACGAGGTGAAGCAGTTACTCCTCAACAGCGGCATGGCCTACTTGGGCTACATGGATCTGCAAAAAAACGTGCAACTGGACGGCGAAGATTTCTCGCAAGCGACGACCATCATCGTGCTCGCCAAGGGAAAACTCTGATTTCGCAATTGTCTCGTTTATTGTATTTTAAATTAAACTATAGCTGAGTAAATGTAGGGTGAGGTCGTCTCACCCAGTTGGTTAGCCGGATAGGCTCTTGGTTTTGCGAATTGCGGCGGGGTGCGGCAAGCCCGCCCTACATGGGCAAATGGTCTCGGCTACGGTTTTATTACCATACTCTAGTTTCGCCGCATGAGCATACGCTCGGCGAGGGCGAGGAGGAAGCTGGGGTCGCCAGGCAGGTCGGCGAGGGCGGCGCGGGCTTGGGCGGTGGAGTCGGCGGCGAGTTGGCGGGCGCGGTCGAGGCCGTGGAGGGATACATAGGTGGCTTTGCCAGCGCGGGCGTCTTTGCCGGCGGTTTTACCCAGTTCGGCGGTGGCGGCGGTGGCATCGAGCACGTCGTCCACGATCTGGAAGGCGAGGCCGAGGTGTCGCCCGGCGCGGCGCAGGGTTTCGAGGGAGGCCGGGGCTAGTCCGGCGACGAGGCCGCCGCAGACGAGCGAGGCTTCGAGCATGGCGGCGGTTTTGTTGAGGTGGATATATTCCAGCTCGGCGGAGGTGGCAGGCGGGCGGTTTTCCTCGGCGGCGCGTTCGGCGAGGAGGTCTTGCATCTGGCCGCCGATCAAGCGGCGGGCGTTGGCGGCTTCGGCTAGTTCGCGCACCAAGGCGGCGGCGAGGGCTGGCTGGGTGGCGTAGGCGTTGGCGATGATGACAAAGGCTTCGGTGAGCAGGGCGTCGCCGGCGAGCAGGGCGGTGGCTTCATCGAAGGCGCGGTGGCAGGTGGGGCGGCCGCGGCGCAGGTCGTCGTCGTCCATGCAGGGGAGGTCGTCGTGGATGAGCGAGTAGGTGTGCACGCATTCGAGGGCAACGGCGGCGGGGAGGGCGGCTTCGAGGCAGGCGGGGCCGCCGAGTTCGGCGGCGGCGAGGGCGAGCACGGGGCGGAGGCGCTTGCCGCCGGCTTGCAGGCTGTGGCGCATAGCGGCGTGGATGCGGACGGGGCCGGCGGGGGCGTCGGCCGGGAGTGCAGGCACGAGATGATCGAGAGTGGTCTCGGTGCGGGCCACCAGGGCATTTAATTTAGTTGAGAAGTCCATCGCGTAGGGGATCGTTTGGCATCCTATTCGCCGCTGCAATGCCCACGCTCGAACTTGTTTGCAAACGTCTGGTCTCGGATTCGGCCTGGATCCTGAAGTGCCTGCTCGGCGCGGTGTTGCTGGCGGTGCCGGTGGCGCACTTTTTTGCCTGTGGTTATTTGTATGAAATCGTGAACCGGGCGCGGCGGGGCGAGGAGCTTGGTTTGCCTGAGTGGGAGGACTGGCGGCGGTTGTTTGCCAACGGGGTGGCGGCGTTTGTTTTGTTTCTGGTTTTTACCGTGGCGCCGCTGTTTGCCGGGTGGTTGTTGACCTGGCCCTTGCGATTGCTGGGGGCGGGGTGGTTCGCGTTTTTGCCGCTGACGCCGGTGCTGTTGCTTTCGTTGCCTCTGACGGCGGCGAGTCTTTATTTGTATCAGAAACGGGAAGACTACCGCGACGCTTTGCGTCCGTGGGTGCTGGTGCGAATGTTGCGCGCGGTGGGGTTGCGGCTGCTGGTGCCCACGTTGACGGTGATCGGGCTTTTTGTGGTGGGGTTGCCGCTGGCGACCTTCACGCTGTTTATTGGGTTCGCGGTTTTGAGCGCGACCTATGCGGCGTTGTTTCATCACGCGGAGGTAGCGCTGCGGGCCTCGCGCCGGGCGGGACAGTTTTGATTTTAGCGTGCGTGTGTATTTCTTCTGACCTTAACCCCTAATTTAAATTTTTATGGCTTCCCCTGTTTCCAATGGTCCTGGTTTTTTCGGCATCGTTTTCGGAGCGATGTTCAGTGTCGTGCTGGGTGCGGTTTTGGCGGCGGTATATCTGGTCGCGCAGCCAGCCGAAGTGGTGACGGCGGCAGTTAAGGAGCCGGAGTCGGGGAAGGTATATTTTATCCAGGGAGCGGCCGGCGGGGGGAGTTGGCAGCGCAAGAGTGCATTGCTGCAAGCCCCGCGTGGGACGGCCTCTTTTACCGAAGCAGATTTGAACGGGTGGGCGGCGCAGACGTTCGCACCGGCTAAAAAGGACAAGGCTGACAAGACGGTCGATCTGGTGACTCCGGGTCTGCCGAATTTTCGTTTGGATGGGACGGAGTTGCAGGTGGGCGTAGTCAGTCAGCTGGAGTCGAACGGGATCAAACAGGCCCTGGTTTTACAGGCCAAAGGGAGCTTCGCCCAAGCGGGCGACGGATGGCATTTTGTGCCTTCCCAGATGTATCTGAACTCACTGCCGTTGCATAAAATCCCGGGCATGGTGCCTGCGTTGCTGGCCCGGCTAAGTAGTTCGAGGGAGACGCCGCCGGAATTGGCGACGGTGTTGAGCCGCGCGACCAAGCTGGGGGTGAGTGGAGGCGCGCTTGCGGTCAGTATGCCGTGAAATCGCCATCGCGATCGGGCGGGAAAATGACGCCGTCGCACCGGCGGGTTTGGTGGTTGGCTGCCGTTTTTCCTGGTTTGCTGTTTGCGGGCGGATTGCTGGCGCAGGAGGCTCCGTTGCCGGATGCGTCGGTGGTCGAGAAAAAGGCCGGAAAAGCCAGTGAAGTGGCGCTGTATGGTGGAGCGGAGGGACGGTTCGACATCGTGGCTTATGAGGGTGAGGCGGGCCGGCGGCTGGCGGCATTGGCTGATGAGGCTTGGGCCGGGTGGCGTGACTCGCTGGCTTTGCCCGAGCGCTGGCCGGCGGGAATCACCGTGCGGTTGGTCCCGGAACTGGAGTGGAAATTGGGCGATTCGGCCTGGCGGGTAGTGAGCGAGCCGGGCGGAGTAGTCACGGTCTGGCTGAAGTCAGGCCCGGTGGATCTGGCTCGAGATCGGCGCTGGCTGCTGGCTTTGGCGGAGGGGGTTTTGCACCGGCAGGCGATCGGGCTGGCGGTGGTGCCGGAGCGTATTTGGATTCCGGATTGGCTGGTGGCGGGGGCTGCGGAGGCGGTGTTGAGCAGCGGCGAGCGCGCGGCTTTGCAGGATAGCTGGCGGCGGTCGGCGGGGCAGGCGGGATGGATGCCGGCCTTGATTGCGGTGCTGACTTGGCAGGGCGGGGTGCAGACGGCGACCGAGACAGGGGATGCACGCACGGTGGCGGCCTTCGGGGTCTGGCAATGGTTGCGGGCGGAGTCGCGCGGGACGCTGGCTTGGCGGTTTTTTCTGGCTGGATTATTGCGCGGACAGGCCCCGCGTCCGGCGTTGAATGCGGCCTACGGGGCGCGATTTACCGGGATGGCAGGGCAGGAACTGGAACTGGCGTGGCAGACGGCGGCGGCGGGGTTGGCGCGGGTGCAGGCGTTGCCGGTTTTGGCCGCTTCGGAATCACGGGTGTGGCTCGATAATCTGGACCGGTTGGTAGTGCTCGATGCTCGGGATGGCCGGGAACACGCGGTGCGGTTAAGCGAATCCTGGGCGGAGCGGCGCGAGCCGGTGGTGGAGGCGGAGCGGAGGCGGAGGGCTGCGGCTTTGGCGGCGGAATTCGGGCGTGCTCATCCGTTTTACCGCAACGCGGTGGGTTCGCTCGGGCGGGTCTGGCTGGCGCAAGGCGCGGGCAAAGAGACGGCTTGGCGGGAAGCGCTGGCGGAGTGGCGCGCGGACCGGGCGGCGGGCGAGGAGCTGGAGCGGTCGAGCACGGCGCTGCTCGACACGGGCGGTCGCTAAAATATTAACGCGCGAGCACGGTTTTTAATACTTTTCCGAGGTCGCTGACGCGGTAGGGTTTGGTGATGTAGCCGACGAAACCGAGGTCGAGGTAGCGTTGTACCATTTCGTCGTCGTCATAGCCGCTGGTAACGATGGCGCGGACCTCGGGGTCGATTTCGAGCAGGCGTTTAAAGCATTCTTCGCCGCCCATGCCGCCGATGATGGTGAGGTCTAGGAGGACGGCATCATAGGGGCGCTGCACGGCGAGGTAGCGACGGTAGAGCTGGAGGGCCTCTTCGCCGTTTCGGGCGATGTCGTGGGTGTAGTCGAGGCTGGCGATCATGGCACCAGTGAGCTCGCAGATGCGCGGGTCGTCATCCATGAGCAGGATGCGGCCGGTGCCGTAGCGTAGGGCGGGGGCGCGACGGGTCTCGGTTTGCAGGGGCTTGGAGGCGACGGGCAGAAGAACGCTGAAGAGGGTGCCGACGCCTACGGTGGACTCGACGCCGATGCGGCCGCCGTGGCGGCGAACGATGCTATCCACCGTGGCGAGGCCGAGGCCGGTGCCGGATTTCTTGGTGGTGAAAAATGGATCGAAGATACGGGGCAGGATGTCGGGGGGGATGCCCGCGCCGTTATCCTGAACGTCGATACGGAGGTAGCCGCCGGCGGGGAGGTCGTCGAATTCGTTTTCGGCCAGTACGAGGTTTGAGGCGCTGAGGGTGACGCGGCCGTCGGAGGGAACGGGCATAGCCTGAATCGCATTGATCACGAGATTCTGCACCACTTGCAGGATCTGGCCCTTGTCGATCTCGACCGGGAAGAGGTCGGGCGAGGCGTCCACCCGCACGACAACGGTGCTGCCTGCGGCGGCGATGCGCACGGCGTTTTGCAACAGATCGGCGGGGGCCACGACCTGGCGGCTGGCGAGCGTGCTGGTGCCCTTGGCGAAGGTGAGAAGCTGGCGGGTGAGCTGTTTGGCGGCGAGGCAGGCCTGTTCGGCGGCGTCGAGGTAGTTGAAGTTACGGTTCTCCTTGGCGGTGGAAACGCCGCCGAGGATGGTGGTGAGCAGGTTGTTGAAATCGTGGGCGATGCCACCGGCGAGGATGCCGAGCGATTCGAAACGATTGGCGCGCACCAACTCCTCGGGGGTGAGGGACATCTCTGCGGGATCGCGGAAGACAATAACGAAGCCTATGAGTGCGCCGCCGGGGTTGCGGCAATCACGCACGGTCCAGACCACCGGGCGCGAGGGTTGCCCGGGGGTGTGCGGAGCGAGTGAATAGGTGTCGTCGAGCCGGTTGGGGCGGGGTTCGTTGAGGGCGAGTTCGACGGCGTCGGTGGCGGGTTCGCCGGTGAGGCGGTGGACTAGAGTGAAGATTTCAGCCAGGGGGCGTCCAAGGGCCTGCGTGGCGGGCAGGGCGAGCAGGGCGGCCGCTTTGGCGTTGATGGTGAGCACGCCGCCGCGGGCGTCGGTGATGATCACGGCTTCGGCAAGGGAACCGAGGGCGTCTTCGAGCAGCGAGGTCGGGGTCGTGTTGGATGGCGAATTCAGGCCGGTGATGGGCAAGGCATAACCGGTGACCCGGCCGAGCTGGCCGCGCCGGGCGAACTCGGTTTGATAAAAAATAATAACCGGGAGGGCGGTGCCGCCGGCAGTGTTGAGTTTGACGGTTTGCTGGCCTTGTTCGCTGTCGTTGGCTTCTGGGCGGAAGAAGCCGGCGATGCCTTCCGCGAGGGCGGCGGGCGGGAGGGCGGAAACCAAGGGGGTGGGTTCGGGCAGGGCGGATTCTTCCTCTTCGGCGCGGGTACCAAGCAGGCGGTGCCAGGCAGCGGAGAACCAGTGCTGGTTTTGGTTAAAATCGAGGTCGAAGGCGGCGAGATTGCCTTGGGTGGAGAGACGTTGAAGGCGCTCGTCGTTGAGCAGGCTGATTTCTTCGAGTTCCTTGCGTTCGGTGATGTCGAGGTGGATGCCGCTGACACGTTGCAATGCGCCCTCGGGGCCGAAGACACGCACGCCGCTGCATAGGACCCAGATGTAGTGGCCTTCGCGATGACGCAGGCGGTATTCTACGCTGAAGGGGCGCGAGCCGGCGGGTTGGCGGCGCGGGGCGTGGTCGGGGGTGGCGGCGGTATCGTCCGGGTGAACCAGGCGGCGCCAGGTGGCGAGGGTGTCGGGTAATTCGTGCTCGGCGTAGCCGAGGAGGCGTTTCCAACCGGCGGAGGTGGTCAGTTCGCCCCGGTCTACGCGAAGATCGAAAAAGCCGAGCAGGCCGCGATTCGACACGAGCAGCATCGAATCCTGCAGGGCATGGGAGATGGGGAAGGGCGTGCCGGAGGTGTTGTCAGGCAGGGCAAGCAGGGTGGCGGTCCAGGCGATGTCGCCCAAGCTGATGCTGTCGAGGCGCAGGTGGTAGGCGCGGGATTTGTCCAACGGGCGCACGCTTTGGGGGCGTACGCTGGCGGCTCCGGAGAGGGCTTCCCACTGGATGGCGAGCATGTCGGGTTCGGTGACGACGACCTCGAAGCTAAGGAACTCGACGAGACGGGCCCCGATCAGTTTTTCCACGGGCCGGGACAGGGCAGTCGTGGCGGCGGGATTGGCCGAACGGATACGACCCTCGTGATCCAGGAGGAGCACGGCGGGAGTTTCGGTCGTGGCGGCGGTGGCCATGGTGGGAGGAAACGTCGGGAGCTATCGGAGAAGGGGAATCCGATGCTTGCGAGAATGCGCAGGGATGAGTCGCCGGTCCAGCCCTGTTGCCAGGCGGAAACCAGTCTAGACGAGGGTGCGGGCGGTTTGTTCGGCCTGAGTGGCGGAGGGGGATTGGCCACCCGCCCAAGCGCGAACGCGGTCGGCGAGGAAGCCGACGTAGGCGGGCGAGTCGTTCAGGCAGGGGACGTGGTGGAAAAACTCTCCGCCGGCGTGCAGGTAGTCTTCTTTGCCCTCGCCCTCGATTTCTTCGAGGGTTTCGAGGCAGTCGGCCACGAAGGCAGGGGTGAAGACGACGAGGCGTTTTTTACCTTCTTTGGGCAGTCGCTCGAATTCGTGGTCGGTGAAGGGAGAGAGCCAGGGCTCGCCGGCGAGGCGCGATTGGAAGGAGATGGACCACTTGCCGTCGGGGATGCCGGCGCGCTTCACGAAGGCCTGGGTGGTTTTCACGCACTGGGCCTTGTAGCACATGGAGTGGGCGGCGGAGCAGCTGTTGCAGCAATCGGGGGTGGTGCCGCAGTGGGCGTGGGAGGCGTCGGCCTTGCGCAGGTGGCGCTCGGGGATGCCGTGGTAGGAGAACAACACGTAATCGTGCGGGTTGTTTTCGAGGTGGGGTTGGGAGACCTGGTAAAGCGCCTCGATGTAGTCGGCGTCCTGGTAAAAAGGCTGCACGCAAGTGATGCGGGTGGCGGGGGCGTGCAGCTTGGCCTCTTCGTAAACCTTCACCACCACGGTCTCCCACGAGGACATGGCGTAGTGCGGATATTGCGGGATGAGCAGCAGTTCCTTGACGCCGTCGGCGGCGATGGCGGCCAGCACGGAGGCGATGGACGGGTTGCCGTAACGCATGGCGAGATACACCGGGGTCTCGGCGCCGAGCTCGGAGGCGAGTTTGCGCTGCACGCTCTTGGAGGTGATGACGAGCGGAGAGCCTTCGGGTTGCCAGACGACCTTGTAGGCCTCGGCGGATTTTGGGGCGCGGGTGGGGGCGATGATGCCGTTGACCAGCAGCCAGGCGGCCCAGCGCGGGCGCAGGTCGATGACGCGTTCGTCGCCAAGGAATTCGCTCAGGTAGCGCCGTACGTCGGGCACGGCGGTGGAGTCGGGGGAACCGAGGTTGACGAGGAGGACGGCGCGCTTGGGCGAGGACATGAGAGGGAAGAGGCGAGGGGCGACGGGCTTGTCAAACGGAGCGGCGGATCACGGCGGGAGTTACGCGCTAGCGGGCTTAGGCTTTGCCGGCGAGCAGGATGGCGAGGGCGGCTTCGTCCACCGTGCCTTGCACAGCGTGGAGGTGGTGGAGCACGCCCATGCGGTCTTCTGGGCTGGCGGTGGAAATATCGAGCATCCAATCCTCGGTTTTGGCGGCGGCGACAATGACCTCGTCGGCCCAGGTGATGACTTCGGCGGCGGTGACGAAGCCTTGGGTAAGGCCGCGGATGTAGTATTCAGCGAGGGTGCGAAGATTGGGTGTGGTGGACATGATAAAAAGGCGAAGCGTTTGGCGGGGTTGGTCGGAGGGCGAGCTGCAAGTTCCAGGCTACCCGCGGCGGGCGGCGAGGGTTTCGGTGATGTAGGTGAGGATCTCTTTGCGGCCGGCTTTGGTGACGGAGGAGCTGGTGAACACGGGCGGTGGTTCGGCGACGAAGTCGGCCAGGGCGGCGAGAAACGTATCCACGGCGTCGCGGGTTTGGGCGGCGGACTGTTTGTCGGTCTTGGTGAACACGAGGGCGTATTCGACGTCGCAGCCGGTCAGCCAGCGCAGGAAATCGAGATCGATGGCCTGCGGTTCGTGGCGCGAGTCGATGAGCACGAAGACGGCGGCCAGCACGGTGCGTTTCTCGATGTAGGCGGCGACGGCGGTGTTGAACTCGTGTTTATCCTGGGTGGCGACGCGGGCGTAGCCGTAGCCGGGCAGATCGACCATGGCCCAGTTGGCGTTTACCCGGAAAAAGTTAATCAACTTGGTCTTGCCCGGCACGCTGGACGCCATGGCGAGGGCGCGGCGTTCGGTGAGCATGTTGATGATGGAGGATTTGCCCACGTTGGAGCGGCCGATGAAGGCGAACTCGGGCAACTGCCAGTTCGGGCACGATTTCAGGTCGGCGGCACTGATCTCGAACTCGGCGGATTTGATTTTCATGAAAGAGGGACGGGCGGTGCTGGTAGAGCTAGTAAGGCTAGTAAGCTGGTAGAGCTAGTAAGCGGATAGAGCGGCTGAGGCGAGGAGGCGCGGAGGGCTAGTTTTTCAGCAGTTCGGCCGCGTGTTCGCGGGCGCTCTTGGCGTTGCGGTCGCCGAGCATGCGGGCGAGTTCGCCGATGCGGGTTTCTGGTTTTTCGTGGATGGGCTTGATGGTGACCACGGCGCGGTCGCCGGACTGGTCTTTTTCGACGAGGAGGTGGTTGTCGCCGAGGCCGGCTACTTGGGGGAGATGGGTGACGCAGAGCACTTGGTGCCCGCGGGCGATCTCGGCCATTTGTTCGCCGACGACGCGGCCGATCTCACCGCCGACGTTGGCATCGACCTCGTCGAAAACCAGCACGGGCACGCCGTCGAGGTCGGCCAGAACGGTTTTGAGGGCGAGCATGACGCGGGCGAGTTCGCCGCTTGAGGCGATGCGGGCGAGGGGCAGTGGGGCTTCGCCGACGTTGGGTGAGAAGAGAAATTCCACGCCGCAATCGCCTTGGGGGCCGAGTTCGGGCAGGGGAACGACGCGGACCTGGAACTCGGCTTTTTTGAAACCAAGGCGGGCGATGCTTTTGGCCCCGACTTGGGCGAGTTCGCCGGCGGCTTTTTCGCGTTTGGTGCGCAGGGCGCGCCCGGTGGTGGTGGCGGCGCGGTGGGCGGTGGCGATGCGTTCATCGAGGCGGATGAGCTCGCCTTCGAGATCGCCCTGGACTTCGAGGCGGCGGCGCAACGACTCGCGGGCGATGGCCACGGCGGCGACGTCGCCGCCGTGGCGGCGCTTGGCGTCGAGCCAGGCGGACATGTTTTGTGAAAGTTGTTCGGCCTGTTCAGGGTCGAAATGGAATTGACTGCCGAGTGCGCGCAGTTCCTCGGCGAGGTCGTTGAGCTCGATACTGGCGGCGTGAAGGCGTTCGGTGAGGGGGCGGCTGGCGGGGTCGAGTTGTTCGAGTTGGTGGGCTTCGCGGAGGAGGCCGGCGAGGCGGCTGGTGACGCCGTCGTCGCCGGCGAGGCCGTTTTCCAGAGTGCCGCAGAGTTGGGTGAGTTCTTGGGCGCGACTCATACGCGAGTGGTCGCGTTCGAGGGCGGCGATGGCATCGTCGGTGAGTTCGAGGGCGTCGAGTTTGGCTAGCTGGGCCTGGACGAAGGCGATTTGGTCGGGCGCGAGGCGGGTTTCGTGGGAGAGTTGTTCGCGTTCGGCGACGAGTTCTCTCCAAGCGCGATAGGTAGCGTGGTAGGTGGAGAGCTCGGTTTGGTCGCGGGCGAAGAGGTCGAGGAGTTCTAGCTGGCAGGATTCCTTGAGCAGGCGGCGGGGTTCGCTCGGGCCGTGGAAATCGATCCAAGCCTCGCCGAGGCGCTGCATGGCGGCGAGGGTGGCGAGGCCGCCGTTTACGCTGAGACGCGGGGCTTTTTCACGGGGGAGGCTGCGTTTGAGGAGGAGGAGACCGTCTTCGCAGGTCGGCAGGTCGAGCTCGGCGAGCAGGGCGTCGATGCGCGCGGGGTTTTCAAAAAACAGGGCGGCCTCGACCTCACAGGCGGGAGCGCCCTGGCGGATGAGGGTTTTGTCGGCGCGCTCGCCGGCGAGCAGACCGAGGGCTCCGAGCAGGATGCTTTTGCCCGCGCCAGTCTCGCCGGTGACGACGGTAAAGCCGGACTGGAAATCAAGGGAGACTTCTTCGAGGAGGGCGAGGTTACGGATGCGCAGGGTCTGGAGCATGGCGGGCGGGTGGTGCGAGTGAGTGGCGCGGACGGGACGGAGCAAGCGCGGAGCGGAGATGAGGTCAAAGTCGCGAGCGAGCGCGAGAGTCTGATGGTACCGGAAAAGTAAACCCAAGCTTCCCGCTTGTGCCGCCGCCGATTCGCCGCGTATCTTCCACGGCTTTTCTATTTATGCCACGTCTTGTCGCCATCGTCGGTCGCCCCAATGTGGGCAAAAGCCGCCTCTTTAACCGGCTTACGCGTTCGCGCATCTCGATCGTGCACGACCAGCCCGGCGTCACTCGCGACGTCGTTTCCGCCGAGGTCGCCGATGGTGCGTTTACCCTGATGGACACCGGCGGCCTGGGTTTGCGCGGCGGCGACTCGCCTGCGGCGCTCACTGTGGCCTCTGAAAAACAGGTGGATTTCGCGATCGATGCGGCGGACTTGATCCTCTTTGTCGTCGATGGGCTGGAAGGCCTCACCTCGCTCGATACCAAGATCGCCTCCATGCTCCGGCGCTCGAAGAAGGAAGTCATCCTTGTGGTCAACAAGGCCGACTTTAACGACGATAAAATCGAGGTGGGTGAGGCCTACCGTCTCGGCCTCGGAGAACCCATCCGCTTTTCCGCCGAACACGGTCGCGGCGAGGGCGACCTGCGTGCCGCGATTTTGGAAAAATTGGGTTCACCGCCCGAAATGGCCCCCGCCGCGCCCATGGCCACGGTAGACGAAAACGGCAAACCGCTCATGCCCGGCTCGCGTGATCCCAACGCGCCGCTCTGCGTGTGCTTTATCGGCCGCCCCAACGTGGGTAAATCCTCCCTCAGTAACCGCCTCCTCGGCAGCGAGCGTCTTATCGTTTCCGATATTGCCGGAACCACCCGCGACGCGGTCGAGATTCCGTTCACCTTCCTCGGGCGCAATCACAAGGAATACGCGTTCCGGTTGATCGACACCGCCGGTATCAAGGCGCAGACTAAACTCGCTTCGCCGGTCGAGTATTTCTCCCGCCTGCGTTCGCTCGATGCGATCAATAAATGCGATGTGGTTTTCCTCGTGCTCGACGCCATCGACGGGGTGACCTCGCAGGACAAAGCCATCGCCGGCGAGGCGATAAAGGAGCGCAAGCCCATCATCATCATCGTCAACAAGTGGGATGTGGTGAAGGAGGCTTTCAGGAAAAAACTCGAGCCCGACTGCGCCCCCGAGGCCGGTCTACACGACTACAAGACCGAGCGCGAATACCGCGACAAATACGAGAACTCGCTGCGTTCCAGCCTCTTTTTCACCCCCGGCGCGCCGGTGCTTTTCGTGTCCGCGATGAGCGGCTACGAGGTGGACCGCATGCTGAATGCGGCGGTGCAGCTCAACCGTGCGCTGGATAAACGCATCCCGACCGCGAAGCTCAATGCCCTCATAGGCGACATGGCCGAGCGCGTTCCAGCTCCTTCCATCGGCGGCAAGCGCTTCCGCGTTTACTACGCGCTGCAAACCGGGGTGCGCCCGTTCCGCATTAAACTTTTCTGCAACCGCGAGGACAAGTTATCCGAGCAGTATCGGCGCTATTTGGAGTCCGGCATGGTCAAGGAGTTTGGTCTCGATGGGTGCCCGGTTTACTTCGATTTGGTCGGCAAACCCAAGCACACGCCCGGCTCGCCCTATACGGGCAAGGCCGCTCTCGAAGCGCTGCGCAAGGCCGAGCTGGAAAAACCCGCCCACACGCCCAAGTGGAAGGTGAAAGAGACCCGCGAAGAAGCGGGCATGGGCGAAGCTTTCGATTATGAAACACTCGAAGATTAACATCAACGGGGCCGAAGGCCTCCGTCTCGAAACCGGCGCGCTCGCCCTCGAAGTCAC
>CANIWJ010000056.1 GCA_947471035.1 Verrucomicrobiota bacterium
AACCAATTGATTAAGAGTCAACTGCTCTACCATTGAGCTAGGAAACCAAAACGGGAGTGGAGGAAAGTCCAAGAGCGGGACGCACTGTCAATGCCGTTTTCGAGAAAAGTGCGTTCAGCCCGAATTTGCCCTTGCTTCTCCCGCGCCCGCGCTCTGCTTTCTCACCTCCCTCCCATGCAAAAGACCAAGAAGTCCGTCGCCAAGCGCTTCAAGCTCACCTCAACCGGTAAGCTCGTGCGTCGCACGCCTGGTTTCCGTCACTTGCTTGCTGCGAAGAGCACGAAGTCCAAACGCCGTGCCTCCAAAGACAAGCTCGTGGCCGAAGGCCATGCCAAGCCGCTCAAGCGCTGTCTCCCGTTCGGCCTGTAATTAAACTACAGCGTCGCACACCAACCAAAACCGCCCAGCGGGTGATCCTAACGAGACGACCCGCAGGCCCAAACATAGGAAACTAAAAACATGCCTCGTGCCACAAATGCAGCCGCTTCCCGCCGTCGCCGGAAGAAGGTCCTCGGTTACGCCAAAGGTTACTTCGGTAATAAATCCAAGCTCTTCCGCTATGCGAAAGAAGCCGTCCATCACGCCTGGCTATACGCCTTTCGTGCCCGCCGTAAGAAGAAGAGCGACTTCCGCTCCATCTGGATCATTCGTTTGAACGCCGCCGCTCGTGCCAATGGCATCAGCTACAGCCGTCTCATCGAAGGTCTCAAGGCCGCCAACATCCAGCTCGACCGCAAGGTCCTGTCCGACCTCGCCATCCGCGACGAGGTCGCCTTTACCGGCCTGGTTGTCAAAGCCCAGGACGCGTTGAAGGCCAAGGTCGCCGCCAAGGCCGCCTAAACAGCCCCCATCTAACGCGAGCCCACACCGGCTCGCCTCCTTTCAGTCCCCGGAGGACGGGCCTTTCAATAAGGCGCCGTCCTCTTTTTTTGCCCGCGTTTATCCTTTTCCCTTCCGGCTCCCCGCCCCTTGCTCCCCGCTCCCTGCTCTCCCATGCAAGATCAACTCGCCGCCCTCCTCGCCAAAGCCGCCGCCGAACTTCCGGCCCTCGCCGCCCGTCCCGACTTTGAAGCCGCCAAGGCCCGCTTCGTCGGCCCCAACGGCGAACTCACCGCGCTCATGAAGCAGATGGGCTCCGTGCCCAAGGAGCAGAAACCCATCGTCGGCAAATTGGTCAACGAGGCCAAAACCGCCCTCCAGGCCCATCTCGACGCCGCCCTCGCCCGCATCGAGGCCGCTGAACTCTCCGCCCGCCTCGGCCCAGCCGTCGATCCCACCTTGCCCTCGCCTGATCGCGGCCTCGGCACCCACCATCCGCTCACCCTCGTGCGCGAGGAAATGACCCGCATCCTGCGCAAGGTCGGCTTCACCGTCGTCGAGGGCCCCGAGGTTGAGACCGAGTATTACTGCTTCGACGCGCTCAACACTCCCGCCGACCACCCCGCTCGCGACGCCCAGGACACGTTTTACCTGCCCGAGTCGGCCCGTTTTGGTAACGTCTCAAAAAAATCGGCAGACGAGAAATATCTCCTCCGTACCCATACCAGCTCGGTGCAAATCCGCACCATGCTCAAGGGCCAGCCGCCCATCCGCATCGTCTCGCCTGGCCGAGTCTATCGCCGCGACACCACCGACGCCACCCACTCGGCCAACTTCCATCAGCTCGAGTGTCTCTACGTGGATAAAAACGTCACCGTGCGCGACCTGAAGGCGCTGCTGGACTATATCTTCGCCTCGCTCCTCGGCAAAGACACCAAGACGCGCTTTCGCCCCCACTATTTCGGCTACACCGAGCCCAGCTTCGAGGTGGACTTGAGCGCGACGCACCTGCCCAAGGTCAACAAACCGTGGATCGAAATCGGCGGCTGCGGCATGGTGGATCCCATCGTGTTCAAGGACGTCGGCTACGACCCCGAAGTCTGGAGCGGTTACGCCTTCGGCATGGGCCTGGAGCGCCTCGCCATGCTGCTCTACGGCATCGATGACATCCGTTATTTCTACCAAAACGACGTGCGCTTCCTGCGCCAATTCGCCTGAACCAAACCAGCAGAAGGTTACACAGAGGGCACGAGAGGATTCACGGAGCGCACAGAGAAATACCCTGCCTGTGCTCTCGCCTTCTCCCCTCCGTGACCTCCGTGCCTCCGCTCTAGTGCCCTCTGTGTAACTTCCGATTTCCGATTCTTTTCTCCGATGAAACTCTCCCGCTCCTGGCTTCAAGACTACGTGGATCTCGCCGGTGTCTCCGACGACGACATCTCCCGCGCCATCACCTTCCTCGGCTTTGAGGTCGAGCAAGTCCTCCGCACCGGCGCGCCTACCTTCAACAACGTCGTCGTCGGCCACATCCTCACCCGCGACAAACACCCCAACGCCGACAAGCTCTCCGTCTGCACCGTCGATGTCGGCTCCGCCCACGGCGGCGTGCGCACCATCGTCTGCGGCGCGCCCAACTGTGATGTCGGTAATCGCGTGCCCGTCGCCTTGCCCGGCGCCGTTCTCCCCGGCGACTTCGTGATCAAGGAGGCCAAGGTCCGCGGCCAACCCTCCTCCGGTATGATGTGCTCGGCCAAGGAGCTCACCCTCGCCGAGGATTCGCAGGGCCTGCTCCTCCTCCCCGGCACGCCCGAGGTCGGCACGCCGATCAACGCCCTCCTGCCCGCCGGCGACGTGGTTTTCGACATCGAGATCACCCCCAACCGCCCCGACGCCCTCAGCCACCTTGGCGTCGCCCGCGAACTCGCCGCCTGGTTCAAAAAAGAACTCCGTTACCCCGCAGTCAGCTTCACTCCCGCTGCCATTTCCGCTGACCCTCGGGTCGATTTGCTCAAGTCCGTCCGGGTCGATGCCCCACTGGATTGTCCGCTCTACACCGCCACCGTGATCACGGGGGTAAAAGTCGGTCCCTCGCCCGATTGGCTCCAGCGACGCCTCACCGCCGTCGGCCTGCGTCCGATCAACAACATCGTCGATATCGGCAACTACGTGATGCTCGAATACGGCCAGCCCGTGCATGCGTTCGACGCCCGTAAACTCGCCGGTGCCCAGATTGTCGTGCGCCACGCCGCCGAAGGCGAAAAAATCACCACGCTCGATGGCAAAGAACGCACCCTCGCCGCCGGCATGCTCGTTATCACCGACGCGCAGCACCCGGTCGTGATCGCCGGCATCATGGGCTCGACCAACTCGGGCGTCTCCCTCGACACCACCGACCTCGTGCTCGAAGTCGCGTTCTTCAAGCGCCAGTTCGTGCGCATCACCAGCAAGCGCCTCGGTCTCGCCTCCGATTCCTCCTACCGCTACGAACGCGGCGTCGATGTGCATTCACTCGACGAGGCCGCCCACCGCTTTATCGACCTCGTGCTCGCCCACGCCGGCGGCACGGTTGCCGGTCCAATTCATCGCATCGGCACCACCACTCCCTGGGAGCGCGAGATCACCGTCACCCCGGCCTACATTAACGAAAAACTGGGCTTCGAGATTCCCGCCGACGAGATGCGCGCCGCCCTCGAATCCCTCGAACTCGTCGTCACCGACGAAACCCCCACCGAAAAACGCGGCCCCGCCTGGACTTTTTCCATTCCCAGCTGGCGCGACGATCTCGATCGCCCCATCGACCTGGTCGAGGAAGTCGTGCGCCTCTACGGCACCGAAAAAATCCCGACCTCCGTCATCCAGTCGCCCGGACTGGTGGGCAACGACGACCCGATCGTGCTCTTTAACCGCAACGTCGCCGCCGCCCTCGTCGGACAGGGCTTTAACGAATGCGTCAACTACACCCTGCGCCCTGCCAAAGAGGTCGCCGCTTGGGCTACGTCCGCCCAGACCGCCGCGCTCGCTCTCGCCAACCCCTTCGTTGAAGACCAATCGCACCTCCGCTCCACCCTCGTCGGCGGCCTGCTTGAATCCCTTAAACTTAACCAATCGCGCGGCGTCTCGGCTTCGCGTCTCTTTGAGACCGGCCGCGTCTTTCTGGAGCGCAATGGCCAGCTCTCCGAGTGCGTGGCCGCCGCCTTCGTGATCGCCGAAGAGACCGGCGAACGCAGCTGGCGCCCGCGCGAAGCGGCGGATTTCTATACTGCCAAGCGCCAGGCCGCGATCATCGCCGCCTTTGCCGGCATCGAGTTGGACCGCCAGCCCACCGCGCTAGTCGCCGCGCCCGCCCAAGGCTGGCAGACCGGCCACGCCGCCACGGCGGGCAACATCCAGCACGGCTGGACCGCGACCTTTGGCTTGGTGGACCTCGCCCACCTCAAGGCCCTCGGTGTCACCGGCAAGGTTTACGCCGGATTCTTCGCCATCGTATCGGAGAAGGTCACAGCCGACGCCGAACGCCGCAGTTTTAAGCCCTTCAGCCTGCAACCCGCCGCCTTGCGCGACCTCGCCGTGGTGGTGCCCGCGACCACGCCGGCCAGCGAAGTGCAGAAGGCGATCGCCAAATACGCCCGTGCCGCCGCCGGAGCCGCCTTCTTGCTGGAGAGCGTCGAAGTGTTCGACGTGTACACCGGCAAAGGCGTGCCCGAGGGCCAGCAAAGCCTGGCCTATGCACTGACCTTCCGCGCCCCCGACCGTACCCTGACCGACGACGAAGTAAACGTGGCGTTCACCAAGGTGCAGGCCGATCTCACGGCGGCGGGTTATCAGATCCGCAAGTAAGCCTAGCGAAAATTAGCGGTTACAATTTTCCCGGCTCTCGTTTGTCCGTGGTTTCGCTGGAGACTCCACTTGGCTTGGTCGCGGTGTTCACGTCATCGGGCTTGGTCGGGTCAGGGGCGTCTGGCTTCGCTAGTGCATAGTTTCGAAACGTCGTGCTCCAGGCCGTATCGATATTGCCGAGCAGAAGATAGCGTCCACGCACTTTACCCCTGAGCTCGACTGGGAAAAAGTGATTGGTGCCCGGAAGACGGGCATTCCGGAGCAGAATATCCACCTCGCGCAGGTTCACGGAAAAGTAAGCGCGTATGTCTCCATCGTTTTTCATCGAGATTTCCAGAAATCCTGGAGGGGATTTGCTAACAACGATACGGCTCTGCAGCTCCGCCAACACCCGGTTGCGGATGCGGTCTCGCACGGGTAGATCATCGAAGTCTTCGTCGCGGGATACCACCCGCCAGGTCGAGCTAAGCGCGGTGTCCTCGACGAGATGAAACTCCAGCGTCTCCAGCCAGGCGCGCGTGCGGGCCAGGCGGCTGGCGGCAGGGGTGGTGGAGCGTCGATTGAGGGATTTTTCCATTTTTTCGGCGTGCGCGGCTTTCTCTTTGGCCGTCGCTGGAGCACCATTTTTGATGAGCAGAACACTGCGCTCGGCGGAAGGAAGGGAAGGATCCCAGCGGATTTCTTCCGTTTCATCTTCGTTAACATTCACGTAAATCCAGGACCATTTTTCTTGAGGTCTTTCCGAGAGCGTGAGCGCGGCGGCGGCGATTTCGGGGGGCCATTTCGCCAGGATATCGGCATAGTTGGCGAAATTATTGGGGTCGGTTTTGGGATCCGCAGTCTCAGTGGCTGCGGGCGCCGAATCCGATTTGGCTCCCGCTTTAGTTTGTCCTACGCACTCCGATACATGGCATGCCAGTCCGAGCACAAGATAGCCCATCAGGAAGCGAAGCGCTTTGGGTGCGAGTAGGTCGGCGGCTTTCTTGGGCATGCTCTGCTCATGGTAGCCTCAATGATGCCAATTATCAACGCACTCACTGGGCGGGGCGACCCACAGGTTCCGGCCGTGGTTTGTTAGGATTGAAATCAACCTGTCCCTTATGGGCACTCTAATTGGCACCCTCTGGACAGCATGGCTCCGGCGTTAGCCGGCGCACGTACACTCGAAGTCGTGCGATTCAAGCTCCGCGTGGAGTGCGAATGAGACTGAAGCCTGCGAGGGCGACGACCATCCCGAGCACCAGATAAACGAGGTCGAACGCGAGTTGGTGCGGATCACCGGGGAGCACATGGTGAATGCCGAGAAGCTGGTGGTTCACGAGGCCTTCGACGATGTTGAACAGGCCTGCTCCGGCCAGCATTGCGCCCGTCAAGATGCGTCCGCGCCAGCCCGCTTCGGCGGGGCGCGCGGCGCGAAAGAGCATCACCAGGCCCGTCAGCGTGACCAGCCAGAGACCGAGATGGAAAAAGCCGTCCTGGGTGTTTTGCAGTTTCAGCTGCTCCACGGTGGCGGATTGGCAGAGCGCGCTTACACACACGAGGTGATGCCAGCCGAGAATCTGGTGCAGCACGATGCCGTCGGCAAAGCCACCTAAACCCGCGCCGAGCACGAGGCCGGCGCGGATCAGGGGCCGATTAAGCAGAGGGCTCATGGGAGGAGCGACGCTCACAGCACGCGCAGAAAGGCGACGAGGTCGGCCTTTTCCCCGGTGGTGAGCTTGGTTTCGAGCACGAGATTAAAGAACTCGACGGTGTCCTCGATCGTGAGGAGTCGGCCGTCATGGAGGTAGGGCGGCGAGTCTTTGAGCCCGCGCAGGGGGAAGGTTTTGATCGGGCCGTCGGCCCCGGCCAGAATTCCGTTGATCAGGCGCGGGTTGTAAAACCGCTCGGCCCGCAGGTTGTGCAGGGTGTTGTCGGTGTAGTAGGGCGGAGTGTGGCAAGTCGCGCAACGGCCCTGACCGGCAAAGACCGCCTCGCCCCGGAGTTCGGCGGCGGAGGCTTTCTTAGGATCGAGCTGGCCAAATACGTTGAGTTTCGGCGCGGGCGGGAAATCGAGCAACTCCTGGAACTCGGCCATGAAGTGGACTTGGGTGGCGCGCTCCAGAATGTTGACACCCTTCTTGGTGGCGATGACGGGGTCGCCGTCGAAGTAGGCGCCGCGTTGCTCGAATTCGGTAAAGTCCTCCACCGTCTTCATGGCGCGCTGCGAGCCGAACAGGCGCTGGATGTTCACGCCGCGCAAACTGGTCGTGTCGATGCGATGCCGGACCGCCTGCGGCCGGGCGTCGCCGGCCAGATGAGTCGCGCCGTTGGTGTGGCCGTTGGCGTGGCAGTCGAAGCAGGAGACGCCGCGCGAGGGGCGGGTGGAGCGGCGGTCGCCGGTTTGGTTGAATTGCTGCTGGGGAAACGGCGTCACGAGCAGCCGCAGTCCCTCGATTTGCTTGGGATTCAGGATGCCGTCGAACAGTTCGAAGTAGTTGTCGATTGTCACAAGCCGTCCCTGTGAAACATCGCCGAGGTCGGTTCGGGTGGTCAGAAAAATGGCGGCCGGAAACTCCGGGAGGAATTGATCGGGCAGGTCGAAATCCAAATCAAAACGAGTCAGGTCTCGGCCCTCCTGGCGCTTGATTTCATCGATCGCGAATTGAGGGAACACCATGCCGCCTTCCGGGTGGTTGGGGTGGGGCAAGGGCATGAAGCCGGGCGGAAAACAGTCGGCGTCGCGTATCTGCTCGGGCGTCTGGGTGGATAAATTTTCCCAAGTGGTGCCGGGGAGTAATTTCACCCGGATGCCGGACTGCACCGGTTTGCCTCGCGACATGGTGACGACGGGCACGGGGTCGTCCCGTAGGTCGTAACGCGTTTGCAGCAGATCGAGCTGGCGTTTCATCACGCCGGGTTTTTCCGCTGTCATCCGGGCCAGCGTGGTGGCGAAGGTTTCGGTCGGCACGACCGGCATGTAGCTTGAGTGCACCGGCTCTTGGGCCGGCAGCGGCGAGTCAAAGGTGATCAGCGTCAAAATCAGGAGCAGGGCGGGAGATTGGTTCATCAGTGTGCACGGCCTCAGGCGGGCTGAGCGCAACGACACCTTAATCCGCCATGGATGATTTCACGATGGGGGGAAACCCGACCCGGCGGGCCTCAGGACGATTGAATCCGAATAAATCGTGCCCTTCGGGTGATTGGGGTTGGCAAGTTTTCGGGCCAAACCAGGCGGGGAGGTAAGCGGCGTAGCACGTCCTGTCTCGGCGCCCTCTTGGTGGTTTCGCGATCTTGCGCCTCTTTCTAGTTTCGTCCATGGTTTCGCGCATGCCCACACTCTCCGTCAAGAAGAAGCCCGCCGCCAAGCGTCCCCGCGCTGGTCGCCCGGTTTCCGCTGCTGTGCTCCCCCTTCCCGCCGCTACGGTGACCGGCGGGCCTATCGATTCCGCAGAACTCGGCACCCTCGGTGTCGGGGTTGATTTTAGCCTGGTCAAACGCTCATCGGAAAATCGCCGAAGCCGCTACTGATAATGCGCTCTCTTCAGGCTTCAGGACCGGGTAACGGCGTGTGATCGCTTGGTTATTTGGTCGCGCTTACGACCTAGCGATCAAGCCCCGTCGTCTGCTTCGATGGCGGCCAATTTTTTCAGGAGGGGCGCAAGCCCGAGCGGAAACCGTGTGGCCAGCTGCACGTGGTGTGTTGCGGCATGTCTCGCGGCCTCCGGCATGATGCGCAGCATGTCTGGACCGAGCGGGCGGTCGGTGCCGTAGAGGCGGCGTTTCAGGTCGAGCTTTTGGTAGCCCGGATACGTCTGAACGCGATCAAACCAGCCGCGTTCGTGCAGTTCGGGCATTTGCGGGGCCAACCACCACGCTTCGATAGTCGGCACCGCGAGTGCGACCACCACACGGGCTGACATGCCAGTCTGCTCCACGATGCGTTCGAGTTGAGCCCGGCGGTTGTCGGGATGGTGGGGATCGGCTCCGTCTCCGTCAGCGCAGACCACGATAAACTCGGCGCCAGTGTGCTTCAGTGATCGGAGTGCCGGCCCGAGACTTTCTCTTAGCGCGGGCCAACCTCGCCGGACTCTCGCCCGGCAGGGTTCGCGTTCGATTTCACGACCGAGGCGTGCTGCGCAGAAGGCGGCGAGGGCGGCTTCGTCCACCTCGGATTCGCTGAGGAATGCGAATTTCACGAGGGATTAGACGGAGATCGTTGGCATGCCTCCGAGCGCCCCGGTGGCCCAGGCGTCGCCGATGAGGGATTCGCCGAGAATTTCGCGGGCTTGCGGGTCCTGGCCGAGGTTGCGGAAGGTGACGTCGTGGTCGGTTCCCTTTTCGCAGACAAGGATCTGCTCAGGGTGGTCGGAAAATTCGTTGAGGAAGTGGGCCGAGTGGGTGGTGGCGATGATCTGCACTGGCGCATGTGTGCCGCCGTATTCCTTGGGGTAGGCGAGGCGGTAAAGGGCGTCCTTCACCTCGCGGTAGATGCGAGGGTGTAAACCGCGGTCGGGCTCCTCGAAGCAGAGCACGCTGGGGAGCTCCGGCTGATGCACCATGGCGAGCAGGGCCACGACGTAGAGAGTGCCTTCGCTCAAGTAACGGGCGGATACGAAGTGCTTGGTGCCGCTGCGGCGAAGTTTGAAGATTTTTTTGCCGTCGCCCGCACCGTCAAAGCCGATGTCGTCGTATTCGGGGATCGCGCGGTGGAGTGACTCGATGAGGGCTTCGAAGGCGTCCGAACCGTTGTCGCGGATGTAGTCGAGGAAGCCGGCGAGATTTTCACCATCAGGACTAAGCTGTCTGTGCGCGGTAATCGTCACCGGCTTGCGCATCTTAGCGGAATCGAACGCGTAGTGGCGGATGCCCTTAACTGCTGCTCCGTATTCGGCGTGAAGTTCATCAGGGAGACCGCCACCTGTTCCACCGTGTCCATTTGCAACAGTCCATGTTCTCGTGCCCGAGCTTGAGGCACCCTTGAATTTGTAGCAGAACTGAACGTGCGACGAGTCTTGCACTCCTACGGATTTAAGCTCTTGGAAACTTGGAAAGTTGCCATTGGCCCAGCGCAAGGATTCGAGCACCGAGGTTTTGCCGCTGCCGTTGGGGCCAACGAGGAGGTTTAAGGGACCGAGCGGGAGGCGCGCATCGCGGAGGGCGCGATAGTTTTTGTAAGAAATCTCGGTAAACATGACGGGACTATACTTGATAGTTCCGTTTAGGGGAAGTCTGGCTGTGTGGTGTTGTCGCGCACGGTTCTCGCCACGGCTACCAGGCGTGCGTGGATCTCGGGCCATGGCTTATCGAGATTGACCGTGGCGGCGCGGAGGCGGCGACCGCATACGCTGCGCGCCACGTCGAAGGGTTCGCCGGTCTGTGCGTAGAGCAAAAGGCCTTCGACCGCCTCCCAACCCGGGCGGTGGGCGAGGTTTTGCGCGTAAGTGAAAACTTGATAAAGGTTCGTGGAGCTGAGGCGTTCCTGGCCATGTTGGTTTTCCTTGAGCGCGTCGGTGTAGAATTTGCAGTCGATCACCAGCGGCGGGCCTGCAACGCGCCGCAGGCAGATGTCGGCTTCCATGCCCGGCCAGAGGGCTTCGTGCGGCCCGGGCTCAGTTTGGCCGGCCCAGGGTATGGTCTTTTTAACGACTTCGGTGAGCCCCGTCTCGGCGGCATGGTGGGAGTAAAAATTGCGGACAAAGCGCTCGAATAGCGCCGCCATAGCGCGGTGATCGCGGGCAAAGTCACGGAAACGGGTTTCGGCGCCGCTTTCGTCGGGCAGCAACATGCCGAGGATGAGCGCGCAAAGTTCGATAAGGAAACCATAGTGCCGGTTGTTGCGGTGGATCATCACCCGATGGCAATCGGCCACGGTTGCCCGGATGACGCGAACTTCGCGGAAGTGCCGGGCCAACCCCGTGCTTTCATGTCGGAGCGCGGTTTCTAACAACGGGGATCGCGCCAAGGAGCCCAGAGTGGCGAGGATCACACGGTTGGCCGGGGTGTCGTGCTCCAGCTCGTCGAAGAGGCATTCGGCCCGGCCATAGCTCGCAAGCTGCCGTCGCACGGTGGGGCCAACCACGATTTTGCCGCGCAGGCCTGCCAATTCCTCCTGGCGCTCGATGTAGCCGCGTTCGAAGCCGCGCCGAATCAGGGCTCGCACTCCGTTGGTGAGCACGCGGCCGAGCAGGTTAAGTGTATCGCGCGGCGGGGTGTCGGCCGCGACGTCGATAAGATCCCGCTCCTCTAGGCGGTCCCATGCGTAACACAGGAGGTAGTAGAGGTTGTGGATGGGGATGTTGGTCTCCATCCGGATTTAGGTTTTCAGGAGTTTTTCGGCCTCATCCCGAGCGCGCTTGGGGTCGTCCATCCAATATTCCTCCAGCAGGGGGCGGATTTCAAAGCGGACGATCTCGCGTAACCAGGTGTCGGGGGCGGCAATCTGGCCCTCTCCGCAAAAGTAGCTGTGACCGATCTGGTAACCGAAACCCAGGCTGCGAATGTCGGCTGCGATTTGATCGTTTAGCGATTTTAGCTTGGTGCAGAGGCTCTGGACAAACACGGCAGGGCAGCCACGTGCCGCCAAGCGGGCTTGGAAGCGCTCGCCGAACTCGGGTTCCAGTCCCACGAAGGCGAAGCGGCGGCGCAGTGCGTAGTCCACCAGCGCGAGAGAACGGTCGGCGGTGTTCATGGTGCCGACGAGGTAGATGTTGGGCGGCACGGAGAAACGCGCGGCGGAGTCGCTCTCGTAGGCGAGGGTGACGGAGTTGGGTTCGCCGCGCTTGTCGGCTTCGATCAGCATCATCAACTCGCCGAATATTTTGGCGAGGTTGCCGCGGTTGATCTCGTCGATGATAAACACGTGCCTCTGGCCGGGGTTGGCCTTGGCCTTTTGGCAAAAGCGGTTGAAAACGCCTGGCTTGAGGACAAAGCCGCCGGTCTTCGGGTCGGGGCGCAGGCCCATGACAAAGTCCTCGTAGCTCATGCTCGGGTGGAACTGGACGATCTCGATTCGTGCGTCGTCCTTCACACCCATGAGCAGGTAGGCGAGGCGGCGGGCGACGAAGGTTTTGCCGACGCCAGGCGGGCCCTGGATCACGAGGTTTTGCTTTCGCTGCAATTGGTCGCGCAGCTCGGCGAGTTTTTCCGCCGACATGAAGAGGTCGGCGTGGGCGTCAGCCTGGGTGTAGGGCGTGATGGGGGCAGGTGATACCTTAGCGGGTGCCGCTGCAGGGGCCGAATCGTTCAATGCGAGCGCGGGGGTGTCCGACGTATCTGCGCTAGATAGCTCCATGATCGCCTCGAATTGCGCCGGGGTGAGAGGAAAGAGGCTGCCTTGTGGGGTGCGCAGAGGGATTGTGTCTTTGATACGGGGATCGGCGGTCATCGTTGAGCGCGGGACGGCGAAGTCTAGGGCTCGCACACGCTGGATTTCGATGGCCCGGCCCTCGTCGCTTTCGTGAATGCTGCGTGTGATCTTGCAAAGGACGGCGGCGCAAAGTCGCGGCGTCGTGGAGTAACCAATGATAAGGTCTCCCGGCTTAACGGCCTCGAAGGCCGCCTGTTGATTACGCGGTCGCCCTTCGTCGTTGTGGGTGGTGTAGGGTTCGCGGTGACCGTCTGGCTTAGCCTCGATGTCGAAAAATTTGGGATTGAAGTTCATCCACCAGTGGTGGCGCGGAGACGTTGGATCTAGCTCATTCAAGGTCGGTTCGTCTTCCGTCTCTCCGGCTGCCTCTTCGTCGGGCAGCCACCGTTGCCGCAGCGGGGGCTCGTAAAAATCTAGGCGATGGTTCGGGTGCTCCGCCTCAAGCTCACGGCGAAGCGAAAGCATGGCGTCGTCCAGCTCCCGGTCGCCCCATTTTTTAAGCTCGCGATCAGGGATTTGACGAAAGGCGGCGAGGACTTTGCGACGCTCCCCGTTGGCGCACATGCGCTCCACCCGATCGGGGAAGGCGAAATAGCGGAGCATGTGCCGGAATTGTCGGTCGCCCTGCTCGGGGAGCGTGGCGTTGAAGGCGAGGAAGCGGTCGTAGTTACCGAGCACGGCTAGCCGGTCAGCGTGGAGCAGTTGCTTGAAGCGCTCGATCCAAGTGACGAGATACACCAGCTCTTTCCAGCGGTAGTTGTTAAAGCCCTGGCCACCGGAGCCGATGCCCTCGAGCAAGCCGTCTGAAAGCAGCGGGTGATCTGTAGCCAGCGACGTTCCCCCGAGATTCCAGATTTCAATCACCAAGGCGCGTTTAGTCTCAGCTTTTACGTTCGAGGGAAATAGGAGCGTGATCCAGAGCATCTCGCCCATTAGTCGCTTGGCGTCGGGGGAGGCGGCAGCCAGCTGGCCGCGAAGTTTGCCGACAAAGGAGTCGCCGCCTTCGTCGGGTCGCTCGACGAAGGCTTGTCGCACTTCTTTGATCAGATTCGGCGTCCACAACGGGTCTTTACCGAAGACTGAGCGGTCATGAATCGCCGCCTCGCGAAACCAGGTCTCGGCGGCGGTTATGGTGGGGGCGAGATCTCGCAGGCTAGTTTGGCGGGCCATAAGTTAAAAAAGGGAGCGCTCAGTTTCGGACGAAGGTGCCCTTCGTATCGCCGGGGTGGGCGCGGGCTAGGGCGACCAGGGTTTCGAGGATTTCGCGGACTTCGGGTTCTTTGGCTCGCGTGAATTGAGTCGTGAGGTCGGCGGATGTGAGGGGGCGGTCGGCGGCAGTCAGGGCGGCTTCCACTGCTTTGGCTCGCTCGGCGAGGGTCTTGGGCCACGCAGCCTTTTTGGCCTTAGTGGGCTTGGCGGGTTTTTGGCCAAGAGATTTTGAGTCTCCGGTGTCCAGGTTGAGGCCGGATTGGTTTTCGCCGGCGAAGAGGGGTTTTTGGTAGTCGGGGCGGAGCCAGCGGATGTGGCCTTGGGCCTCCTCGTTCGCACGGGCGGCGTTGAGGGCGACCACACGCTCAAGGATCTCGGCGTCGGCGAGCGGCCAGGGCCAGCCGTAGGCGTCGGCCACGGCGGCGTCGAGGTCGTCGTGCAGCTGCTTGAGGGTGGAGACGAGCGCGGCATCGTGCAGGGCTTTGTCTTTGGCGGTGAGGGCGACGGTCGGGTGCTCAGGGTCGTGAGGTCGGGTCTCACCAGCCCGACCAGGGGCGGCGCGGACCTTTTCGAGGACGTTGTAGATGTCGGTAAGGCCGAGGCCGTGTTTGGCTTGGGCGCGCTTGCGGTGGGCGTCGAGCTCCTCGGCCAAGGCTCGGATGCGGGCCTTCTGCTTCTCGGCGCAGTCGGGGAAGGGGAAGGGATCGAAACAGCGGGATTTGTTGTAAACAGGGCGGTCTTCCAAGGTGCCGCCAGCGGCGAGTGCAAAGATTGTATGCCACTTGCTCGAAAGAACCCCCATGTGAAATGCGTCGCTGGAACCGGTGACTACAAGTCGATGCTCCGGCCGTATT
Organism: Verrucomicrobiota bacterium; assembly: GCA_947471035.1. Taxonomy (GTDB): domain Bacteria; phylum Verrucomicrobiota; class Verrucomicrobiia; order Opitutales; family Opitutaceae; genus IMCC26134_A. The sequence goes on from CANIWJ010000056.1 coordinate 14,068, forward strand.
GACGCATCCAGAAACTGAAATGTGCGGTGTTTTGTCGTTTCGACGGTTACGATGTAACGATCCAGACCTTTGATCGCTCCTCTTATCTGTTCATTGCTGCGACGGAACAGCCACCAGTGTTTCCGTAGCTTGGGATCACGATTGGTTTCTCTATCCGGGCGAACCGTCGTCAAGAGGTGGTGATAAATTGCGGGGACTTGAGTGCGCAGTTCGTCCTCGGACCATCCATCAGGGTCTATGACAAATGCGTCCCTCGGTTTTGCCGTGAGGTCTTCACCGTTTCTAAGTTCGCCGATTAACGATTTTGCGTGTGGTGAATGTCGTAGGAAATTCTCTGCTTGCTCACGCGTTATGACAAATCCCCTGCTGCCCAAAATGAGGCCCGTGCTCGCAAGTCCGTCGTTCGCAAGCAGGGGCATAGTATCTTCCAATTCAGCACCTATGTTTAGGCCCGAACCAATTCGACCATGCAGTCCCACCAGAGAGACAAGAGAAGAGCCGTCCTCCTGTGGAATCTCTGATTTGACCAGAAATAGGTCGCCCGCGAAAGCGGATGGATCGGGTGGCGGCGGTTCGCGCAGGCTGCCGAATTCTGCGTCGGGGTGGCCTAGTCCGCCGACCGTCATTGCGATCCGCACCGCCGCTCCATCCGCCGTATCAACCCAAGGGTGATCGGGGATGGCGAAGCGCAGAGACAATCCTTCCATCAGCGCTCGTTTAACGACGCGACGATTGAAAGTTTGTTTGATCGAGTTGGTGGTGATCAGGCCGAAACGGCGGGTGCGCCCGGCCAGCGTTTCCTCGGCTGCCTTGTGCCACCAATACATCACGAAGTCGGCGCTCTCTGGCACGTCGGGATAGGCGGCGCGGAGGGTCTCAGTGTAGCCGTCGCCAAGGTCTTCGCGCATCTTTCCTTTTCCGATGAACGGCGGGTTGCCGACGATAAACTCGGCTTGGGGCCACTTAGCGGGGCGCGGGTCCTCAAATATCTCCAACGGGACGACGCGGGCATCGTCGGGAACTTCACGGCCGGTGACGGGGTCGGTCTTGTAGCTTTTGCGATCCCAGACGAACTTGGTTTTGCCATCGGGGCCTTTGGAGAAACCTTTGTCGTCGTAGGCGAGGACGGCATCGCGGCACTCGATGTTGTTGAACTTTTTGAGGACGGGCTCGGCGGGGGACGTCTCGCCGTGGACGCGGAAGTGCCATTGGAGGTAGCCGATCCAGAGGACGAGTTCTGCGAGGGCGGCGGCGCGGGAGTTGATCTCGAGGCCGAGGAATTGGTGGGGATCGACGGTGACGCCCTGGAGGTTGAGGGTGGCGGAGTCGCCGAGGTCGGTGAGGAGGGCGATGACTTCGCCTTCGAGGCGTTTCATCTGCTCGAGGGCGACGTAGAGGAAGTTGCCGGAGCCGCAGGCGGGGTCGAGGACGCGGATGGAGCAGAGCCGGTCGTGGAACTGGCGGACGGTGGCGCGGGCCTGCTTGATGTCGGCGTCGGTGTCGCGTTGGGCGAGGGTGACGGCGGCGATGCGGACGGAGGACCATTCGTCGCGGAGGGGCTCCATGACGGTGGGGAGGACGAGGCGCTCGACGTAGGCGCGCGGGGTGTAGTGGGCACCGAGCTTGTGGCGTTCGTCGGGGGAGAGGGCGCGTTCGAGGAGGGTGCCGAAGATGGCGGGCTCGACGTGGCGCCATTCGAGGGAGGCGGCCTGGCGGAGGAGGCCGAGCTGGGTGCCGTTGACGGGTAGGGCCTTGGCGGAGGCGAAGAGGCCGCCGTTGAAGTAGAGGAGTTTTTTGCGGAGGAGGCCGGAGTAGCGGCCCTGGTTCATGTCCTCGAAGAGGAGTTCGAGCATGGGCACGAAGGCGCCGGGGTCGGCTTTGACGGATTCGAGGAGGTCGCGAAAGCCGTTGGCGGGGAGGAGGCCGACGTCCTCGGCGAACATGCAGAAGAGGCAGCGGGAGAGGAATTCGGCGACGAGGCGGGGCTCGTGGTGTTTTTCGAAGGATTTGGCGAGTTCGGCGAGGTAGGCGGCGACCTCGCGGGTGACGGCGGCGGCGCGTTTGGCGGGGTCGAGGGCGAGCGGGGTGGTCCAGACGAGGCGGAGGCGTTCGCGGAGCTCGGGGCGGGCGAGGTCGGCGAGTTTGACTCGGTGGGAGCGGGCGTCGGGGAAGGGGAGGTAGTTTTTGCCCTTCTGGGTGAAGTCGGCATAGAGCTCGATGACGTGGCCGACATCGACGACGAGGAGGAAGGGCGGCGGGTTTTCGCCGTCGGGCAGGGAGCGGGCGTAGCGGTCGGCTTGGGAGAGGGCCTCGAGCATGGCGCGGTCCCAGGCGGCGGTGCCGCGGGCGATTTTTGGGGACTTGGGGGCGTTGTCGGCGAGGTCGAGGGCCCACTCGGCGGGGGCGGCGGGTTTGGCGGCGGCGTATTGTTTGGCTTCGAGGACGAAGCAATCGCGGCGGTAGAGGTCGATGCGACCGGTGGAGGTCTTGGTGGAGCCGCGATGGTGGAAGGTGACGGAGCGCTCGAAGACGTAGGCGTTTTGCGCGGTGTCGGGGCCGGCGGGGTCGGGGCGGGGGACGCCGAGGAGGTCGCAGAGTTCGGAGAGGAAGAGGACGTAGTTGGCGCGCTCGGCGGCCTCGGCGTGGGACCAGCGGGCGATGAAGGCGGCGACGACGGGATCGGGGAGGGTGGAGTCGGTGCGGTTGGCGGGGGAAACCGGGTGCGATGCGTCGGGTGCGGCCATGCGTAAAGGAGTTGTGAGAGGCCGCGTGGCGCGGTTCAAGGCCGAGTCCGCGTAATTACAAATCCGGCGTGGCCAGGGTAATAACAACCAGGGACGCTAAAACACCGGTCCCTTGTTGCGGCTGTGGGTTGCGACTGGGGCTTTTGGATTTAAGGTTGAATAAATAAAGCGTTAGCTAACGATTTATTTAATGCCTTATGAGCCATTGGATAAAAGTCGTCTCACCCAAGCGCTACGTCGTTTAGGGGAGTTGGCCGTGGCAGAAGGAGTGGAGCTGGAACTTTCCCTTTATGGCGGGGCGGTGTTCACCTTGGTCTATGGTTCGCGTGAGAGCACCAAGGACGTGGACGCGTTGATTCGGCCATCCGCTATCGGTCATCAACTTGCCCGTCGGGTCGCCGCCGAGCAGGGTTTGCCTGAAGACTGGATCAACGGCGACGTCGCACAATTCCTGTCCGAACATGAGGCCAAGCGGACGTTGCAGATGGAAACGTTCGGTCCGGGCTTGGTCGTTACGGTGCCGACGGCGGCTTACTTATTGGCGCTAAAGTTGCGCGCCTGCCGTCCGGCCTTGCCTGGGTATCCGGGAGATGTTCCCGACATCCGGTTTCTTCTCGGAAAAATTAAACCCGCGTCGCTGGTGGAGGTGGAGGCGCTTTACGCGCGGTTTTTCCCTCACGACGTGCTTACTGTCCGTGCTCGGGAAGTGGTCGAAATTACGCTCTCCGACGGTGCCTGATTACCCATGCAAGCCCGCCCGCAAACTCTCGCTGAAGTAGCTGCCCGCTCCGATTCGCTAATCCGTTTTGGACGCGAGCTGGCGGACTGGTTGCACACCGTGCGCACCGTCGGTTCTCGTCCGGCGCTGGCCCGCATGGTCGATACTGCGCCGCCGCGCCTGGCGGGTCGTTTTGCCGAAGGGGCTTTGGCCGACGCCACACTCGCGGCTTACGCCGAATGGTTATGCGTCCGCATCCGAACCATGCCGCCGGTCTGGTGTTTTGAGTCGGAGCGAATCGCGCCCGAGCCTTGGTTTGCAGACGATGGACCGAGGGCGCGTTTGCTGGCCCTGCGTGACACGCCCCCTGCCTTCAAGCGCCGCAATCTCTTCACTGCCGCGCCCGATCTGCCGGTGCGTTTGCGCCGTGGCCGTCCGCCGGTTTCCGCCGAGGCCAAACGATCCGCCAACGCCGCCCGCCAGCGCCGGTTTCAGCAAAAACGCCGGGAGCTGCTGAGCGACCTGCTGAAACGCGTGGTTTGAATATCAATTGCCCGAGGCTTAATTGATACGGCTCAGAACGGCACGTCGTCTTGCACGGTTTCGCCGGGGGGCTCCACCAACGGGGCGCCGTCGTCGTCGGCCATGGGGGCTTCGGGCGTGGCACCGACGGCTTCGATTTTCCAGCAGTTGAGGTTCACGAAATAGCTTTCTTTCCATTCGCGACCGCGCAGGTCGAACGAGACCTTGGCTTTTGTGCCGGGCTTGAGGGCGGCGACGAGGCCGACTTTGTCCTTCACGCACTCGAATTTGATGTCCTGCGGGAACTTGCCCGACTCGATGGTGAGCACGAATTCGCGCTTGTTGAAGCCGCTGCCGAAGGTTTGTTCCTCGAAGATTTTTTTGATGGTGCCGGTGATTTCAAACATGGCGCGACGATGGAAGCCGCCGACCGGCGAGGGCGAGCCGTCTTTTCTGAATCGCCCTTTTTCGTGGGCAAAATTTCTCCTCGCTCCTCAGGGGGCGTTTCCCACTCCTTTTCCCCATGCAAATCGACATCGACCACCTCGCCATGCTCTCGCGGCTCGCACTCACGCCCGAGGAAAAGGCGAAGTTTTCTGCGCAGTTGGGCGACATCATCGGCTACATTGAAAAACTCAAAGAGGTGAATGTGGACGGGGTGGAGCCGACCGCGCACGCCACGCCGATTTTTAATGTGTTGCAGGCTGACGAGCCACGTCCGGGTTTGTCGGTCGAGGACGCCTTGCGCAACGCGCCCCAGCAGCGCGACAACATGGTGGTGGTGCCGCGCGTGGTGGAGTAACTTCAATTGCCCTCGGCTTTCGCTCAAACCTTGGCCGGGGACGGCCAACTCTACACCTGAGAAATCGGCGGTTCTGCGTGTAGTGTTGGCCGTCCCCGGCCAAGGCTTGTCTCCTCTCAGTGTCTCGGCGTTTTTACTTTCTGGGCGTCAGGACGTCTGAAGTCGGTTGCACGTATCCGCTGCCTATTTCCCCTTCGCAGCAGGTGCAACGGGTTGGGTGGGTCCGACTGGTGGGGCGGGAGGCGGGAGCACGACTTCGTCGCCCAAGGCCGGAGTGCCTTGCACCACGTAAGCCCCGAACACGCGGTTTTGGCGGTGGGGCGAGGCGATGAGTCGTGCGGTCGGCGCGAGCGTGTCCGGGTGGCGCGCGACAAGTTCGCGGCCGGCCAGTTCGTTGGGCACATTGGCTAAAGGCATGATTTCCACCAAGGCGGTCGCGGCGGCGGGATCGTAGCGCAGGACTCGGCCGATTTCCTGGTTGGTGGCGGCGGTGTAGCGTGGTGGGGGGGCTTTCAGCAGGGATTTGGCGCGGGTGGTGGCGCAGCCGGACAGAGCGAGGAGTAGCACGAGCGGCGTGACTATGCGGACGCCGACAGAAATGCTTCGGCGGGACGCCGAAGCCGGCACCCGGGACGGGTGCGCTCCCCGGACCGACGGATTTCCCGGGACCGACGGGATTAGCGGTGATGGCGCGGAGGACATGGGCTGCGGCGTTGGGTTAACGAAAAAACCGAGCTTTGGGGGCTCGGTTTTTTGAAGGGCGCAAACGGCGGGGTGCGGTGACCCCGCCCTACACGCATTAGGGCATCTTGGGGAAGACGGGCTTGTTGGCCTGGACTTGTTTGATGAGGTTTTGCGCGTTGTCGGGCTGCTCGGCGTCGAAGAAGCCGGTGAGCTGGCGGAGGCGTGTGGGGTGACGCATCTTGCGCAGGGCCTTGGCCTCGATCTGGCGGATGCGCTCGCGGGTGACTTTGAACTGTTTGCCAACCTCTTCGAGGGTGCGGCTGTAGCCGTCGGTCAATCCGAAGCGGAGTTTCAGCACGCGTTGTTCGCGCTCGGTGAGGGAATCGAGCACATCGACGATCTTTTCGCGCAGGAGCGAGTAGGCCGTCATGTCGTAGGGGTTCTCGGCGCTCTTGTCTTCGATGAAGTCGCCGAAGGAGGTGTCGTCGCCGTCGCCGACCGGGCTCTGGAGCGAGATGGGCTGCTGGGCCATCTTCATGATCTGCTGCACGCGCTCGACCGGGAGGTTCATCTCGTCGGCGACTTCCTCGGGGCTGGGCTCATGGCCAAATTCCTGGAGGAGCTGCTTCTGGACCTGCATCACTTTGTTGAGCGTCTCGATCATGTGGACCGGGATGCGGATGGTGCGGGCCT
>CANIWJ010000057.1 GCA_947471035.1 Verrucomicrobiota bacterium
ACGCCAGTTGGTATCCGGCTCCACGGGTTTTGGCGTAAGCCGTTCCTGTGTCAGCAAGAGCACGGTGCTTAAGAAAATCGCCGAATGGTGACGGTCGTCGCTTGTCGCGACCAGTCGGCGAAGACGATCATGAGCAAGCGCGGCACGGGACAGCCAGGCAAGTTGGTGTGGTTTACGTGCCATGTGATTTAGCCCTTAGGCGTCCTGCCAATCGTCGGCTGCAGCCAAGTAGATGGCGCCGCTTTCGTCTGCGCGAACACCCAAGAGAATGTCGGTGGATTCTTCGCCGTTCCGGAACTCGAAGAGCCCGATTTCCACTTCATAACCGAGATCTACTTTCGGCGGGCTTGCCTGGAGAGCTTTCAGAACACCGTGGAGGAATTTTGCGACCATCTGGTCGTTATTTTCATGCCGCGTCGGCAGCGGTTCATATGCCGCTTCGATACACGATGGGCTGACGAACAGCGGTGTTGTCCACGGTCCCCAGTCGGATCGAAGCTCAGAGATGTGGAGCCACGGGATGTTCGACTGAAGTGTGCGCTTGGGGTGTTGGTTAGGCTTCATCGGTTTCATCCCCTCCGGAGATGCGTTGGGCAATTACGGCGGTGATCGCGAGTTGGGCCTCGGGATTTTTGACATGACGCACAAGGAGCCCGATCAAGTGAGACCATACTTCAGCGTCTTTCTCCCACAGTTTTGATTTCGCCAAATAGAGCACGCATGCTCGGGGAGCGTGCTTGGCGAGGGCGTCTTCGATTTCTGTGCAGAGGACATCATGCAGATCCTCAGGGATTCGAACCAGCGGTGCTGCGGTGACGACGAGTTCGGTGGCTAGTTCACTGTCGGTGCAATCGATGCTGTCGCGGTCGCTCAGACCGAGACCAAAGCTGGCGACGAGCAAATCCACCTCCAAGATCAGTTCGCGAAGATCTGCAGGTGGCGTGTGGGCGCCCGCCTCCAGTAATATCGGGTAGACGAGCTTGAGTCGGTTTCCGTTCATGTTGGATGTGTTGCGTGGGGGAAAAAGTGAAATAGGCATGGTAGTGAAATCGGTTCGGGGTGGGTGATCAGGCGGCGAGTTCCCGGACGAGCGGCTCCAATTTTTCCGGGGAAAAAACGATTCGGGTGGTGGCGCGAAACCCACCCGACGGTTGAACGTAGAGGGCGATGAGCGTGGAACGGTCGAGACGGCCGCTGCGTGAAAGCTCGTAAAGCATTAACTGACAAGCATCTGCCGACCTTACGATTTGTGGTAGCCAGCGGACCACCTTGAGTTCAACGAGTGCGGGTCTGTGACCATCGATCAAACCCTGGGCGTCAATCTCGCCACAGATGTTCATCTCTTCGGATGCAACGTAACGGCTGTGGCTGTCCGCCACAAAGCCAAGACGGTCGAGTTCAGCTTTCAGATTGGCGAGGGCCGGTGCGGTTTCCGGAAATGCCGGAGCGTGGCCACGCAGCATGCGGTTGAAGTCGGCATGAATCCGGGCGGGGCAAACACCCTCTGCGAGTGCGACGGGTTCGGGTGCCGCGACACAGTCGATTTCTTCGGCGTTGGCCCAGATTTGGCGGTCGAGACGGTGTTTGATCCTTTTGGAGTCCCAGACGGAACGTGAGATAGGTTGGATTGGGCGGAGGTTGGAGGACATTGTCGTGTTGGTTATGGGTTGTTGGTGCTGTCAGGACGGGCATCGGAGAGGATGCCCAAGATTAGGGTGCCGCACGCGTGGCGGCTGATGAGGAGCGGGATCGCATGCGGGTCGACCGGTGCGCCCGCTGGCATGGGCACAAGAATGGCCGCTGGAAATTTGGGCCGTTCCAGTTCGCTGGCTCGCGCGATTTCCGCTGCATTCTTGGCGAACGAGAGTGCCGCCTCTGCGGAGGCCGACGTTCCGGCTGCATGCCACATTGCCCACCTAAAGTCCTCCGAGACCATCAGGCGGCCGAGCCCAGGGAAAAACTCCCCGGCTGGGTAGATGGTGACGTCAGGGCGAAAGGTGAACATGAACCATAGTTTGATACATTGTATCAATTATTCAAGCGTGAGCTTGTTCTTTTTTTCCGAACACCTAGAAGGAGACCGTGCCGAAACCGTCGCTCGCCCCTCTATCCATCCCCCTCAAGCAGGAGATTCTGGATCGGCTTCAGACCGCCGCCCACGTGCTCAATCTCAGTGCAAGTGCGGCAGTCGCGAGTGCAGCCGAGGGCGTGGCCAGCGCGCTTTCATCGGCATGGTGCCCGAAACGGATTCCAGCAACGGGACCAACTTTTCTAGCGGTCCGACTACCTGAAAACCTCAGACAAAAACTCGAAGAAGCATCAGCTACCTCTGGCCTTAAACTGGCCGAACTCAGTCGGATTTCGGTGTGGGCAGCCCTCTACAAGATGGAGGATCGAAAACAAGTGCTCTGGCCCTTCCAATTTACCAAAAAAGAACTCAATGAGGTGGTTCGTATGTATTCTGAAAACGAAGATAAGACCTGACCCTGCGAGTTCATAACTCCGGTGCGGCCGAAACCTGCTCGGATGTCGGCTGAATTTTTTCCGTTTCCGCATAGCCATCCCAGTTGGCGATCCAGTCGGCCTGGAGTGCGGCGGCTAATCGCTTGAGTTTGGCTAATCGTTCGCCGGGTGACCAAAGCACTCGGTGATTCTTATATGCTACGTTTCAACAGCCACTCCGCGAGAGCCCCTGAAAGGACGCCCAGCAAGCCGCCGATTTGCATAGGAATCAACGTGTGTCCGATTTTGAGTCCGACCACCAATCCGCCCAAAATGCCGAGCGCGCCCAGCCACGGAGCGAGGCCGATGCCGGCAAGCAGGCGCGGTTTTGCTTTGGGCGCCGGATGCTCACCGCCCTTGCTTGCTCGTTTTTTATGTGGATGACGGCGCGACACGGAGGAGGCGGAGTGAGTTTGCGACAACTAGCAGGGTCGCGCCGGTGTCGGCGACGATGGCGAGCCAGAGGCTCGTGTGACCGGCCAAGGCGAGGCCGAGGAAGAGCGCCTTTAGCCCGAGCGAGAACGTGATGTTGACGCGGATCGTGCGCAGGGTGCGTTGGCCGTGGCGGATGGCCTCGGCGATTTGGCCGAGGTCGTCTTGCATGAGCGCCACGTCGGCGGTCTCGATGGCGGCGTCGGTGCCGGCCGCACCCATCGCGATGCCGAGGTTGGCCGTCGCCATCGCGGGGGCGTCGTTCACGCCGTCGCCGACCATCGCGACGAAGTGGTGTTGCTCGCGCAGTCGCGTGACGGCCGCGACTTTGTCGTCGGGGAGCAGGTCGCCGCGCGCCTCGTCGATCCCGACTTCACGCGCGATGTGATCCACGGTGCGCTGATTGTCGCCGCTCAACATGATGACCTGGGCAACGCCCACCGCGTGGAGCGCGGCGATGGCGGCTTTGGCCTTGGGGCGCACCGCGTCGCCCACGGCCATGACGCCCAAAACGCCGCCGCTGTCGCCCGCGTGCGGGCGGTGTCCCACGACGACGACGGATTGGCCGCTTTGCTCGATTTCGGCCAGGCGCGCTTCGAGCATCGGCGTGCAGACGCCCAGCTCGTGGGCGAAGCGGTGATTGCCGACGAAGCAGGGCCGCCCGTCGATGGTCGCGTCCGCGCCCCGGCCGAGTTGCGACTGGTAGTTGTCGGCCTTAGCCGGGCGGATCTTTTTCTCCTCGGCGTAGGCGACGACGGCCTGCGCCAGCGGATGGGACGAATTTTCGTCGATGGCGGCGGCGATGCGCACAACGTCATCGGCGGTGGCGGGCGCGAAAGCGGTGACATCGGTGACGCGGGGTTTGCCCTCGGTGATGGTGCCGGTTTTGTCCACGGCGAGGGCGCGGAGCTTGGCAAGGGTTTCGAGGTGGGCACCGCCTTTGACGAGCACGCCGCGCCGGGTGAGCGCGGTGAGTCCGGCGACGATGCTCACGGGGGTGGAGATGACTAGCGCGCAGGGACAGGCGATGATGAGCAGGACGCAGGCGCGGTAGAGCCATACGTTCCATTCGCCGCCGAGCAAGAGAGGCGGCACCAGAAAGATGAGGAGGGCCGCAAGAGTGACGAGGGGCGTGTAGTAGCGGGCAAACGTATCAACAAAGCGCTGGGTCGGGGCCTTCTGCGCCTGGGCCTGTTCGACCAGGCGGATGATCTTGGCGAGGGTGGTGTCACCGGCGGCTTTGGTGACTTCGATTTCGAGGGAGCCCTGGCCGTTGATGGTGCCGGCAAAGACGGTCGCGCCGGGGGCTTTCTCGACCGGCACGGATTCACCGGTGATGGGGGCTTGGTTTACGGCGGAGTCGCCGCGTGTGACGACGCCATCGAGCGGAATGCGTTGGCCGGATTGCACGGAGACAATCGCGCCGAGCGGGATCTCGCCGACGGGGCGTTCGGAAAAGCGTCCGTCCGCCTCACGGACACGCGCGGTGTCGGGGGCGAGTTCGAGGAGGGCGCGCGTGGCCCGGTCGGCTCGGCGGTCGGCCCAGCCTTCAAGCCATTCGGCGATGCCGAAGAGGAAAACGACGGTGGCGGCCTCGGCCCATTCGCCGATGAGGGCGGCACCGAGGACGGCGATTACCATCAAGAGCGAGATGTTGGGGCGGAGTTGTCGCAAGGCGCGCCATGCGCCGGGAAGCAAAAACCAGCCTCCCGCCGCGATGGCGACGGCGAACAACGCGGTTTGAACCGGGGCGGGAGCCACGTCCGTCCAACGCAGCAGCAGGCCCGCGCCGACCAACACGCCGGAGAGGGCGAGGCTGCGGCTTTCCCAGCCGTTGCCGTTGCCGTCGCCATGATCGCAGCCGCAACCGTCCGCGCCGGGGTGCTCGTGCGAATGGGGGGCGGCGGAGTCGCGCTCGTGCGCCTCATGTTCGTGCGGGGAAGTTTTCATTTGAAAAAAGGGCGGTGCGGAACTCGCAGGCGGGAAACTGCCAAACGGAAAGCGATGCCTTCGTTGGCGTGACGGTCGGTTGTGTCGGCTAGCAGGGCTGGTTAAGATTTCCGGATGGTTATCGCGGGATTTTCGGGGATGCTCGCGCCATGAAGTCGATGGGTTGGTTCGTCTTTGCGGCTTTGGCCGAGATCGTCGGATGTTACAGCTTTTGGTTGTGGCTTCGGCTCAATCGCTCGCCGGTGTGGCTGGTGCTGGGCGTGCCCGCGTTGCTGTTGTTCGCCTGGGCTTTGACCAAGGTTGACGCCAGCCATGCCGGACGGGCCTATGCGGCCTACGGGGCGATCTATATTGTGGGGGCGATTTTGTGGGGCTGGTTCGTGGAGAAAAGCCCGCCGGATCGTTGGGACGTGGCCGGCGGGCTGATTTGTTTGGCGGGCTCCGCGCTTATCCTATGGGGCCCGCGCTCGACCTGATTTTTTTTGGAAGCGCCCGGCTCAGTGCGCGCAGGTGCAGGCGTATTCGGGGCGGGAGCACTCGCCACAGTTGGCGAGGTTGATCTGGAAGCGGATCGTCACGGGTTTCGCGCCGGCCTCGGGCGTGGCGCGAAGGATGGCGGGGAGGTTTTGGCCTTCGGGGAGGGCGGCGGTGCTTAGGAGGGTCGCGCCCGCGCCTTCGCCTTCGGCGGCGAACTGGAGGGTGGTCGGCTTGGCGCGGTCGCCCGTGACCAGCGTGGCGGTAAAGCCAGCGGGGATGGCGACGGGTTTACCCGCATCATCGACGAAGGTGAGGCGCACCTTGCGGTCGGTGGTGACGAAAAACTCGGCGTGGGGCTCCAGTTCGGTGAGGACGCGACCCTTGTTGGGGCCGGTGATTTTCGCGGCATGGGAATGACCGGCGTGATCGTGGCCGTCGGCGGCAAACGCGGGCGCGGCACAGGCGAGGACGAGGGCGAGGATGCGGGGGAGGATGGATGGTTTCATGATGGGAATGACTTTGGTTTTTGTGGTGGTTGTTTTTGTGGTTGGGTTACGGACAAAGGGATGAGGCTCACTCGAAGGTCTCGCCATGCACGGCGAGCGCGCGCTCGGCGGAGCGGCGGCCGAAGGCGAAGAACACGGCGGGCGTGACGACGAAGGTCAGGAGGGTGCAGGAGGCGAGGCCTCCGACGATGGCGACGGCAACCGGGTGCAGGATCTCCTTGCCCGGTTCATCGGCCGCGAGCACGAGCGGGATGAGCGCGATGCCGGCGGCGAGCGCGGTCATGAGCACGGGGACGACGCGTTCGAGCGTGCCGCGCACCACCATCTCGCGGGTGAAGCTCTCGCCCTCGTGTTGCATGAGGTGCAGGTAGTGCGAGAGCAGCATGATGTTGTTGCGCGCCGCCACGCCGCCCACCGCGATGAAGCCGACGAGGGTGGCGATGCTGATGTTGTCGAGCTTCCACCAGGTGAAGGCTAGCGCACCGGCCAAGGCCAGCGGGATGCTGAGCATGACCTGGAGCGCGAGACCGAGGCTGCGGAAATAGGCATGGAGGAGGACAATGATAACCACCACGATGATCGCGCCGAGGATGGCGATGCGCCGGGTGGCGTCGCGCTGGGCCTCGAACTCGCCCTCATAGGTGACGAAGTAGCCCTCGGGGAGAGGGACTTTCTCGACGACGGCGGCGCGGAGCAGCTCGACGCTGGCCCCGACATCGCGGCCGGTGGGCTGGATGGCGAGGGTGATGCGACGCTGGCTGTTTTCGCGGAAAATGACGTTCGGCCCGCGGGCATCGCGCACGTCGGCTACGGCGCTCAGCGGGATGCGTGGCCCGAGCGGCGTCTCGATGGGCAGGTCGCGCAGACGATCCGGGGAGGCGCGCCATGTTTCCGGCAGGCGCAGGACGAGCGGCACGGTGCGCTGGCCTTCGCGTAGCTCGGCGACTTCCTGTCCACCGATGAGCGTGGAGAGAAGGTCGTTGAGCGCTCCGGGCGTGAGGCCGTAGGCGGCGGCGCGTTCGCGGTCCGCCTCGATGCGGAGCTGGGGAATATCCGCCTGCGCGTCGAGACGGGCTTTTTCAAATCCGGGAATGGCGCGGGCGATGGCCTGCACCTGCTCGCCGACGCGGCGCAGTTCCGCGAGGTCGGGGCCGAAGATCTTCACCGCCACGGGGGCGGCGACGCCGCTGAGCATGTGGCCGATGCGGTCGGCCAGCGGGCCGCTGACGACGGCGAAGGCTCCGGGGATGCGGCGGAGGCGGGTGTTGATCTCGGCGATGATCTCGGCGCGCGGACGTTTGCCGTCCGGAATGAAATCCACGTCGAACTCGGCGGTGGAAACGGGCACGACGTGGTCGCCACGCTCGGCGCGACCGAGACGCCGGCCGACCTTGGACACGCCTTCTATGGCGAGCAGTTCCCGTTCGATGATGTCGCCGATGCGGTTCATCTCGGCCAGCGAGGTGCCGGGCGCGGCGGTGGCGGCGACGAGCGCGGTCTCCTCGCGGAACTTAGGGAGGAAGTCCTTGCCCATGCGCGGATACAGCGCGAACGCGGCGACGAGCACCGCCGTGACGAGGGCGAGCACCGGAATCGGGTAACGCAGCGCGGGCGCGATGGCGGTGGCGTGGACGGCACGTTTGATGCCGCGCACAAAAACGCCGTCGGCGTGTTCCGAGCCCGCCTTCGGGTGAAGCAGCATGGCGCAGAGCACCGGGATGACGGTGAGCGAGACGAGGAAGGAGGCCGCCATGCTAAGGATGGTGGCGATGGCGATGGGGGCGAAGAGCTTGCCCTCGACACCGCTCAGGCCGAGGAGCGGGAGAAACACCAGCACGATGAGAATCGTGGCGTAGAGGATGGAGTTTCGCACCTCGCCGGAGGCTTCGGCGATGACGGGCAGACGCGGGCGCGGGGTGGCGCGGGCGGCGTTTTCGCGCAGGCGGCGGAAGACGTTTTCCACGTCCACGATGGCGTCGTCCACCACCATGCCCATCGCGACGGCGAGGCCACCGAGGGTCATGGAGTTCACCGAGAGGCCGAACCAGGTGAAGGTGAGCAACGTGATCGCGAAGCTCAGCGGAATGGCGGTCAACGTGATGACGGTGGTGCGGATGTTGAGCAGGAAGAGGAACAGGATGATCGACACCATGATGCCGGCGTCGCGGATCGCCTCCTTGAGGTTGCCGATGGCGTGGTCGATGAACTGGCGCTGTTGGAAAAGAGGAATGATCTCGATGCCGGGAGGGAGGGCGGGCCGTAGCTCGGCGAGCGCGGCCTCGATCTGCTCGGTCATGGCGCGGGTGTCGAAGCCGGGGGCCTTGGTGATCGACATGATGACGCCTCGGGTAGGCTCCTTTTCCGGGACGACGCTGACGGAGGCGTCGCCGCGCATCGGCTCGATGCCCCAGACCAACGTGGCGACGTCGGCGAGCGTGACCGGGCGGCCCTCGACGATCTTGACCACGGTGTGGCCAAGGGCGGTCAGGTCGGTGCTCATGGCTAGGTTGCGCACCATGATCTCGGTGGGGCCGTTGTTGAGGAAACCGCCGGTGGTGGTGCCGGCGGCGGAGGCCACGGCGGAGGCGAGTTCGTCATGGGAAACCGAATACGCGGCCATGCGGGCGGGATCGGGCTGGACTTCGAGGCGTCGCACGCCGCCGCCCATGTTGAGGATCTCGGCGATGCCGGGGATGCTTTGCAGGCGGCGCTTGATCGTCCAATCGGCGAGGGTGCGCACCTCGGCGGGCGCGAGATGGCCGGGCTGCCCCTCGGGCACGGTGGAGCGGACGCCGACGAGCATGATTTCGCCCATGAGCGAGGCCACGGGCGTCATGAAGGGCTGCACGCCTTCGGGCAGTTGTTCGCGGGCGGTTTGCAGGCGTTCCTGCACCTGGGTGCGGGCGGAGTAGATGTCGGTATCCCAGCCGAACTCGGCGTAGATGAGGGAAAGCGCGACGTCGGAGTTGGAGCGCAGGCGGGTGAGCTTGGCGACGCCCATGAGCGCGCTTTCGAGCGGCTGGGTGACACGGGACTCGACCTCTTCGGGCGCGAGGCCGGGGGCCTCGGTGAGGATGACGACGGTGGGTTTGGTGAGGTCGGGCAAGACCTCTACGGGCAGTTGGAGGCCGGTGCGCAGACCGAGGGCGAGCACGATGAGGGCGAGCCCCAGCACGACCGCGCGGTGTTGCAGCGACCAGCGGATGAGAAAGTTTAACATGGCTCAGGACTCCTTCCGGTTCGGGGTGGTGCGGCGGGTGGCGAGGCGGAGGCCAAAAGCGGCGGCAATCAGGGCGAGCACGCCGGTGGCAATCTGCCAAGGGCGCTCGGGGTGGCCCGCGTGGGACTCTTCGCCGTGGGCGTGGCCGTGGTCATCGCCAGCGGCGGCGGCTGCCGGGGCGGACGCTCCGCCCTTGGGGAGTTCGCCGCCGTCGGCGGCGTGTTCGTGGCCGTGGGCCGCGTCGAGCGCTTCCTTGAGCGAGACGCCGCCGCCACCTGCGAAGGAGAGCGAGTAAGCACCGGTGGTGACGACTTCATCGCCTGGGAAAATGCCGCTGACAATTTCGACATAGCGGTCGTTGGCGGAGCCGAGGACGACGGGGGTTTTGACGAAGGCTCCGGGCAGCTCGAAGTCTTTGGTGAAGACGACGCGCGGCGCGGTGCCTTCGCCCTGCACCGCCTCGCGCGGCACGGAGAGCACGTCGGCGCGGCTGGAAAGGATGAGGGCAAACTCGGCGCGGAGGCCGGGGCGGAGCCGACCGTCGGGATTGGGCAGGCGGAAGTGCGCGGCAAGGGTGCCGGACGCGGAATCGGCCTCGGCGCCAAGGCGCACGAGGTCGCCGGTAAACACTTCGCCGGGGAAGGCGGTCAGGCGAATGCGAGCCTTGGTCTCACCCAGGCGCAGGCGACCGGCCACGGACTCGGGCACGCGGGCGACGGCGTGGACTTCGGAGAGATCGGTGATTTCGAGGAGGGCGGCGTCCGGCTCGACGGGGTCGCCGAGGTGGACATCGAGGGCGGTGACGACGCCGGCCTGCGGGGCGCGCAGGGCGACGACGGGCGGAGGATCGCCGGCTTGGCGGCTTTCCACGCGGACGATCTCGGCGTCGGCCGTGACCGTCTCGCCGAGGGTGGCGGCGAGGCCGACCACGCGACCGGAGATGCGGCTGCTCACGGCGGCGGTGGCTCCGGGGCGGCTTTCGAGGCGGCCGAGGGCGAAGGCCGTTTCCTCGAAAAGCCGAGGTTCGGCGGAGGCGAATTCGAGGCGCAGGTTGGCGACGGCGTTGGCGTCGAGCACGACGGTGTTTTGCTCGCGCTTGGCATCGGGTGCGGCGACGAGCGAGGTGGCGAGAACGAGATAAAAAGAGGAGGAGAGTTTCATGGGAATCAGAGGGGGATGCAGCAGGCGGCGGACAGGCGGCGCACGGCGGCGCGGTGGTAGGCGAGGCGGGCGGCGAGGTCGGAGCGTTCGATCTCGGCCAGGCGTTCGCGGGCGCGAAAAACCGGGGCCGAGTCGATCTCGCCGCGAGCGTAGGCGGCCTCGGTGGCGGCGAGGTGGGCGCGGGCGGCGGGAAGCAGCTCGGCGGCGATGGCGCGGGCGGCGACGTGGCGGGCCCGCACCTCGGTGGCGCTGGCGGCGACCTCGTTCACGGCTTCGCGCACGCGGGCCTCGCGTTCGAGCGCCACGCGACGGCGGGCGGCTTGCTTCTCGGCGACCAACGGGGCGGAGACGTTGCGAACCGGCAGCGGCATGCTGAAACGCACGCCGAGCTTGGCCTCTTGTTCACGTCCGCCAAAGTCGTCGCGGTCTTGTTCGCCCTCGGCGAATATGCCGACCTTGAAGTCTTCCTTGCCCTGCGAGCGGGCGAGGGCGATTTCGGCGTCGGCGGCGCTGAGCTGGGCCTCCGCGAGAGAAACGTCGGCGCAAAGCCCCGGCGGAGGCACGGCGGCCTCGTCGGGAGGCAGGGCGAGATCGACGGAAACGGTGATGTCGGCGGCTGCCTCGCGTCCTAGCACGGTGGCGAGCTGCATGGATGCAGCCGCGTAGGCGGCGCGCGGTGTCGCGACCGCCAGCTCGGCTTCGCGGGCCATGAGTTCGACCTGGGCGGAATCGAGGGCGGAGAGCTGACCGGCGCGGGCCTGCGCCGTCTGCGCGGTGGCCAATTCGCGGGCGAGCGTGGCTTGTTGCTCTGCAAGTCGCAGTTCGGATTGGGCGGCGGCCAGCTCCAGCACGGCCAGCCGCGTGCGGGCGGTGAGGGCAAGTTCGGCGATGGCGACCTCGCGGCGGGCCAGGAGGATGCTCTCGGCGGCGACGCGACGTTCGAGCCGCAGGCGCGAAGCGCGCGGGAAGGTTTGGGAGAGACCGATCTCGATGCGTCCGCGACCTTGTCGGCCAAGGGCGACTTCGGTTTCGAGTTCGGGATTGGGCAGGCGACCGAGGCCGGAGGAGCGAGCCTCGGCTTCGGCGATCAACTCGCGGGCGGCCGCGAGTTCGGGATTTTGTTCAAGGGCGAGACGCGTGGCGGTCTCGGGAGTGAGGGGCGGCTCGGCGGCGGAGAGGCTCGCGAGCACGCAGAGCGGCAAAAGGGTTCGGAAAAACATGACCTGATCGAATGAAAGTCCCCGCGACGGGCGGAGGGCCGGCAGCCGCGCCAAATTGGCAACGGCATGCAATGGACTCGTTCTGAAACGAGCCGTCCGTGGAAAGCCGCAGGCGACCGCGCAGGGTCGCGCTAAAGCGGCATCAGGTCAGAGTGGGCGCACGCGCAGGTAGCGCGGCTCGGGCGATAAAAGCCCATTGGGGAACCCAGTCGGCCGGGTCGTCTTTTGTCCACACCGGAGGTGCGAGCGGGGTAGCCTCGGAAACGATACGAGCGTGCAGACAGGCCAAGCACGCAAGCGTGGTAAGTTGGGGGGCAGGCACGTGGGCCAGCGTGATCGACGAGGTGTAGTCGCCGCTCTCCACCACGGTGCAAGCATTCTCGTGAGCGCCTCCGGCGTCGTGATTACAGACGGTTTCGCACAAGCTGGATTCCCACGCTGTAACCGCTCCAAATGCGCAGTGCTGCGTCGCTGGCATCCATAGGGCCAGCAGCACGAGGGCTACGATTTGATTGATTAGACGCACACAATACGAAGGGCCGATAAAATCGACGGATGTCAAATAATGCGTCATCGTGCCGGGGGCGTGCGGGCAGGGACGTGCTCCGCTGCCGGCTGAATTTTTTCCGTTTCCGCATAGCCATCCCAGTTGGCTATCCAGTCGGCCTGGAGTGCGTCGGCTAATCGCTTGAGTTTGGCCAATCGTTCCCCGGGTGACCATAGCACCCGGTGATTTCTGCCTTCAAGCAGCAGGGCACCTGATTCGAGATCACTTTCGCGAGGCGACATCAGCCTCGCGGACAAGCAGGGGCCCGCAATCTGAATGGCGATTTGAAGCCCAGGGCTGACTTCGCCGCGGGTGTTGGTGTGCAAGTGAAGCAGGTGCGCTAGTTTTCTGCCGCTCCGCCGTGTTTCATTGAAACGATTTTTTGTCATAAGGGTTTTAGGAGTCAGAGGGGCAAAATGCCCCAACTGATTCCGTCCCCCTCACCGTGGTCGAGGCGCAGGCGGAACGCCTTCGCTTCGACCATCAACCCCCAAGCCAAATGTTCCCGAGGAGTCTTTTTGGGGTCGTGAGATAGTCGGCGCGGCGTGGGCTAAGCCGCCCTTGGGAAAGGGGCGGCCCACGTCTCCTCGTTCATCTCCTACTCTTCACTACCTCAACCCATCCTCATTCATCGTAGGCCTCACCAACTCACTCGTTCGCTAACTTCACCCGAAAAAAGATTCTCGGACGCGAAGATTCAGCACTCCGGTTCCAAATCAGGGTGTTCACGTTGTTCCCCGCCAGTTTCGAGCTTCCAGGAACCACCGACCATGTTGCGAGGTCGGTTGATTCCTCCAAAGTCCACCTTGAACAAGAGCGAGGTGTGAGCGACGTTCGCCGAGATCGAGGCAGCCAGGGTCTGCTTCTGAAGCGTAGAGCAGGCCTAGATGTCTCTAGTTTCGTCGTTTTCGAGTCTAGCAGGCTGAGACAATTTTGTCCCTTTTTCGTCCCTCCACTTATCGATCAAAGCAGCGATTTCAACAACACGCTCGGGCCGGTCGCACAGCATAAGATCAATTGTCTCCACAAGAACACCCGGGCGGCGCGCAGAAATTTGAAACGTCGCGGGGTCTAACCCAGCTCGGGTAAGCTCATCTTTCAGGTGTGCAACCGCCAACCTCCGAGCACTTTGTTCCGGAAGTGCTTTCACCATAGCTCCTAAGACTTTGTAGGTGAGGGGACGCCCTTTGACGAAAGCGTCTATAGTCGCCTTAGAGAAACCGGCCCTCTGGGCGAATTCAATATATGTAAGACCTTCATTTTTAAGTAGTTCTTTTAATTCCCTCACCGCCTCCGGCCCGTTTTTGAATTTGAACATGGTCTAACGTCATTCACTTATTCTCCGTAGATACAATCAAATACTTACAAAAAGTAAGTTACTTTGACGAATAACGGCTAATTAAATTATTCAAACATGTGTTTGACTTATCATAAAAAGCCTACGTAATAACTACTGAAAACTACCTAAAAGTGACCGAACAGACCAAAGCAACCATTTCTGCGATTTTGCACTCGGATAAAACCCTTACACCCTCCGCGCGAACAGCTTTGCTGCAATTACATCATAATGGGTCTATCCGGCTGAGTGTATCATCGGCGCCGCTCCTTGTTACCCAAAAAGACGCGGCCAAGTTGCTTGGTATATCGCCTGATCAGCTTCGGCGCATTCAACATCAAGCCAAGGACCTCGCCCGGAAACTTGCCGCAGCTCATCCGAGCCCCTCGGGAGAAGCCTGGGAGCGGATTAACCGACTCTTAGAATTGGAGGGGGTCCCGGTTTCGGAAGGATCACTCATGATTCCGACGATAACCTTGGAGCGGTTCGCTGATGGTGAATTTCGCGAACTCTGGACCCAACCTCTTCAGCCTGATCACGAGCTAAGCCTCTAAGCGGCTGCTGTCCAAATATTCCGCATCGATGGCTGTTTTCGTGCCAAAAAATTCTAAGGTCTGGTGGGGGCAGTTCACCTTTAACAGCCGACCCCACACTTTCAACCTACGAGTGCTAGTTGAAGGCATGCCTCCATTGCGCAAGAACGAGCGCGGCGACCAAGTTTACGAGAGAACCCGCCGAGAGGCCATCGCAAAACTAGAAGCGGAACGCAGCAAGGTTCTGGCCCTTCAATCCAATGGGAATCTAGAGCAAGCGGAAGGAGTGCCTGTTCTCGCGGCCAAAGTGATCCCTCCCCTTCCCTTGGATAAAATTTGGTCGCGGTGGTATCACGAGATACCAGGAGAAAAAATTGATCTAGAAACACTCGGCGCCGTTGGCAAAGACGGTAAAAAAAAACGGCTAAAAGGACATCCCGCCAATGTCCGAGCCTCGGTCACCTCCTTGATTTTGAATCTCCGGTCACAGAATCCTGATATTTCAGATGCCGCCCAGATCACCACGGAAATGGCTTCACATTTCATCCGTTGTGAGTCCAAGCGCGTGACATCCAAAACCACCAAAAACCGTCTTATAGATCTGAAAGCAGTATTCAATCTGCTAAAGGAAATATCGCAAGTAGCCGCTAATCCTTTCGAAAAGGTGAAAATGCCGGTAAAAGTGAAGATGGTCCACCGGCAACGGTTGGTCATCGACGAGCTTAAAAAAATCATGGTGGCCGCTCAGGCAGACTTAGAAGTCGGTCCAATGGTGATCGCAGCTATGTGCACGGCGTTGCGGCGAAATGATGCGGCGAAGCTGCGCTGGCGGGATGTAGATTTTGAAAAGGTGATGATCGCGACACGGGCGGCAAAAACCGGGGTTCGAGTTTGGATACCGTTAATGGGAGCGCTGAAAGACTGCCTCGTTTCGCGTGAACGGCGTGGGGAATTTTGCTTTCCGGCACTTGCCAAGATGGCATCCGAAAATCCGGACGGCCTCAATTGGCGGTTGGCGCAGATTTTCGAGGCCGCAGAGGTAAAGGAGGTCGCAGCACACGAGGACCTCGGCCCGCGGAAACGGAAGCCCGCCAAACATGGTTGGCATTCGTTCAAAGTCGCCTTCGTGTCGCTTGCGCTCGAAGCGAACATTCCGATGTCGCTTGTTCAGACGGTCGTGGGCAACCAAGTAGTGGACGTAGTGCTAAAACATTACTACCAACCGGATCAGGCCCGCGCATGGACAGAGTTCATGACGAAAATGCCTTCGTTTATGACAGGCCAGAAACCCCCAGATTCCCCGATCATCATCGCCGTCAGCGTTCTCAAGGAAATGACGACGAAAAACTGGAGGGCGAAGCGGGAGCAATTAATTTCATTGTTCGAAAAAGCGGGCGCACAGGACCAAAAGATCAGCTAGGATCACGCATGAGCACCAAAGACACTCGCCCTTCCCTCTACGAGACACAAGAGGACCTACGCGCAGACCTTCTCCAATATCTTCAGTTTGCCAATACTCACACCCGACTGGCTGCAGTGATGGAACTGCGATCCGTCACAAAACAAGCAGAGTGGTTTCGTATCCTTGGCGAAGAGTGGTCTGGTTGTGACAACATAGGACTTTGGCCCCGTGCCGACCTCGTTAAAACCTTCCTGTCAGGCCGCAGATATTGGCCCGCTATGATGACGCCGGATGAGCACGCAACGTGGAGTGCGCTACCTGCCAAGGTGACCCTCTACCGAGGATGCGGCCCAATGAATCGCCTTGGGTTTAGCTGGTCACTTGATCGCGCAATCGCTGCGTCATTCCCGACCCTTGACCGCTTCAAACAGACCATCCCGCTTCTGCTCACAGCCTCCGTGCCGAAGAACCGAATAGTAGCAGTGAAACTGGACCGAGAGGAGTCCGAGGTAATTTGCCTCGTTCAATCGAAACATATCAAACGGGAGAATCCACTATGACCACCGTCTCTGCCGAAACAATCAGGCGGTTACTGAACGTGGCTCGTTCCCTGAAGAAAGGGAATGCGTGCGAACTGAAACAAGGTCGGCGACTCAGCTCTCCTCTTTCCGTTTCACCCTCGGATTCCCCAACCATCATCGCGATCGGTGTTCTGCAGGAAATGACGGCCAGAAATTGAAAATTGAAGCGTGACCACTTGATCTCGATGTTCGAAAAAGTGTCCGCACAGGGCCAAAAGTTCAGCTAAGATTTTGAGGACTTTTTGAGGACCCCCCATAAAAAGCCGATAAAAGCCGCTATCGACCGATAGCAGCCCAAAAGCTCGCCCAAAGAATGTAAGTAAGCGCAAAAAAGCCCTTTAGAATGATCTAAAGGGCTAAAATTGGGTGCAGGGGTTGGATTTGAACCAACGACCTTCAGGTTATGAGCCTGACGAGCTACCGGGCTGCTCCACCCTGCAATAGGTGAGGGGCGAGACCGTGCGCCCGCGTTTGGGCCTGTCAATGAACTTTTCCAAAGATTTAGGCCGTGTTTGGTAAATAAATCGGGTCGGCGGAGGCGCGAAACCTCGCTCGGCCAAGGCGCGAAAGACGGAGGTGGGCCAGCAGCCCATGCCGCCTTTCGCAACACCGGCCCAGCGAAGTTTCCCGCTCTCCCCTCAGGGTATAAGCGACGACTCGAATTATTTACCAAACACGGCCGAAAAATCACGCTTGCCTCAGGTTTTTTCGCGCGGTGTGCTCAACCCTCTTTTCCTCCGAAAAGAGCTCACACTAACCAAAACATCCACAACCCATATCCTACGATCGCAAGGCGGCCCTCAGGCCGACCTGTGTTTCCGACCGATACATAGATCCCATGCAAGTCTCCGCTAAAGACCTCCTCGACGCCGGCGTTCACTTCGGCCACCAAACCAAACGCTGGAACCCTCGCTCCAAGCCCTACGTCTTCGATCATCGCCAGGGCATCACCATCATCGATTTGGGCAAGACCCACGATCTCCTCACCAAGGCCTACTCCTTCATCGAGGATAAAGTCGCTTCCGGCGGCAACGTGCTCTTCGTCGGCACCAAGGAACAGGCCCGCGAAATCGTTCGCGAAGCCGCCACCACGACCGGCATGCCCTTCTGCGTCGATCGCTGGCTCGGCGGCACCCTGACCAACTTCGCCACCGTCAAGAAATCCATCGCGAAGTTCAAAAAATACCAACAGCAGGAAGCCTCGGGCGAACTCGCCAAGCTCTCCTCCAAGGAAGAAGCCTCCATCAAACGCGAGATGGTGCGCATGACCAAGAATTTCTCCGGCATCATGGAAATGCCCGAGCTCCCCACCATCATGTTCGTGGTGGACGCCAACCACGAAGAAATCGCCGTGGCCGAGGCCAAGCGCTCCGGCATCCCCTGCGTCGGCCTCGTGGACACCAACTCCGACCCCACCCAGCTGTCGCACCCCATCCCGGGCAACGACGACGCCGTGAAGTCCATCCGCATCATCGTCGATACCATCGTCGCCGCCGTGCAGTCCGGCCTCGCCCAGCGTGACAGCCGCCGCAACCAGCGCGGTCAGGCCGACCTCAAAGCCGCCTCCGCCGCCGTCGCTGCCGCCGCCGGCATCGACACCTCGACCGAAGTTCCCGCCCTCGAAGGCGAAGCCGCCCCTGCCGGCGAGACCAAGAAGCCCGCCACCCGCAAGAAGATCGCCGCCCCCAAGGCCTGATCTCGTTGCCTCCCGTAATTAACCACTACCAAGCATGAGCACCGCCACCATTTCCGCCACCATGGTCAACGACCTTCGCGCCCAGACCGGCGCCGGGTTGCTGGATTGCAAAAAAGCCCTCGTCGAAACCAACGGTAACGTCGAAGAAGCCATCACCATCCTTCGCAAAAAGGGTGCGGCCAGCGCCGCCAAGAAAGCCGACCGCGCCACCAAGGAAGGGTGTATCGAAAGCTACATCCACCTCGGCGGAAAAGTCGGCGTCTTGATCGAGGTCAATTGCGAGACCGATTTCGTCGCTCGTAACGAAGACTTTCGTGGCTTCGTCAAGGACCTCTGCCTCCACATCGCCGCCGCCAATCCGGTCTGCGTTTCCCGTGAAGAAGTCCCCGCTGCCGACGTCGAGAAAGAGCGCGAAATCGCCACCTCTCAAGTCGCCGGCAAGCCGCCCGCCGCCATCCAAAAAATCGTGGAAGGCAAGCTGGACAAATTCTTCTCCACCATCGCGCTGCTCGAGCAGCCCTTCGTGAAGGATCCGGAAAAGACGGTGAAGGAAATCCTCACCGCCAAGATCCAGTCCACCGGCGAAAACATCCAGATCCGTCGCTTCGTTCGCTACCAGCTCGGTTCGTAAGCAGCCACGGATTTTCCAGTCGTTTCGAAGCGCTCCCCGTCCGGGGAGCGCTTTTTTGTGCTCCAATCAAGACCAACCGCAGGCGATTCCGGGTGCCCTTCCGTTTTTTCCTGATGCACACACTGCGTAATCCTGCCTGACTGCGTCATCACATGAAAGTCACCCGAGTCCAGATCGCCGCCCGCGGCTTGACCAACTGCTGCCCCAACTGCGGCGAGCGCACGCTATTCGTGCCCGGAGCCCCCTTCAAAGTCGCCTCCTCCTGCACCGCCTGCGGACTCAAACTGGAACGCGAAGAAGGCAGTTTCCTCGGGGCCATGTCACTCAACTACGGCATGACGATCTGCCTGTTTCTGGTTCCAGTTTTGGTCGCCTACCTACTAGGCGGTTTATCCGGCCTGACGGCGGCAATCCTCGCCGGCTTCGGCGCCGTCGGGTTTCCCATCTTATTTTACCGATCATCGCGCAGCTGGTGGTTGATGAACTACTATCTGGTCCTGCCCCAGCATTTGCCCGCCAATCAACGCGCCGTGGAAGCAAGCGAAGACTTCAATACCTGAGCTGCGTTTCGAGCTTCCCACGCAGTTGGCCGAGCATTAACCGCACTTTCGGCTTCCGTTCGCACGTCCGCGTCGTAGGTTCACGCCCCCACGCAGCCGGAGAGGTGGCAGAGTGGTCGATCGCGCCGCACTCGAAATGCGGTGAACCGAAAGGTTCCGGGGGTTCGAATCCCTCCCTCTCCGCCATTTTCACCTCCTGAAGGTGAAAAACTAAACTTAGGGACCACGCCCAAACCTTGCCTTGGCCCGCGTATTCCCGCCTATCAACTTGACTGCCACAACCATGGAACCCCTCGCCAATTTATTTTCCCAAAATCAGCGCTGGGCCGCCACCATCACCGAACGCGACCCCGATTTTTTCGTTAAACTCTCCCGCCAGCAAACGCCCCAATATCTCTGGATTGGCTGCTCCGATAGCCGCGTGCCCGCCAACGAGATCATCGGCCTGCTCCCCGGTGAAGTCTTCGTCCATCGCAACATCGCCAACGTCGTCGTCCACACCGACCTCAACTGCCTCTCCGTCCTCCAATACGCCGTCGATGTATTAAAAGTAAAACACGTGATGGTCGTCGGCCACTACGGCTGCAGCGGCGTTCGTGCCGCCCTGCGTTGCGATCGCGTGGGCCTGGCCGACAACTGGCTGCGCCACATCCAGGACGTCAAAAGTCGTCACGAGGCCTGCATTAACTCACTCAACGACTTCGATAACCGCAACAACCGCCTCTGCGAACTCAACGTCATCGAGCAAGTCTCCAACGTCTGCCAGACCACCATCGTGTGCGACGCCTGGGAACGCGGCCAGGAACTCACCGTGCACGGCTGGATCTACGGCCTCAAAGACGGCCTCTTGCGCGATCTGCACATGACTGCCTCCTCCGTCCCCGAAGCCGACGCCGCCTACCGCGCCGCCGTGGCAGAACTCGCCAGTTAGTCGCCCCCGTCCAGACGCCTGCCCCGCCCACCGGCACTAGGCATTCGTCATTCGTCATTCGTCATTGGGCATTCGTCATTGGTCATTAATCGCCCTCCCCTGCGCCCACCGCGCAGCCTTAGCCAAACTCCGCGCAGCTAGAATCGCTCCTTTGCGATAACCTGCGTGGACCTATGTCTTTCCTACCCTTCGACTCCGGCCTCTCCCCCGTAGGAGGCTCCACCTACCCGCGCGGCACCGCCCTGCTCACCAACTCGCTGCTCAACAAAGGCACCGCCTTCACCGAACGCGAACGCGATGCCCTCGGGCTGCGCGGCCTGCTTCCTCCCCGCGTCTTCACCCTTGAGGAGCAGGTCGAACGCGTGCTCGGCAACCTCCGCCGCAAAGAGTCACCGCTGGAGAAATACATCTTCCTCACCACCCTGCAAAACCGCAACGAGACGCTCTTCTACCGCGTCATGCAGGACCACACCGAGGAGA
>CANIWJ010000058.1 GCA_947471035.1 Verrucomicrobiota bacterium
AGGCGCAACCGCTGCCCAGCGGGGTGACTTTTCGCCAACTGGTGGGACCCGCGCCCGAGAGCCGCTTGGTGCTCGGCTGGCGGGCGGCGAGCGATGCGAAAGTGGCCGAAGAAAACCCGGCGCTGAGTTCCTTTCTCGCGGTGGCTACGGGCGAGACCGCTCCGCCTGCGATCAGCGCCGCGCCACCAATTCGAGCATAGTCCACGGCAGCCGATCAAACGCCACCGAGAGGTAACGGGCGAACAAGGCTCCGGCACCGGCCAGCAGGGTGAAACCCATGATGGAACGCATCGCGTAGCTGAGGATAAAGACGTTCATCTTGGGCACAGCGCGACCAAGGATGGCAAAGCCCATGGTGATAACGAAATTCAACGCGATAAACGGTGCGCTCATGCGCAGGGCGGTTTCCAAAAGGGCAGAAACGCCTTTGACCATAGTCTCCGCCGCCGCCGGGTTCAGCCCGCCTGCGCCGGGCGGGGCCAAGACAAAACTGCGAGCGAAGGCGGCCAGCACACCTTCGTGGGCGTGCAGGAGAAAAAACATCATGCCGGCAAACAGGCCCATGAACGCAGGCAAGGGCTCTTGCGCCGGCACCGGAGCATCAAAGCCGGGCGCGGCCATGAGCCCGATTTCACCGGCGATCATGCGGCCCGCCAGCTCGGCGGTGGCGAAGACCATGCGCATGAGCAGCCCCATGGCCAAACCGAGTAAGACTTCGTGCAGGGCGGAGATGCCCAGCGCGCCCATGTTTTCGGGTGGCGGTGCGCCGCCGCCGGGCGTGACCGAGGCGAGCAGGCCGCCGATCAAAAAAGAAAGCGCCACCCGGATCATCGGCGGCAAGGGCTGGCCGCCGAGCGTGGGCAAGGCCATGACCACTCCCACCGCACGCAGCGAGCCCATCATCATCAGCAAGATCGCTTCCCAAGGCATGGTGGTGAAATCGCCGAGCGGAGAGCGCTTAGGGCCCCATGGAACTGATGCGAGAGAGTTGCTGAACCGCAAACTCCCCCAGCAAACGCAACGTCCAGGGAGCGAGGAGCAACATCACTCCGGACAGGGCGAGCAGCTTGGGTACAAAGGTCAGGGTCTGTTCCTGAATACTGGTGACGGATTGAAACAAGCTGGTGATCAAACCCACCGCGAGAATCACGCCGAGAAAAGGCGACATCACGTAGAGCGCGAACATCACCAGCGTCTTGAAAATATCGATGGCGGCCTCGGCGTTCATGTCTGGAAACTGGCGACCAAGCTCTGCACCACCAAGTGCCAGCCATCGACCAGCACGAATAACAAAAGTTTAAAAGGCAGGGAGATAATCGCCGGCGGCATCATCATCATACCCAGAGCCATGAGCACGGCGGAGATGAGCAAATCGATCACCAAAAACGGCAGAAAGATCAGGAACCCCATCTGAAACGCGGTCTGGAGCTCGCTGATAACGTAAGCGGGCACGATGACACGCAGCGGGATGTCGTTAACCCGGGTAGGCGGGAAACGTCCCAGTTGCAGAAAAAACTCCAGATCGCGCGAACGCGTCTGCTTGAGCATGAATTCGCGCAGCGGCTGGGCCGCCGCATCGAGCGCTTCGCTGGTCGCGCGTTTGCCCTCCATGTAGGGTTTAAGGCCCTCGTTATAGCTGCGCTCCAAAGTGGGGCCCATGATGAAAAGCGTCAGAAACAGAGCCAGGCCGGTAACGATCTGATTGGCCGGCGCGCTGGGCACACCGATCGCGGTGCGCACGAAACCCAGTACGATGACAATGCGGGTGAAGGACGTCATTAACAGGATCAGCGAGGGCGCGATGCTGAGCAGCGTCATCACCACCACGATCTGCATGCCGACGCTGGCGGTGCCGCCGGTTTGACCGTTGCCCTCCAGATCCACCGCGAGTCGCCAGGGGGTCGCTGCGGCGGCACCGGTGGCGGCGGCGTCAGACTGCGCGTGCAGCGCCAAGGGCAGGACGGCGAGTAGAAGCAACGCGCCGAGCGCGCCGCGTTTAAACGTGTTTCTCATCATCGTCGTCCTCCTTGGGATCGAGCGGGGAAAGCATCTGAATGCCGCCGGCGGCGACGCCGAGCAGGAAGCGGCGGCCATCGCAGGAGGCGACAACCAGAAACTGGCGGTTGCCCAGGGCGCGCGTATCCTCGATCTGGATCGAGCCGCGCCGGCTGAGTGGCGATTTGCCGCGTTGGCGCAGATACCAGTAGCCGCCGGCCCCGAGGCCGACCATGGCTACAAAAACCCAAGTGGCGGGGGATGAATTGGACGTGTTTTTCTGCGGGGCGTCCGGGCTGCCCTCATCGCTGCGGGGATAAATTACGGTGTCGCCGGTGCGGGCGACGGGAGCGGCGGGCTCGGGGGCCGCCATCATCGGCTGCGCCATCTCCAAAATGGCGCAGCCGACTACCATTAGCAGCCAGCGGGTTACGCTGGAAGATGTGTAGGTGAACATGGTCACGAAACCTTGCTCACAAGTTCGGTGATCTTGATCCCGAAATTTTCCTCAACCACCACCACCTCGCCGTAGGCGACGAGTTTGTCGTTCACGTAGAGCCCGACCGGCTCGCTGGCGCGGTGTTGAAGCTGGATGACGGAGCCGGCGGTAAGGGCCAGCACCTCGCGCATCGGCAGCAGGCAGGAGCCGAGTTGCACGGTGACTTTTACCTTAACATCCAAAACAAGATCTAGGGTGGAGGTTTCCATGGAGATTAAGACCGATCTTCGTCGGCAGCGGTGAGTTTACGGGCGATTTTCATGGCTACCTGGTCGCCTTCGAGGCCGACCGTGCCGGTGAATTTAGGCACGCCGCTGAGCAGCGCGCGGGTGCGGTCGAGGATGCCGACCGGAAGTTCAAGTACGTCGCCGACCCTGAGGGCGGCGACTTCGCGCAGGGGCATCTCCGGCAGGGTCCACTCGGCGCGGACCGGAATATGCACATGCTCGTAGATGTCGCGCCACTCCGCCTTGGCCGGCGCGGCGACGGGAGCGGAGTCCTTTTGCCGGCGTTGCTGCAAGGCTTTCACCAACGGCTCGATGGTGTAGTAAGGCAGCCCGATCTGAATCTGCTCGGAGCAATCGCCGAAGCTGACCTCGATCGAGAGCGCCAGCACCACCGCATCGCGCGGTGAAGTCTGGAGGAAGCGACCGTTGTTCTCATGGCCTATGATGTTCGGGTGCAGTTCCTTCTCCTCGCGCCACTGGCTGCACCACTCTTCGAGCACGATTTTCAAGACGTCCTCAAGCAGCGCGATTTCTATCTCGGTAAGGTAACGCTCGGCTTTCACCGAGTGGCCGCGTCCGCCAAGGAGGCGATCCACCAGGGTGAGGGCGAGACGGGGGTTAACATCGAGCAAGCCGACGCCCAGCAGCGGTTCCGCCTTGAAAAGACAAATGTGGGTGGGGCTGGCCAGACCCTCGGTGAACTTCCCGTAGGTCATGGTCTGAAGCCGCGCCATTTTAAGGACGCACTCCATGCGCATGAACATCGCCAAACGAGCGGCCAGGTAACGGATGAAGTCCTCGTGGAGAATACGAAGGCGG
This sequence comes from Verrucomicrobiota bacterium, assembly GCA_947471035.1. GTDB lineage: Bacteria > Verrucomicrobiota > Verrucomicrobiia > Opitutales > Opitutaceae > IMCC26134_A. The sequence goes on from CANIWJ010000058.1 coordinate 3,541, forward strand.
CGCAACTCGACCTCGGTGAGGAATGCGGGGTTGCGGAAATCGTAGGCCTCGACCCGGGCCGAATCGGCATCCTCGCCGCGCCGACCATCGGCGCGCAGCAGGGGCGGCCGTTGCTCGGCCACGGCCTGCGCGAGCAGTTGGTCGATCTCGCTTTGATCGAGCGTGCCGCTGTTACTGTCGAGGGGATCGGCCATGGCTACTGGACCACAAATTCCGAGAAAAAGAGGTTCTCCGCCGTTTTCTTGCCGAGCGCCTGATTGTAGGCGGCCAGCAACCGTTCGCGAATGATGTTCTTCGCGCCGGATTCCTCCAGATCTGCCAAGGTCAGCGAAGAAAGCACCCCCAGGGTGACATCGGTAAGCTGAGGTTTGGCTCCATCAAAAAGCTCTTTGATATTGGCGCCACCCGTGACCAGAAAACTGACCTTGAGGTACCGCGTGCCCATGGTGCCGGAAAGGTTAACGACCACGTTCTCGAATTTAAAGCCGGCCGGCTCGGCAGGCTTTTCCTTGCCGCCGCCATGGCCACCGCCGCCACCGCCGTGGCCGCCGGCCTTTTCCGCCTTGGGCTCCTCCTTGGGCGGCAGGGGTAATTCACCGGCGGCGGCAAGCGCGAGGCTGGCGCGAAACTTCGGCAGGATGACAAAGGTGGCGACCGCCCATGTGACCGCCGGGGCGAGCACAATGGCGAGGATCGCAGGCAGCAGGGCCTTGATGCCACCACCACCGGCGGCGGCGCCAGCAGCATCGGCGGCCGCCGGGGCGGCACCTTTTTCGGGAGCGGGTTCGTGTTTTTTCTCGGACATGGCGCGGGGGCGCTCAGCGCTTTAGATTAACAATCTCCTCAAGGATATTGTCGGAGATGGTGACGAGGCGGGAACTCGCCTGGAAGCTGCGCTGGGTGGCAATGATGTTGGCGAACTGGGCGGTAAGATCGACGTTGGAGAGCTCCAGCGATCCGGACTCAATGGTTCCTAGCCCATTCAATCCAGGTTCGTTGCCCGTGGCCGCAAGGGCGGAACCGCCTATTGGGCCGGCGGCCTCGAAACCGTTAAAAAGATTGTCACCCGAGCGAGTCAGGGCGGCGGGGTCGCGGTAGTTTTGCAGGAGAATCTTGTTCGTCGTGGCCGAGGAACCGTCGGAGTAGAATTCAACCACGTTGCCCAGACGATCAATCGAGTAGGACTGCAAGCTGGAGGTGCCCGGGGGCGTGCCGAACTGGATGCTGCCGATAGTTGCAGGCGCGGTGGTGGCATTGCCACCAGTCAAACCCTGCACGCGGTAGCCTTTGCTGTTTACCAGATAATTCTGATCGTCGAAGCGGAAGTCGCCCGCCCGGGTCGCGTATTCGGATCCATCCACCGAGTTAAGCACACGGAAGAAGCCGTTGCCGGAGACACCGAGATCGGTGCTAATACCCGTCGCGGTCAGCGCGCCTTGGTTGAAGTCACCGCTGATGCGCGATACGTTCACCCCGGTGCCGACTTGAATGGGTGCCTGATTGGGCGAAGTGCCGTCAGAGTTGGCCGCTCCGCGCAGGGTGTTACTGAAACTTTCCGAATAGCCGACGTTGGAGGACTTGAAGCCGGTCGTATTCACGTTGGCTATATTGTTGCCGATGACTTCGAGGCCCTTGGTGAAGCTGCGCATCGCGCCGACGCCGGAGGTAAGTGTGCCGATAAGTGACATGTTAGATTGGGGTTGGGGTTAATTGGCTAATCAGGGAGCGACGGCCGCCGGGGCCACGCGCACGACTTGGGACAGGTTGTAAAGGGATCCGCCGACACTCAGCCGCGTCTCGCCATCGGCGGAGGAAACCGAGTCCACCGTGCCGCTGATGTCGCCCTTGGGGGTGGTCACGGTGACATCCCGGCCGATCATGCCGGTGGCGTATTGCTGAGCAAAATCACCGCGCAGGCCGGCCACGTCCTTAGACATTTGGGAAGACTGTTCGAGCGCGCTGAACTGGGCCATCTGAGCCATGAACGCGGTGTCTTCCATCGGCTTCATGGGGTCTTGCTTGGCGAGTTGCACGGTGAGCAACTTGAGAAAGTCGTCCTGCCCCAAGGTCTTTTTTGGGATACGGCTGGCGGCGGTGCTCCCGTTGGCGGCGGTAGCACTGGCAGCGGAGGTGGCGGAATTGGTGCCGGTGATAGTCATAGGATGAATTTAAGCGATTACACTGAGGTGACGGGAGGTATCGGGACGACGACCGGTGGCCTCGGTCGGAACTACGGAGGAACCAGCAGCACGCCCGCCGGTGCGGGACGAACCTGCGGCCCAGGAACCGTTGGCGGCGGCCTCGTGGCCGGCGGATTCGCGGCGATCTGGATTTTGGCCGGAACCGGCGAGACCGGAATCAGCGGCACCGGAAGTGGAAGCAACCGGAGCAATAAAGTTATTGGTGGACGGAGCAGAGAAAACCGGTTCGGCCCAGCGTTGGTTCGCACCTTCGCGGCTCCGCACGAAACCCTCCCAGGCGGAAGACAACGCGGCGCGAACCTCGGGCGAATCACTTCGAAAATCCGCATGCACCCGACCGCCTTGCACGGAGACATGCACGTCAACGTGATGGTTTCCCTCTAGCTCGATGCGAAGATCGACTTTTTCGGTGGAGCGCGCGGATAGCCGCTCGGCCGCCTCGGCTACTTGCTCAACCAGTCGCGTGGCAGCGGCGGGAGCGACCGGGACAGGCAACTCGGAAGGCTTGACCGAGACGACCGGACTGGCGGGAGAGGAATAGCTCGGACTCATGGCACCTGGCTCAAAAGCTTTCGCCGTGCCATCCTTTTCATCTAAAGTCTTAAAATCTTTTTTATCATAGGCTTGAGCTATGTTTTTATTTTTCTCCACTACCATTTCCCCACTTACCGAGGAGGAAACGGCAGGCTGGGCGGCAATTTGTGCCGGGGGGGTGGACGCGGTGGCAGCCAAGGCCTGCTTGGCCGAGGTGCTGGTCGGTATGCTGGTGGATACCGATTCACGGTCGGCGACCTTGACCTCTGAGTTGAGCTGAGATTTCGCCAAATTACTCGAAAACTCCCGACTGACGGAAGTCTCCGGGGCTGGTTGGTTAAGTTTAGCCACGTACCCCTGGCCGTCCATGATTTCATGCTGCACCGGACGGGCGAGTTCAGCCTGACCAGATTGCATCCCGCCCGCAACCGAGCCTGCGCCAACAAAGTCCCCCCCTGTTGCTTCCTCGGTCGCGGCACGGGATGAAGTGGTTAAAGATAGCTCAATCGTGATCGGCGGTGCTGCAAGAGGCACAGGAGGAGCCTGCATGCCGAACATCGCTAAAAGGGCTTCGGTACCAGCAGGAGTTAAAGTCACGGTGTCGGATGCCGTTTCTTCCTTGTTTTCAAGCTCGGGCGCATCGACCGCGGCTACGTCCACATCGAGCGGTTGAGTTCCGTCAACCAGCGTGGGAGTTTCGACGCCTTGAGCCTGAACCGCAGCCCCCAAAGCTAGAGAAGAGGCGAGGACTAGCGGATTCAGCGGCGTGAAGTTGCCCACCGTGGTTACACAGGGTTGCCCGATCACGGTCGGGCTGGTCGCGGGAGCGACGGACGGAACCGTCACAGCTTGGGGCGGCGTATCGGCTTGGGCGAGAAGGTCGGCAAAATCGCCACTGGTCTCGGTTTGACCGGCGGCATCCTGCGGATTGGCGGGATCGGCAGTGCGGGGCGCACCGGCCGAGGCGGCAGTGAGATCAGCGGGGGAATTCGAGGGAACGGCAGAAGATAAGGCGAGCATGGGAAACAGGCCTTCATGGCGGTTCACTCGAGCCATCCTTGGCTCGGGAGGGGTGGTTGCTGAAAAAGAGGTGGCGCTAGGCGCAGACTAGGGTTTTGCCTGAACGAGAAGGCGGAGGCGTTGGGTGATCTCGGCGGCGCGTTTCACGTTCACGTTATCCGGCCCGGGCGTGCTGCTGAATTCTTGAAGTATCGCGGTCGTGACCTCGGGCTTCATCAACGAGAGCAATTTGGCCACCATCAGATCATCAAGCTCCTTGAAAATGGCCACGGCGGCGGGTGGCGTGAGTTTGCTGTATGTATTGGCGAGCGTCTTGAGGTTTTTCATTTCCTGCGATTGCACCTCGACGATGCGGCTGGCGATTTCGCCGCGCAGCGACTCGACCTGCTTGCGGATCACGTCGAGCTCTAGAACTTCGGCAGCGACTCGTTTCTCCCGCGCCGCCACGTCGGCTTCGCGCTGGGCGAGCTTTTCCTTCTCCTCCTTCAATTCCTTGGCAAGATTTTCGACTTCGGGTGTCCAAAAATCCCACGGCTTCTCGGGGCGCTTGGCCTCGATTTCATGCACGTGCTGGGCGGCCATCTGGGTGACGAGCGTGGTGGCCTCTTTGTTGAGCAAGGCGAGCACGAGTCCGGCGCCGAGCAGGACGGAGAGAAGAATGTAAACGATCGGGGAGGTCAGCGCTTTCATGCAAGAGGGGCGACGCGGGTGGTGGCGAGGGAGGCGAGTTCGTCTAGAATGGCTTGCTCGGACTTTTCGGCGGCTTCGCGATGGGCGAGGCGGGCGCGCTCTTCGAGTTTTTCGATGACTTTGAGACGGCGGCGGGATTCGAGCCATTCTTCACGCACGCGATCGCAAGCGGCCTGGGCCTCAGTCAACACGCGACGCGCCTCGACTTCCGCACGCTCGATGCTGCGCAAGGCTTCCATGCCGGCGATTTGCTCGCTGGGCCGAAAACTGCCCGAGCGGGTGCCAGCCAGAGCCTCGGCCATCTCGGCCCGGCGCAGTTCCGTGGCGCGCAGACTGTCGGCCGCCGCCGCGACTTTTTGCTGCGCCACGCCCAAACGCTCGCGCGCGGCCCGCTCGGCGAGATCGCGCAGGGCTCGGACGGATTCGAGGCGGAAGCGGAAGCGTTTCATGCTGGGCCGAGGAGTTTGGCGAGCCGGGCGTAGCCGTCGGCCCGCGGAGTGTATTCGTCCACCGACTGCCGAAGGAAGGCCTTGAGACCGTCGTGCAAAGCGACCGCGCGATCCAGAGCGGGGCTGGCCCCTTTTTGATAAGCACCGACGGTAATGAGGTCTTCGTTGCGTTTGTAGAGCGCGAGGTGCTCACGGGCCCGGGCGGCGAGCTCGACCTCCTGCGGCGTACAAATGTCGCGGGTCAAACGGCTCACACTCTCCAGAATATCGATGGCGGGATAATGGTTGGCGTGGGCCAGGGCGCGTGAAAGCACCAAGTGTCCGTCCAGAATACCACGGACCGTATCGGCCACGGGTTCATTCATATCGTCGCCCTCTACCAGCACGGTGTAGAGCGCAGTGATTGCGCCGGATTCACCGGCACCGGCGCGTTCCAAAAGACGCGGCAACATGGCAAAAACCGAGGGCGTGTAACCGCGGGTGGCGGGTGGCTCGCCGATGGCCAGGCCGATCTCACGTTGAGCCATGGCAAAGCGGGTGACCGAGTCCATGAGCAGCAACACATTTTGCCCGGCATCGCGGTAGCCTTCGGCAATCGCGGTGGCGGTGGTGGCGGCGCGGAGCCGCAGCGGGGCGGGCGTGTCCGACGTCGCCACGACGACGACGGAGCGCGCGAGGCCCTCGGGGCCGAGATCCTTTTCCAAAAACTCGCGCACCTCACGACCGCGTTCGCCCACGAGAGCAATCACGACCACGTCGGCGTCGGCGGAGCGGGCGATCATACCTAGCAAGGTGGACTTACCGACGCCGGAGCCGGCGAAAAGACCAAGACGCTGGCCGCGACCCACCGGGGTAAACACATCCAAGGCGCGCACGCCGGTGGGCATGCTGTTGTGAATGCGTTGGCGACGCAGCGGATGGGGTGGCTTGGGCGTGCCGGTGGTGCGATGCAGCGGCACGGGGCCGAAGGCATCAAAAGGCCGCCCCAAGGCATCGAGCACTCGGCCCAGCAGGGCCGGACCGGGCACGGGCAAGGGTGGACGATCACAGGCCGTCACCGGACACCCGGCATGCAAACCGGCGGTCTCACCAAGCGGCATCAACAGCACACGTTCACCTCGGAAACCGACGACTTCCGCCATCACCTCAAACCCGTCGCGTTCCGAGCTAAGCAGGCAAAGTTCGCCGAGACCGACGTTCGGGCCTTCCGACTCGATCACCAGACCGGTGACGGCGGCGACCCGACCCATGCGGCGCACGGCGGGCGCATGACGCACTTGGCTGCGCAGCGTATCGACGAAATTAGTCACGTCGGTATTCATCAGCCGAGGATTTCGTGGCGCAGGCCCTCAAGTTTGGACGAGGCCCGGGCGTCAGTGACGCCGAAGCGACTGCGAACGAGGCAATCACCGGGGTTAAGGGTATCGTCGATGGTGATTTTCAAATTGGTGAAATGCGCACGCCACGAGGGCACCAGACGTTCCAGCGCGGCGGCATCGCGCGGGCCGACCACCAGCTCGAGCCCGTCGCGTTCGGGGTAAAGTTGATCCAGCGCCTCGCGGCAGAGGCGCTCCACCAGCTCAGGGGGCGGAATAAACTCGGCCAAAAGCCGCCTTCCCAGCTCAACGGTGAGCGCGGGGAGCGCGGTGCGCACTTGGGCAACCAGATCGTCGTGCGCGGCACCGAGGCGTTGAAAAAGAGCGCCCTGCAAGACCTGCATCTCGGAGCGCAGCTCGACGATTTGTTGATTGGAAAAGGCCCGCGCCGCGTCGCCGCCTTCCTGGTAACCGGCAGTGCGGGCGGCGTGCAACTCGGCGGCGGTGTGGGCGCGTACCGTCTCCGCCGTGGATTGCACGGCCACCAAGGGCCGGTCAAAGGCGACAACGTGATGGTGGACGGCCATGGTCGGAGTGGCGTTAGGCGACCATGTCGGAACTGCCGTCGCCGACGGTGATCGCACCCTCTTCCTCGAGGCGGCGCACGACTTGAATGATGGCGTCCTGGGCGGTCTCGACGTCCTTGAGGCGCACCGGCCCGAGCATCGCGATTTCGTCGCGCAGGGATTCGGCGGCGCGTTTCGAGATGGCGGCGTAGATGCTGTCGCGCAGGGACTCGGCGGCGGACTTCATCGCCACCGCAAGGTGCGACGAATCCACCTCGCGCATGACGCGTTGCAGATCCGAAGGCTGAAGCTGACGAATATCGTCGAAGCTGAACATCTTGCGCCGGACCGCCGAGCCCAACACGGCGTTGCGTTCCTCGATGCGACCGAGCAGGGTTTTGGAAGTTTCTTTATCCAAGCTGTTGAGCAAATCGGCCACCGCGCGCACACCACCGCTGGTGTGGAAGGCTTGATTGCTCTTGCCCGCGACGTGGCGGGAAAGGTTGCGAACGATCTTGGCCACGAGATCGCGCGGCGTGCTTTCGATCGTGCCCAGTCGCTCGACGACCTCCTCGCGTTGTTCAGCAGGGAGGAGTTTGAAAACCTCGGCGGATTTGGCCGAAGAGAGGTAAGAAAGCAGGTACGCGATGGTCTGCGGTTGCTCGTCCTTGAGGAGGTTAAAAATCTGCCGTCCCTCCATTTCGGCAATGTCGGACATCAGCTCATTGGAAGTGGCGGTGACGGGCTCGGCCCCGACTTTGCTCAACATCAGGCCCGCCTTGTATTCGCCTCGGGCGATTTCGAGGGTGCGGCGGGCGAAATCCAAGCCACCCAAAGTGCAACCCAGGCTGTCGCCCACCAGAGGGGTAAACTCTTCCAGGGCGGCGGTGCGGTTGGCGTCGGTGACGACGGATATCTGACCCATCTCGCGACAGATTTGCTCCAAGTCGGTGTCCTCGAAATGGCGCAGGATCTCAGCGGCGGACTCGGGCCCCACGACGATCAGAAACACCGCGAGTTTCTGAACCTTGTTGAGCTTGGTGTAGTCGAGATCGGCCATGGCGGGTAAACTTAGTTACGCTTGGTGCCAACCCAGTCGCGCAGGGCGGTGCCGACGTTGGCAGGCTTCTGGCGGATGAGTTCATTGAGCAACTCGGGAGTGATGTTGCCACCTATCGGGTTTCGGCTCGCGACACCGGAGGTGGCCGCGCTAAGCAACTCGACGGGGACGGGCTCGGGACGCTGGCTGCGGAGCATGCGGAAGAAAATAAAGAACGCGCCCAGCGCGATGGCCACGGCAACGTAACGCGAGGCGGTCTCGACCCAGCCCTGCACGCGGGTTTCCTTGGCGATGCGCTGGATGTTCTCGTCCACCACCGGGGGCTGGAAGACGGATTCCTGCAAGCTGACCAACTCTTCAAGATTCTGCCCGGCGGCGGGTTTGACGCCGAGGGCATTGACCACGAGGCGGCGCAGACCGTCGAGTTCGGCGGGCGTGCGAGGGGCGACGGGGTTGCCATCGGCTCCGGGACCGCGGGCGGCGACGAAGACGGCGGCGGTGAGGTTTTTGATACCGCCGGGGTTGCGCTTCACGTTGGTCGTGGTGCGGTTGATTTCATAGTTCACGCTCTGGTTTTTGCGATTCTGGGCGTTGGTAACGGTGGGGCGATCCGCATCGGCGGGCGCGGCGGGCGCACCGGGAGTGTTGCCGGCGACTCCAGTCACGCCGCCTTTGCGGGCCTCGGTGGAGCTATTGCTGTCCTCGGTATTGCTCTGGGTGCGAATGACCGCGCTTTCGGGGTCGAACTTCTCCTCGGTCAGCGTCGAGGACTCGTTGTCGATCTCAGCGGAAACCCGGACGATGGCCTGGCCGACGCCGAGCACGGGAGTGAGCATGCCTTCAACTTTGCGGGCGAAGTAATCCTCCACCTGCTGACGATAACGAATGAGACTGGTGGCGCTGCCCAAAAGAGGGTCTTCCTTGAGGTTGGCCGAGAGCACGCGTCCGCGTTGATCCACTACGGCGACTTCGTCGGGGAGGAGGCCCTGCACGGCGTTGGCCACGAGGTGCCGGATGGAGTTAACCGCCTCGGCTTCGAGCCGCCCGGTAACTTCGATGAATACCGAGGCGGTGGGTTTGATGCCCTGCTCGGTAAGGAGCAGACGATTCTCGGGCTGCACAATCATCACGCGGGCACTGCCGACGCCGTCGAGATGAGAGATGGTGCGGGCGAGTTCGCCCTGAATGGCTCGGTTGTAATTGGTGCGCTGCACGAAGTCGCTGAGACCAAACTGACCCTTGTCGAAAATCTCGAAGCCCACGCCATCGCCACCGGGCAGACCTTTGCCAGCGAGTTCCATGCGGAGCCGGTGCACTTGGTCGGCGGGCACATATATGGTCCCGCCGCCCTGGCTCACCCGGTGTGGCACGCCCTGGGTTTGCAGCGAGCTCACGATCGCCGAGGCATCCTTCTCGGCGAGGCGGCCGTAGAGGAGCTGATAATCGGGCTGACGCGACCAGACCACCAGACCCGTGACAATGCCAGCCACCACCAGAGCGGCGACGACGAGTGAGACGCGTTGGTTGAGGCCAAGCTGGCCCCAGAGGGCGAGAATAGACTGGGCGAAGGGTTTCATCGGGGGGTAACGCTAAGCGGGATAGAGCGGAAAAGGGGGACGACAGGGACGGTGGTTTAAACCGGCATGCGCATGAGTTCTTGGTAGCTTTCGACGACCTTGTTGCGCACTTCGAGCATAAGGCTGAACGAGACCGAGGCCTCCTGCATCGCGATCACGCTTTGGTGCAGATTAGGGTTTTCGCCGATCAACACCGAGCGGGTGATGGCGCTGGCCTCGCTCTGCTTGTTTTCAACATCGGTGACGAGTTTCTCAAAAATATCCCCGAACTGGCCACCCGTGGGAGCGACACCGGACGGCCCCTTGGGCACGGCCGCATCGCGCATGGACGCGATATCGACCGGCGGACGCAACATCTGGGACGAAAGGGGGAGGGCGGAGCCGATGATAGCCATGGGAGGAAGAGCTTACTTGCCGATTTCGAGGGTTTTCATCGCCATCTGACGGGAGTTTTTCGCCACCGTGAGATTGGCTTCGTAGGAACGGGAGGCGGTGATGAGATCGACCATCTCGAAGGCGAGATTCACATTAGGAAGCGTGACCATGCCCTGGGCGTCGGCGTCGGGGTGGCCGGGGTCGCTGATGCGTTGGCCGGGCGTGGTGTCGTTGGTGATTCCGGAGACCCGCACCGAGGATAAACCGGAGGTGTTGCTGGATGAGCCTGCGCCTTGAGCGCGGATCATTTCGCTCTCAAAACTAACGATGCGGCGCTGGTAAGGCTGGCCGTCGGGACCGCGCGTGGTGCGGGCGTTGGCGATGTTTTGCGCGATGACATCCAAACGGGTGCGCTGGGCGTTGAGTGCTCCGCTGGTGGCGGTGATACCGGTGAGTAAGTCCATGGCGATCAGGGGTTCAGATTGAACGGCCGGTAATGGCCATTTTGAGCTGTTTGATATGGCGGCTGACCAAATCGGTTAGAAATTCGTGATCCACGCGGTTGCGGCTCATCGCCATCAACTCTTGTTCCATTTCCACACTGTTGCCGTCGGGGCGGACCGCGCGCACCTCGGCATCCACGGCAAGATGCGGATTGAGCGCGGCGATGTCACTCGCCTTGGGCTTGCCGCCGGTGGCAAACTGAGCGCGCAAGGCCCGACTAAAATCAGGCGCTACATCAATGCGCCGGAACCCGGGGGTTTCTGCGTTGGCGATGTTGGTCGCTATCGCCTCGTGCCGCATCACCGAAGCATCGAGCAGTTTGCTCGCGAGCTGGTAGTTGACGGAATTGGAAACGGGCTCGATCACAAAACGATTCTAAGCAGAGTCGGTGCCAGCACGTTCCCGACTAATGCATCAGACTATTTATGAATAGTTTAAAAATATTAAAATCAAAACATCCAAGCCCCGGAGCCCCTACTCCGATGAATGGGGTAAATTTTGCCGACCTGCTTTTGGGGGGATTTTCATCAGCACCGTTCATTTTCCGCGAAGTGCGCCGATAGTGATGACTTACCCATGCGTCCGAACGATTATCAATTCCTCCGCGATTTCGTTTACCAGCACAGCCGAATCAATCTCGGCCCCGACAAACAGGAACTAGTAAGTGCTAGGCTGGGCAAACGCTTACGCGCTACGAACACCGCCACCATCACCGATTACTGCGATCTGCTGCGCACCTCGGCGGGCACTGAAGAACTCGGTAACTTGATCGACGCGATCTCGACCAACCACACCTATTTCTTCCGCGAAGAAGGACACTTTACCGCGCTTAAGGAGATTATCCTGCCTGATTTGGTCCGTCGCCGTGAAAAAGAAAAATGGTCTACCCTGCGCGTCTGGAGCGCCGCGAGTTCCAGTGGCGAAGAGCCCTACTCCGTCGCCATGGCCTTGGAGGAGTATTTCAGCGGCAAACCGAATGCGTGGCCGCGCCAAATCGAAGCCACCGACATCTCCTCTCGTATTCTGGCCAAAGCAGAGGCTGGCATCTATCCCGCCGAGACGGTCTCCCGTATCAGTCCGGCGATGGTGAAAATGTATTTTCAAACCGGATATGGCGAACAAGCGGGGCTCTTCCGTGTAAAACCAGCCATCCGCTCGCTCGTCCGTTTTCGCCGCCTGAATCTGCTCGAAGGCCAGCCACCGTTTACCGAACCCTTTCAGATTATTTTCTGTCGCAACGTGATGATCTACTTTGATCGCCCCACCCAGGAAGAATTGATCAAACGCCTACGCGCCCGACTGGTGCCGGGCGGCTACCTCATGGTCGGTCATTCCGAGAGCCTCACCGGAATAAACCACGGGCTCAAAATGATCCGTCCCGCCACCTACCAAAACCCGCTGGACTGACATCCGCGCCATGCCTCCCCGCCGCCCTATAAAGGTCCTCGTGGTGGACGATTCCGCCGTCGTCCGTCGCTTGATCACCGAAGCCCTGAGTGTCGATCCCGACATCGAGGTGGTCGGCACCGCGTCGGACCCCTACATGGCCAAAGACCGCATCAAGGAACTTTCCCCCGATGTGCTCACCCTGGACCTGGAAATGCCCCGCATGGACGGGCTCACCTTTCTCGGCATCCTCATGCGCGAGCGGCCGATGCCGGTCATTGTGATGAGCTCAATCTCCAAAGAGGGCTCAGTTCACGCCATGGAAGCGCTGCGTCTGGGAGCGGTGGAGGTCCTCGCCAAGCCCGGCGGCTCCTATAGTTTCGGCGACATGGGTCCTCGCCTGCACCTCGCAGTCAAAGCCGCCGCCACCGCCCGCCTGAAACGTCCCGGACTACTCCCGCCCGCCCCTACCCTACCCGCGCGCCCTAGCCTAGCCCACGCCGCGCCGCAAACACCGCCGCCGCGCCCGGAACCGGTTAACTACCGTGGCGATCCTCGCCGACTGATCGTGCTGGGCGCGTCCACCGGTGGCACCGAAGCCCTGCGCGAAGTCTTGGTGCGACTGCCCGCCGGCCTGCCACCCATCGCCATCGTGCAGCACATCCCTGCTAATTTCTCCCGCGCCTTCGCCGAACGCCTCGACAGCCTCTGCGCGTTTCCTGTCCACGAAGCCGTCGATGGCGATGCCTTGCCCCCCGGGACTGCCTTGGTGGCACCGGGAAACTTTCACATGCTGGTGCGATGGACCGGCACCGGTTACCGAGTAGAACTTAACTCCGGCCCACAAGTCTGGCACCAGCGACCCGCCGTCGATATTCTATTCAAATCCGTGCCCGAGGCGCACCGCCCGCACACCATCGGCGGCGTGCTCACCGGCATGGGTAAAGACGGCGCCGAAGGTCTTGTTCGTTTGCGCAAATCAGGGGCCAGCACATTCGCCCAGGACGAGGCCACCAGCGTGGTTTACGGCATGCCCCGTGAAGCATGGGAGCAAGGCGGTGCCGAAGTGCAGCTCCCGCTCGACGCCATCGCCGACCATATTGTCCGCCTCGCCACCCAGTCCCGCCTCTCCCATGCCAGCGCCTGACACCAACACCGCCCACACCCTTCTAGTAGTGGACGACGAGCCTCGCATCCTTGCCGCCCTCAAGGAAGTGCTCGAACGCCAGCAATTCCACATCGTCACCAGCAGCGATCCGCATCACGCCATCGAACTGCTCCACCGTCAGGCCTTCGGCGTGATAATCTCCGACCACCTCATGCCCTCAATGTCGGGCATGGATTTCCTGGTCGAGTGCCAGCGTATCCAGCCCCACGCGACCCGAGTACTGGTGACCGCCGTGCTCTCCCTTCCCACTTTGGTTGAGGCGATCAATCGCGGCGAAATCTACCGCTTCCTCGCCAAACCCTGGTTGCGCGAGGAACTGATCGTAACGGTGCGCAACGCCTCCCACCGCTACGAACTCCTGATTCAAAACCAGCGTCTGCTCGACCAGTCTTCCGACCTTAACCAAAAGCTCACCCAAGCCAACGCCACCCTCGCCGAGCAAGTCGCCGTGCTCGAACGCCAGCGCCACTCGCTCGACGAGGCCAATCAGCTTCTCGCCCGGCGCTACGACCTTTCCCTGGAATTATGTAGTCGAATCCTCGCTACCTACGACCCCTACCTTGCGGGCCGCACCCAAACCGTCGCCACCCTCGCCACCCAGATGGCGCAGTCTCCTCACCTGAACCCGGACGAACGCCAAGTACTCAAAACCAGCGCCTGGCTTTGCGATCTCGGGCTCATCGGGGTTTCCCGCGAGGTCTTCCGCGTCTTCCAACGCGAACCCGAACGCCTCAGCGAACGCGAATTGGAGGGCATTCATAATCACCCTGTTTACAGTCAGACCCTGGCCGCTCATATCGACGGACGCCCGCTGGTCGGTGAAACCATCCGGGCGCACCACGAACGCTTCGATGGTCAGGGCTACCCCGACGGCCTCGCCCGCGAAGCCATACCCTGGACCGCCCGCTGCCTCGCCGTCGCCGTCTGGTATGCCGAATCCGGCCTCGCCTCTCTCCAGGCGCTGGAGGAAATCGACGCCGAGTCAGGCAAGGCCCTCGACCCGGAGGCGGTGCGGCTTTTCCGCACCACCACCCGCCTGCAATCCCTGCCCAAGAGTGTGCGCGAGGTCATGCTCGAAGACCTTCAACCCGGCATGATCCTCGCCGGTGGTATTTATAGCCCCCACGGACTCCTGCTCGTCGGCGAAGGCCAGCCGCTCAACCCGGGCACCATAGCCAAGATTCGCAGCCATAATCTCGTAACCCCGATCAGCCAGCGTCTCCTCGTTTACTCCTAACCCCGCATGGCCGGATCACCGACTATCGCCAGCCTCTTCGCCCAGCGCATAGTCGTGGGCGTGGCCGACTTCGCCGTGGCCAACCAGGCCCAAATGATCATCAGCACCTACGCACTGGGCTCGTGTATCGGCCTCGTTGCCTACGATTCCAGCGTTCAGGTGGGCGGTTTACTCCACCTCATGCTTCCGGAGTCTTCGCTCTCGCCGGAAAAGGCCGGCACCCAACCCGCGATGTTTGCCGACACCGGCATTCCCCTCCTTTTCAACGCCCTCGCGGGCATGCGCGCACAACGCTCCCGCACCCAGATTTACATCGCCGGCGGCGCCTCCGTTCTTTCCGGCCCCGACAGTTTCAAAATCGGCGAGCGCAACATCATCGCGGTTAAGAAAATGCTCGCCGTTTACGGCTGCCGCGTAGCCGGTGCCGAAGTGGCGGGCACTGTAAACCGCACGCTCCATCTCGAAGTCGGCACCGGCCAGCTTAGCATCAAACTTCCCGATCGCACCCTTACGATCTCCCTCGCCTAGCAGCCGGCGAGACTGAGCCAATACTTGGCCTAATAAGCGCGCTCAGGCCGAGAAAGTTTAGTCAGGTTAGAAACAACCGCTTCGCCGGAACGAAATACCTATTTAAACGACTCCCGGGGATGCTTCCCCCTTGCCCAGCTGTGCGACGTGGCTTTCTGATCAACGTTTCCCCTTTTTCCCGCCATGCCGCTTCTTCCGTTTACCAGCCGCCTCATCGCCGACGTCGGCATCTCCCTCGGCGACGAGGGCAAGGGTCGCCTCATCCCCGAGGTGGTTCACGAGCTCAACGGATCCGCGCATCCCGTGACCATGGTTCTTAAGGTAAACGGCGGGGCCAACTCCGGCCACACCGCCGCCGGCATCAAGCTCAACCTACTTCCTTCCGGCGTAGTCGAAAAAGAGATCCCCACCCTCGCCATCGGTGCCGGCGTCGTCGCCGATCCGCGCAAAGCCTGGTGGGAGGCCCAACCGCTGGAACGCAAGGGCTACAACGTACTCGCCCGCCTGGTTTTCGACGAGCGCACCATGGTCTCTGACTTGACCCACCGCTTGCTCGACCTCGCGTGGGAAGACTATCGCGTCAACGTGCTCGCCGAGGAGCCGCGCGGCTCCACCGGACGCGGCATCACTCCGTCCTATCAAGATGAAGTTGGCCAGTGGCAGATTACCTACGCCGATTTCCTCGGCTCACGCGCAGACTACGCCCGCAAACTCGCCCAGCGAGCCGACCGCGCCCTGCGCACCATTCAACACGTCTGCCGCGTCTCGCCCGAGGCATTCTCCGGCTATTTCGACAAACTCACCCAAGCCGAACTCCGGGCCAACGCCGAGGCTCTGGAACTCGGCGTTTTCACCCCCGCCGAATTCGATTTCACGCCCTTCCGCGGCGAAACTCCGTTCAGCCTGAATCTCGAAGTCCTCACCGAGACCTACTGGCAGGCCGGTCGGCGTCTGGCAAAAAACATCGGCGAAGTCCGCGAGCTCGTCCTCCGCGAGGTACACGCCGGCCACACCATCATCGGCGAGTTCGGCCAGGCCTACTGGCTCGATAAACGCCACGGTTTCTCGCCCAACGTCACCGCCTCCCACACCTTTACTCCTGAGTTCTTCGAGAGCGCCGGCATTCCCGTGCAGACCATCCACACCTTCGGCGTCGCCAAGGCTTACGATACCAAGGTCGGCACCCACGTTTTCCTGACCCAGATGGACGACGCCCACCCGCTCGCCGTTTTGCTTAAAAAACTCGAATTTGGCAC
Source organism: Verrucomicrobiota bacterium (assembly GCA_947471035.1). GTDB lineage: Bacteria > Verrucomicrobiota > Verrucomicrobiia > Opitutales > Opitutaceae > IMCC26134_A. The sequence continues at coordinate 19,408 of CANIWJ010000058.1, forward strand.
CTCCACCGGCCGTCAGCGCATGGTCGGTTGGTATGACGCGGTGGAAAAAGGCGACGCCCTACGCTACGGCGGTTTCCAAGACGTGATGATCAACAAACTCGACGCCCTCAGCCACCGCGCCGACTGGAATACCGAACTACTCATCTGCACCGCCTACGAAGACGCCTCCGGCAAGCGTTACCACCACGTCCCGCGCAACGACGCGGTCCGCAAAACCCTGCGCCCCGTTTACGAAAGCTACGCCGGCTGGGCCGAAGACATTTCTCAAGTTCGCCACTTCGCCGACCTGCCGCTAAACGCCCGCCGCTACGTCGGCGGCATGGTGCGCGCCATGTTGTCGGTGGCCTACCACGGCGACCGCTGGCCGCACGAATCCCGCCTGCCCAACTTGCGCTACCTCGGTGTCGGTCCCGAGCCGTCTCAAATCATCAAGGACGTGCCCGCCACCTCCGAGTTGATCCGACTTTAAGGCGTCCATTTTCATCTTTCCCGTCTCCATAAACTAAAGACGAGGATTTCCCGCCGGATTGCCTGCTAGAGCCTATCCGGCTAACCAATGAAGTGGCGCGAGGAGCGAAATTTGCCGTCCGGCAAGGCGGCCGACCGGGAGTCGGGCCAGAGGCCCATAGGCATTAACCTAAGGGTTGTCTTTTCCGGCTGAGGATGCAGGCATCAGTGCATGGAAGATGACATGCCTGAGGATTGGTCGATTGTGCGCGAGTGGCTGCCCGAGGATCTCG
>CANIWJ010000059.1 GCA_947471035.1 Verrucomicrobiota bacterium
GGCCTACTTCCGCATCAACGCGGAAAACTTCGGCCAATTCGAGCGCACCCTCATCATCGCCGACGAAGGCGCCGAGGTGACCTACATGGAGGGCTGCACCGCCCCCAAGTTCTCCACCTCCACCCTCCACTCCGCCGTGGTCGAGCTGGTCGCGCTCAAGGGCGCGAAAATCCAATACATCACCGTCCAGAACTGGGCGCCCAACGTCTTCAACCTCGTCACCAAACGCGCCATCGCCATGGAGGATGCCGAGGTCAAGTGGATCGACTGCAACATCGGCAGCCGCCTCACCATGAAATACCCCGGCGTCATCCTGAAGGGCAAACGCGCCCGCGGTGAAGTCATCTCCATCGCCCTTGCCAACGACGGCCAGCACCAGGACACCGGTGCCAAGATGGTCCACGCCGCCGACGACACCACCTCAGTCATCGTCGCCAAATCCATCAGCGTCGGCCAGGGCCGCTCCACCTACCGTGGCGTCGTGCACATCCCCAAGCACCTCAAGGGCTGCAAAAACAACACTGAGTGCGACGCCCTGCTGATCAACACCAACAGCCGCACCGACACCTATCCCGCTATCGTCGTGCGCGGCGATACCCACGCCGTCCAGCACGAGGCCTCCGTATCGAAGGTTTCCGAAGACATGATCTTCTACATGCAGCAGCGCGGCCTCACCGAAGCCCAGGCCATGAGCCTTGCGGTCAACGGCTTCGTCAACGACCTCGTCCGCCAGTTCCCCATGGAATACAGCGTTGAGCTCAAGCGCCTCATCGACCTCGAAATGGAAGGCTCCGTCGGCTGAAGCCGACGGAATGACGAATGCCGAATGACTAATGCCGAATTAGTCTAAGGCTTCCGTCATACGCCCGTTTTCTCCGACCCATTCGTCATTAGACATTAGTCATTCGTCATTTCCCACATGTCCGCTCCCGCCCTTTCCTCCTCGCCCGCCGAGGGCTTCACCTCCACCCGCTTCGCCCAGCATCTTTCCCAGCGTGCCTACCTGCCCGCTTGGTGGCTAGAGGCTAAAAAAGCCGCCTGGAACCAGTTCAACGCGCTTCCCCTCCCCTCGCGCACCGACGAGAACTGGCGTTTCTCTGACTTAAAAGGCCTCAACCTCTCCGGCTTCACCGTTCCCGAGGACCACGCCCAGCAAATCCCCAACGTCGCATCCTTCCCTGAGGCCGCCGAGATCGTATTCTCCAACCGTCAGGTCGTGGCCCGCAGCCATGTTTCGGCGGAGCTCGCCGCCAAGGGCGTCATCTTCGCCCCACTCGACGAAGCCCTGCGCCAGCACGGCGACCTCGTTCGCACCTACTTCCAAAAACACCCGGCCAACCTCGGCTCGGAAAAATTCGTCGCCCTCAACACCGCCCTCACCGTCGCCGGCGGTTTCCTCTACGTGCCCGCCGATGTCGAGGTCGCCCTGCCCTTCGTCATCCAGCACACCCTGACCGGCCACAACGTATCCGTTTTCCCCCACACGATTGTCGTCCTCGGCCCCCGCGCCAAGGCCACCTTGGTCGAGTTCTTCGTTTCCGGCGGCCCCGCCACCGAACGCCAGCTCGTCTCCGGGGTGAACGATCTCCACGCCGCCGAGGGCGCCCAGCTCACCTACGTCGGAGCCCAGCGCTGGAGCCGCGAGACCCTCGCGATTCAGGTGAACAGCATCGCCGCCGAGCGCGACGCCCGCGTGCTCTCCCTCAACCTCCACCTCGGCGGCCGTCAGTCCCGCCACGAGTCGCACTCCCGCCTCCTCGGCCCCGGCGCGCACTCCGAGATGCTCTCCCTCACCGTCGCCGACGGCGATAGCGAGTTCGACCAGCGCACCCTCCAGACCCACGTCTCGCCGCACACCACGTCGAACCTGCTCTACAAAAACGCCCTGCTCGACACCGCGAAGACCATCTTCTCCGGCCTCATCATCGTCGAACCCGACGCGCAAAAAACCGACGCCTACCAGAAGAACCGCAACCTCATGCTGTCCGACAAAGCTGAGGCCCACAGCCTCCCCGGTCTCGAAATCCAGGCCAACGACGTCAAGTGCTCCCACGGCAGCACCTCCGCCCGCATCGACGCCGAGCAGGAATTCTACCTCAAGGCCCGCGGCATCAACCCGACCGAGGCCCGCCGCCTGCTCGTCTCCGCCTTCTTCGAGGAAGTGCTCAACAAACTCGATAACGAAGAACTGCACGCCGCCCTCACCACCTTGATCGCCGCCCAGTTCAAACGCTGATCAGGCCCGCGCCCGAAGGCGCGGCCCTCAGCGTTTTTCCGCCACCGGCCAGGACTGATCCTGTTTCAGTTCCTGGCCTTTTTTTACCCCGAAGGGATTGCCCTTAGCCGCAGGCAATTCCGCCACGATCACTTTCGGCGCTTCTCCCGCCGGATAAAGCGTCACTTCCTCACCGGCCCGCAGGTCCACCCGGTATTCGCCGTCGCCTAGCTCGGTTACGCCCAACGTCCGCGTCCCGCGACTCTCCAGCCGCCCGCTCCAGCCCGGCACCTTGATCACGCACGGGGCCCCGGCCTCGCTCCGCACCACCACCCAGCGGGTCCGCCCGCCCTCGCGTTTCGCACTTACCAAAAATCCATCCATCGCGCGCAAGCGGTGAAAAACCGCATCCGCCCAAGTCGAGGGCACTGCCGGAAACACCCGGATCTTCCCGCGCCAGCTCTGCAAGAGCATATCCATGGTGGACGATGCCGCGCTCAAGGGCGTCTCGATCACCGGATTCCGTCCGCCCGACTCCACGTAAAACGTGTTGGACAACACCTTCCCGCCCCCGCGCGCGTTGTTGAGAAAATCGTTCAGCATGCCCAGCGCCTCATCACCCTGCCCCAGCGAGGCCCGGATCGCCGCCCCTCCCGTAAAGGAGTAACCGGCCAGCGCCTTGCCGTCGCCGATGCCATGCCAGTGCCGCACCGAACGGATCAAAAGCTCACGGTCGGCCGCGTCGTCGGGATTCATCTGATACAGCGGATAGAGGGGCAATAGATGCGAGAAATGGCGGTGCGATTCATCCAGCGCCTGGTTGCTTCCGATCATCAGCCCGTTCGCGTCCACCGGATAATCGACCAACGCCGCCTGCACGCGCTTCCACTCCGCCGCCTCGGGCGAAGCCGCCGCTCCCGAACGGGCGTCGGCCTCCAGCAAGGCGTCCAGCAGCCAGCGCAGGATGCCGAGATTGTAGTTCGTGTTATCAAAAGCCGCGAAGCCGTGATACTCGGGCGACCCCATCTGCGGCAGCCCGAGACGACCAGCGGCATCGGGTTTCAAACGCTTGATGTAGGCCTCGGCCATGCGCTTCGCCTTCGGCATCCAGCGCGTCTGCACGCCCGTCCAGTCGCCCGCAAAACGCAGCTGCCACCAGTAGTTGTGTAGGGCCCAGCCAAAGTCACCCAACACCTTGCCGCCAAACGCGCCGACAAAAGTCGTATCGAACTGCGCATCCACCAGATCGAGGTAGTTTTTCCCGATTTCCAGGCGATTGCCCGCATATACCGGCCAGTAGGTGAGCTGGATGTTAAGATTCCACCAAACCCCAGGCCATTGGCTGATGCGGAACCAAGGCCCGAAAAGATCAATCGCCGGAGCCTCCGGCCGCCAGGCCGCACCCAGTTTATACATCTGTATCCAATAAAACGCCTCCAGCCGCGCGTCCGGTAAGCTCAAAAACGCCGCCGGATAATAGCCATGCCACCACGCACGATGCGCCTCGACCAACCGCTCCCACCGCTCGCCCGCTGCCGCGCGCACATCCGCCACCGCTCTCGGCGCGGACTCACCCGCGCGCGGCACTTCGTTGGCCGTGCTCACATAAAGCCGTGACGACTTTCCATCCGCCGCCTTTTGCTCCATCCACGCCGTGGAGTAGTCACCCCCCGCCAGCAGTTCCTGCACCGTCACCGCCACGCCGTCACTCGTCTCGCCACGCGACGCGGGATTCGACTGATATTTGATCTGCGCCGCCTGCTCCGGCTTGGTCTGCGCGCGCGGCGAATCCGCATTGCCCGGCAAAAACTCCCAAGTCCAACGCGCCGGCGCCCCCGCCGCGTCACGCTCCGTCGAGCTCACCTCGAACACCTGCACCATCCGGTCGCGCAGCGTGAGCGCCCGCAAGCGCAGCTCGCCCAAATCGGTCTTCACCACTCCGGTGATCTCCGCATTCCAAAGATCCTGCCGCAGCGTGCCGTCGAGGATTTTACCCGCCGGGCGCAGCGCCATCCGACCTACATCCAACCGTGGAAACTCGAACATCACCCCCGCGCCCGACACGCCCATGGAAGTCTTGCGGTCGGGCGCTTTACGATGGTCGGTCACATCCGCTCGCCCGAGGTGAAAGTCGATCCGGTTATCCTTCAGCGTCGCATAGAGCATCAGCCCCAGTTGACCGTTGCCCACGAAAGCGCCCTCGTTCCATTGACGGGGCAACTGCTCCCACACCAAGTCCTGCCGCTCCATAAACGCGGGCCAGTCCACCCGCTCATCCACCGCAGCCATTGCCGCCGTCTTCAGGCCAAGCAGCGACAAACAGCCAAACACCAAAAGCCATAAACGGGGTAATCCATTTTTCATCAGAGTAAGGGGTAAGAACAAGCTACCATAAACCCTCCCCGGAAGACATGCACAAAACCCGATAAAGTAAGGACAAACTATGCCGTGCGCCCACCTGCGCGGGTTTTCCGGAAAACCGTCGGTGTCATGCCGGTGGCGCGATGAAAAATCCGCGAAAAGTGATACCGGTCAAAGAACCCCGCGCGCTCCGCAATCTCCTCCACTGAAAGCGCATCGCTCAACAAAGCCTCCGCCGCCGCCTGCACCCGCAGACGCAGCAAAAACTGATGCGGCGTCAAGCCCGCCGACAGCCGGAAGCGCCGCACAAACGCGCTCTCGTTCATGCCCGCGCTCCGCGCCAGGGTGGCGTTATCTACCGCCCGTGGAAACGCCGTCCGGATCGCCGCCATCGCATCGCGCACCCGCGCATCCACTGGCTCCGCCCGCCAGCGCTCCGCCGGCACCGCCTCCAAGCCTGCGCACAGCAGCGCATGGGCGCACAACGCAGTGCGAAACTCGGCCGTAGGCGCATCGGAAAACAACAACTCGCGCAAGCGATCCGCCAGCGCCTTTTCCGCAGTTCCCGCCGACTGCACAAAAATTTCCCCCGGCGGTGCGTCCACCGCCTGCTCCAACTCAAAGTGCAGGTAAAGCTGCCCCACCGGCCGCACCGTGCTCGCGCCAAACGGCGTCATCGGCGGCACCAGATAGAATTTATCCGGCTCCAACTCGACCCGGCCCGACGGCAACAACAACGCCGCCCCGGGCTCGCCACACCAGTACCAACGCCAGAACGGCATCGCCAGATCGGTGTATTCCCAGACTTCGAGCCACGAGTAGGCGCACGCCAGCACCCGCGCCGGCGAATGGCTCGGTATCCGCTGCCGAAAGTCCCGTTTCCGAATCTGCCCCTCCATGCACAAAATGTGCGCTGCACGCCAACCCGTGTCCACCCCAAGCCAGCAAACACCTTTCTCCACCCCGTCACTCAAGCCGCCCCCCGCCCCCCCAGCCCTCGCCGTCCAGCGGACAAGTAACCTATTGGGTTACTTTGTCCGCGTGGCTTGTTTTTGAAAAATCGGCCCACCTCGGACCGCCGCCTGGCGACCGGCGCGGTGGTTTATTTTTCCGCCCCCAAAACCCGCTTTTGACCATTGGCTGGTTTTGCACTCACTGCCCTCCCATGTCATCCGCCTCCAAAGATCGCATCCTCTCCCGCGACATCGTCGTCACCCAAATTCCCTCGGGCGATAAACACACGCTATTCGCCGGCGCGAAGGTCTTTATCCACCAGGTCCTCGGCGGCACCTACACCGTGCAGGGCGACGCCGGCCTCTACCGCATCGATGGCAAAGACGCCGATGCCATTGGCGAGACCGTCACCGACCACGCCGTTCAGGCCGCCACCCTCGCCGACGGCGCGCCCGACCCCGAAGCCCTTTGGGACCAGTTGCGCAAGGTTTACGACCCCGAGATCCCGGTAAACATCGTGGACCTCGGCCTCGTTTACTCCCTCGACGTCACCAAATCCGACACCGGCTACAAGGCCGACGTCGCCATGACCCTCACCGCCCCCGGTTGCGGTATGGGCCCCGCCATCGCCGAGGACGCCAAGGGCAAACTCCTGCTCGTGCCCGGCCTCAGCGTGGCCGACGTGCGCATCGTCTGGGAGCCCACCTGGAACCAGTCCATGATCAGCGAAGAGGGTAAAATGAAGCTAGGCCTCATCTAGGCCCCCTTCTAAAAGGAGCTCACCCCACCCCCTCTCATTACCCCATGATCAACATCGATGAACTAATCCAACAAGCGAACGACCTGGCCCCCCTGCCGGCCAGCACCGTACGGTTGGCACAATTGGTAAGTTCACCCGATTACCACATGGAAGAAGTGGTCGCGCTCATCGATTTCGACCAAGCGCTGACGGTTAAATTGCTACGTGCCGCCAATTCCGCCGCAGAAGCCAGCAAGACCAAAGTCGGAACCGTGGGTGAAGCCGTGCTGCGCCTGGGTGCCGCCCGCATTTTGAGCATGGCGGTGGCCACCGGTGCCAAGCCTCTCTTGCAGAACCGGCTGCCTGCCTACGGGCTGGACGAAGGTGGGCTATGGCGACACTCCGTGGCCGCCGCGGTGGCTGCCGAGGTGCTTCCAGGTTTCTGCCAGCAAGACATACCACCGGAAAGCTTCACCGCCGCCCTGCTTCACGACGTAGGCAAGCTCGTCATGGGTCGCTTCATCGACCCCAAAATTTTGGGCTATATCCAACAGGCGCAAGAGGTCGAAAAAATCGGGCGCCTTGAGGCCGAGATGCTCATTCTTAAAGTCCACCACGCCGAGCTCGGCGGCCTGATCGCCCGTCACTGGCAGTTGCCCGAGCGGGTCGCCCAAGCCATCGGCTACCACCACCAGCCGGAGCTTCCACACGAGCGCGTTTGCGACGTGACCTACGTCGCAAACCAAATCGCCAAGAGCATCGAAGCCGGCCTGGAGGGGCGCACCGTGGAGACCCACATCGACCCCGCAGTGGCTGACCGAATCGGGCTCACCCTAGAAAAGCTACCTGACCTTTGCTCGACCGCCGCCACCCGTTACCAGCAGGTCAACCTGCGTTACAACGCCACCTGATAAACTCGTTTAGCTCTACTCCATTCTTCCCGCCGCCTCCAGCGGCGGTTTTTTTGCGCCTCACTCCAGCGACGTGGGGGACCTCCTGCTTACGGGTTTTTATAAATAAAAGTTAAACGCAACGGCCCCGCGTGCCGATAGCCCCCAAATCTCGGCCGCACTGCGCGCCCGCTTTTTCGCCCCCCAACCCCGCGCCTGCCTGCCATGCCCCGGCCCCAATCTCCCCACGGCGCGCCCGCGTCAGCTCGCTTCGCCCACGCCTCTGTGCTTCGTTTTGCCTCCTTCGCCGCCACCGCTCTCGCCCTCGCGCTTTCCTTCGCACCCACGCCGCTAGCCGCCTTTCCTCCAGCACCGTTTCACACCCTCTTCGGCATGATACGGGACGAGCAGGGCCAGACCCTGCGCGTCGATGGCGCGCAGATAATATTTTATCGCAGTGGCACCGAGGTTCTACGCGAGCCCATTCAAGAAGGCCGTCTCCTCGACCAAAACTACCAACTTCGCCTGCGCATGGACATGCTCCGGCCCGGCACGCGCACCTACACCGGCCTCGCCCACAATGCCGGCTCCGCCTTCACCCTCGGCGTCCTGCTCCACGACGTCGTCTATTATCCCATCGAGATGTCCGTCACCCGCACCGTCGGCCAGCCCGGCCAGCGCACCCGCCTCGACCTCACCCTCGGAGTGGACTCCGACGGCGATGGCATCCCTGACGCCTGGGAACAAAGCCAGCTCTATGCCGCCGGCTTTTATCCGGTTAACGACACCTGGGACCTCAGCCTGCTCGACCGCGACGGCGACTTCGACCACGACGGTATTTCCAACTACCAGGAATACATCGCCGGCACCTTCGCCATCGATGCCACCGATTATCTGGCCCTGCGCCTCATCGAAGCCACCGGAGCTTACGCCCAGCTCAGCTTCTTCTCCATCTACGGCAAAGTTTACTCGGTCGAATCCTCCACCGACCTCCAAACCTGGACCGCCACCCCGCTTTATCTGACCGACCCCGACGCCACTTCTTCCGACCCGCAGGTCACCCTGCCCACCCCGGTCCCCCAAGCCTCTCTCCAGGCCACCTCCACCGCGATCGTCAACATCTACGCCGCCACCGCCACCAGCGGCACCCGGAATTTCTACCGCCTTAAAGTTCGATGAAAACTCCGTCGCTCCTCGCCGCCCTCGCCCTCGTTCTCGGCGGCCTGCTCGCCTTCCCCGCCGCCCTCCACGCCCAGTGGAAAACCGAAACCTACGCGCTCAAAGGCGGCTGGAACGGCATCTACCTGCACGGCGACGCCTCCTACACGACCCCCGCCGTATTGTTTCAGAATTACCCGACCGTCCTCGAAGTCTGGCGCTGGAATCCCAACCCCGACCAGACCCAGTATTCCACTTCACCCGCCGAACCCTCCGCCACCAGCAGCGAGTGGACGATCTGGAACCGCAACGACCCCGAGGAACAGCTCCTCACCGCCATGGTCGGCCAGTCCTCCTACCTCATCCGCCTCAGCGGCTCGTCCACCACCACCACCAACGTTTCCATTCCCCAGCGTCCCCGCCCGCCCTCCGCCACCTGGCTGGTCAGCGGAGCCAACTTTATCGGGTTTCCCGCCGATTCCACCACGCCGCTCATGGCGTCCTACTTCGCCACCTTTCCCGCCGCCCTCGCCTCGCCCGCCAAAGTTTTTAAGTACATCGGTGGCGAGCTCGGAGCCACCAACCCATTCCAGGTCGCCACTTCCAGCGAACGCCTGAGCCGAAACACCGCCTACTGGTTCGAAGCCGCCACCGTGGGCGACTTCACCGGCCCGGTCAGATACGAACTCCCTAGCAACGACGGTCTCGCCTTCGGACGCACCGGCTCGGTCATCACTGTCGGCGTCACCAACCGCACCACCAGCGCCCTCACCCTCACCCTTTCCACCGTCAACTCCGAGGCCGCCCCAGCCGGCCAGACCGCCATCACCGGTCCCGTGCCCCTCACCCGCCGCGTTTACGACGCCACCACCGGCGTCACCACCGAGACCGCCATCACCGGCAGCTTTACCGTTTCCCTGCCCGCCTCCGGCCGCCTAAACCTCGAATTCGGCCTCAACCGCAGCCTACTCACCGGCAACTCCTCCGCCCTCTACGCCTCCCTCCTTCGCATCAAAGATTCCGCCAACTACACCGACGTTTACCTGCCCACCAGCGCCCAGACCGCCACCCCCGCCGGCCTCTGGACCGGCCAGGTGGACGTTACCACCGTCCAAAGCACCGTGGCGGGCAGCCCCGGCAACACCACCCCCCGCTCCTTCCCCCTGCGGGTAAACATCCACGTCGATGCCAACGGCGTCGCTCGTCTGCTCTCGCAAGCCTACGTCGGCACCCTCGCCTCCACCGGCAATCCCCTCGGCATTTGCACCAAGGAGGTCGGCCTGCTCGCCAGCCAAAAAGCCGATGCCCTCCGCCTCGTCTCCAGCACCCTGCCGCTCGACCGCGTGATCACCGGCACCGGCAGCTTCGCCGTCGGCTCCACACTCTCCCACACCGTCTCCATCCCCTTCGACGACCCGACCAACCCCTTCGTCCACGCCTACCATCCTGATCACGACAACCGTGACGCCCGCCTCGCTCCCCTCGCCGCCGGCAAAGAAAGCTATACCCTCACCCGCCAGCTCACCTTCACCTTCACCGCCACCCCTCCGGGCGGCGGCACCGTCACCGGCTGGGGCACCACCATCTACGGCGGCACCTACTCCGAAACCATCCAGGGCCTGAACAAAGTGCCCCTGACAGTCGGCGGCACCTTCACCCTCCGCCGCGTCTCCGAGATCGCCTCCCTTACCGTAAACTAGTCCCGCCCATCGCCCCATTTTCTAAAAAAACTCCGCGCCCCTCGCCACCCATGAAATCCCCGTTCGCCGCCCTCGCCTCCCTGCCCGCCGCCCTCACCCTGCTCTTCGCGCTCGCCGTCGCCCCAATCGCCTTGGCCAGCGTCCCTTCGCTCCTTAGTTACCAAGGCCGCGTCAGCGACGCCTCCGGCACGCTGATCGGCAACAGCAGCCCCGTTAACCGCACCGTCACCTTCAAATTCTACTCCGCCAGCACCGGCGGCACCCCGCTCTACGCCGAATCCCAGACCGTCACCATCTCCGCCGGCGAGTTCAGCGTTCTCCTCGGCAACGGCACCGGCATCAGCACCCTCCCCGGCCCCTCCGCCCCCGCCACCACGCCTTACACCACCCTGCCCGCCATCCTAACCGGCACCACTTACCTAGGCATCACGGTGGACGACGGCACCGCCGCCGCCGACAGCGAGATCACCCCGCGCCAGCAAATCGTCTCCGCCGCCTTCGCCTTCCGCGCCCGCGCCGCCGAGACCGTCCTCGATGGGGCCCTCACCACCGCGATGCTGGCCAACTCCTCCGTCACCCTCGACAAGCTCGCCGGCGGCAGCGTCAACAACACCAAGATCGCCGACGCCGCCATCACCACCTCCAAAATCACCGACGGCAACATCACCACCGGCAAACTCGCCGACGCCGTCGTCACCACCGGCAAGATCAACGATGCCGCCATCACCACCGGTAAACTCGCCGATAGCTCCGTTACCACCGGTAAGATCGCCGACAACGCCGTCACCAGCGCCAAGATCGCCGACGGCACCATCACCTCCGCCGACATCGCCGACGGCACCATCGCCACCGCCGAACTCGGCGACAGCGTCGTAACCACCAACAAGGTCGCCAACAACGCCATCGACTACAACAAGCTCGCCGCCGCCGTCCAACAGGCGCTCAGCCCCACCGGCACCATCGTCGCCTACGCCGGCGACACCGCCCCTTCCGGCTGGGCGCTCTGCAACGGCCAGACCCTGAGCCGCAGCACCTACTCCGCACTCTACGCCGTCATCGGCAACCGCTTCGGCTACGGCGACAACAGCACCACCTTTCACACCCCAGACTTCCGCGGTCAGTTCCTGCGCGGTCGCGCCAACGGCAGCAGCCGAGACCCCGACCGCAATTCCCGCTCCGCCATGAACTCCGGCGGCGCCACCGGCGACGCCGTCGGCTCCACCCAAAGCGACGAGTTCCACTCCCACCGCCACACCGTCCCCACCGACAACAACTCTGGCAGCAACGTCAGCCAAAACGCCCTGACCGACACCAGCGGCTCCGACGAAGGCTACACCTACAGCCCCGGCACCGGCTACGAAGGCGGCAACGAAACCCGCCCCACCAACGCCTACGTGAACTACATCATCAAACTATAGCCCGCCCGCCCCCACCCTGCTTACCCCTCCGTCATTGGTCATTCGTCATTGGGCATTCGTCATTCCCCACCCTTCCCCATGAGCCTCCCCCGCCCCCTCCGCGCCCTGCTGCTCATCGGTGCCGCCCTCTCCCTCCTCTCCGCGTCCCTGCTTGCCCAATACGAGGTCAAAGGCGGCGTCTTCAACGAACTCAGCGAACGCTCCGGTCCCGCCCCCGTCGGCGGCACCAGCACCCCGACCGGCGACCCCACCATCAGCGACCAATACGCCAACGTAGCCGAATCCTCCGGCGGCTCCGCCGCCCGCTCCAACTCCGGCACCCTCACCTCCCGCTATCCGTCCACTTCCGCCATCCTGCTCAATCGCTCCGTCATCGGCACCACCTTCGCCTCCGGCGTCCCGCGCTACTTCCTGGGCGATCGCATGACGCCGCCCACCAGCTACCTCAACTCCAGCGGCACCGTCGTCCCCACCGCCGCCGACTTCTGGCGCGCCGAACCCGTCCGCGCCGGCGAACTCACCGTCAACCCCAGCACCCAACCGCTCAAGGATTCCACCGGCGCCCTCATCACCAACACCGGCGGCGTCATCATCCCCGCCCTCGCCCCCGGCGTTTACGAAACGTTCTACTACAGCCCCCACGCCCGCGCCGTCTTCGCCTACCAGGCCGGTCAGGTTCAACTCTGGTGGCGCTCCAGCGTCCCCGATAGCACGGGCAACTACATCCTCGTTCTCGAAACCTTCTCCGTTTCCTCCGCCACCACCAGCCCGGTACGCAGCCTCTACTGGACCGAAAAAAGCTTCAACGGCCCGCGCGTCACCATCCCCAGCGGCCGCATCGTCACGGTAAACCCCGTTTACAGCAACGGCTTCCCTTCCACCGTCGCCACCGAATACGTCGTCGCCGGCGCCTCCGCCCCCGCCGATCCCGACGCCCAGCCCGCCGCCGAACTGCGCACCGTCTGGTTCGAGAAAACCAACGGCATCGGCGAACTCCACGCCTACAACGTCTCCGGCCGCCTCCTCGTCGAATACCTCGGCGCCCTGCGCGACGACGGCTCCCACGAATTCCTCGGGGCCGACATCGTCGAGGTCTCCCAAGCCGCCCCCTCCTCCACCCTCAGCGTCTCCCTCGGCGACGAAATCCGCCCCGCCCTCGACCAACCCAATCTCGTCGCCCTCCCCATCAACAGCGGCGACTCCAACAACACCGCCCCCTACTATGCCAGCGCCGTGCGCGCCGACGGCTCCCTCGCCTACTACGCCGAACGCGAAAACACCCTCGAAGACCGCGTCGTCTTCTACTGGCTCGAAACCCTCGACGCCGGCGTTCTCCCCGCCTCCGGCCTCGCCCCCGGCCTCGAACTCGACTGGCCCAAATACCTGCACAAATACCTGCAAATCTGGCCCGACGACGTCACCCGATTCGCCCACTACACCGTCGCCCCCAACGGCAGCTCCGCCGCCACCGGCACCGGCCTCAAATTCGAAAACGGCACCATCCCCACCGTCATCTACCAAGACGACGAAGAGCAAGACGAGGCCGTGCTCGACGCCCTTTCCCAACGCCTGCTCGTCGGCCTCTCCGGCGACCAGATCAACCGCACTTTGCTCAAATTCACCGGCGACAACGGCGGCGTCTGGTACGTCCGCCTCATGACCCAGGCCGAGGGCCGCAACGGCTACCTCGAAGGCGACGACGCCCCCGCCCTCACCGGCTCCGTCCACGTCGGCCAGCGCCTCACCCCACCCTCCAGTGATTACAGCGTGGCCGGCTACATCGCCGGCGGCACCGCCTACTCCCCCACCGCCTACAAAAACCCCTTCTCCGTCGGCATGAGCACCGCCGCCACCGGAGCGATTATCCCCATCAACGCCTTCGCCGGCGACGCCAACCAGCTCACCGTTTGGTGGTTCAAAAAAGTCGCCGCCCCCTCCGGCGAATTCGCCGACTTCTACACCCCGGCCAAAATCGGCCGCTACGCCGTCGCCTACCGCACCGACGAACCCAAGATCGTCCTCGCCTCCAACTCCGGCTCCGGCGACCTCCCCTCCGCCCAGACCCAGGGCGTCATCTACTACCAAAACGACGCCACCCAGCCCGGCTATAACCCCAACGAAGAGCACGCCCTCATGCTCACCGGCCGCGCCTACGCCCTGCGCGACGATCTCAACATCACCACCGGCTCCGGCTTCACCTCCCTCCCCCGCGTCCTCATCCAATACACCGATCCCGACGACGGCCGCCCTGCCATGGCCACCTACGAGGTCCTGCGCGAGGACGCCACCGACACCTTCAACTACGCCATCACCGCCGGCACTATCATCAACTCGCCCATGCCGCTGCCCAAGCTGCCGCTGCCGCTCGACCCCGCCACCAACCTCTCCCGCAATCTCGAAGTCACCGCCGACCCCGATCTCTACCCGCCCGAGACTCCCGCCTCCGGCGCACCTGCCAACTACTCCAGTTTCACCTTCAAAGACCGCAAGGGCTACGACTGGGTCTATCGCGGCCCCCACAACAGCACCGAAAACGCCTCGCTCCCCGCCGCCGCCACCCCGCTCGCCAATACCGAATTCAACAACGCCAACGCCTTCGGCTACTGGACACTCAACACCAACATCGGCTCCCTCGCCGTCTCCAACGGAACCTACCACGGCACTGCCACCGGCAACGGCGACGCCTACTTCTACACCAACGCGCTACCCGCCTTCGCCGGCAGCAGCGTGCCCACCATTCAGATACGTTTCAAAGCCTCGGCCAACGTCAGCACCCAGCTCTTCTGGGGCAATCAGGACGGCGGCTTCGGCGGGAGCCGTTTCCTCACCGTCAGCTACACCGGCGCCGGTGCCTGGCAAACCCTCACCTTCAACGTCGGCGCATCCGCCGATTGGGTGGGCAAAACGATCAACGCCCTCCGCTTCGATCCCGTCACCGTCGCCGGCCAGACCTTCGAGGTGGACTGGATCCGCGCCAGCCAGACCGGCCCCGGCCTCGGCATGCAGTGGTATTACACCTTGCGTGAAGGCTTCTTCATTCCCGGTCGCAGCCTCTCCGCCCAACCCGCCGTCGGCACCATCCTACCCTACCTCCGGGCCAAAAACACCGATGGCTCCTACGTCGGCGACCCCGTCACCGGCACCGCGCTCACCGTCGCCTACCGCCCCACCTGGCCCGACGACGCGCCGACCATGAGCGTCGGCGAGACCCTCACCCTCCAAAACCACGGCCTGCCCGCCGTGCGCGGCCAGACCAGCGCCGTCGTCTTCTACCAGCAATCCATCGCCCAAACCGGCACCGCCACCCCGAGCGTCACCCTCCACGATCCCACCCGTGCAAAGACCATTCTGCTCAACGCCTCCTCCGTCGGCCTCACCAAGCTGCCCGCCTCCATCGCCACCACCGCCCAAAGCGGCAAGACCTACTTCCAACTCGTCCCGCCCCACCTCCAGCAACGCTTCTACCTCGACCCCAACCTCGGCACCGCCGGCGGCCTCGTGCTCGTGGGCCAGTTCGTGGACGAAACTTCCACCGAGGACTACGTTCACCTCAACACGCTCAGCAGCGAGGACATCACCGTCCTCAAAAACATCTGCGTCTCCACCGATGCCGATTACCAGAAATGGTCCAACGCCATCGACGGCCTCGCCACCAAGGTCGAAACCTTCATCGAAGACCCCGCCAAACCCGGCACCTTCATCCCCGACTCCGCCCGCACCGTCACCGTCGGCGTATCATCCCTCGCCGCCGTCACCGATTCCGACACCGCCGTGGACAGCTACGCCCTCACCGCCAACGGCCAGGGCTCCGGTTACGTCAGCCTCCTCTTCGGTAATGGCCGCGCCTTCACCCCGGCGGGTAATAGCATTGACGTCAAAGTGGTGCGCGTCGCCCCCCAGCTCTACACCGGCGACCTCAAAAAACTCTCCGCCTCCAACCCGCTCGACGAGCAGACCACCCTGCGCCACAGCGGCGATTTCGCCGCCCGCCCCGGCGACTTCGAATACGAGTGGCGCTACGCCCCGCCCCAGGACGGCGTGCAGCCGACCACCTACACCTACGCCATGTCCACCCTTCTGGGCGGCGTCGGCACCAGCTCCTTCCAGCTCCTGAGCAACCCCACCACCGCGCTGCCCGCCACCTCGGCTTATCCAAGCACCCAATACGAGTTCCCCCGCACCTTCGCGATCAACAACAGCTCCTACAACCGCTCCTCAGGCCTGCCCGGCACCGTCGCCAAAGCCGTCTCCAGCGTCACCTTCGCCTCCGCTGTCCCCGCCCAGATCATCTTCAGCGCCACCCTCGGCACTTACGATGGCTTCGTTCTTTATGTGAACGGTGCCGCCGCCATCGCCTCCCGCCTTCCCGCCGGTATCGCCACCCCGGGAAACCTTACCCAGATCGACCCGCTGGCCGGCCTTTCCAGCATCGGTCTCGCCAACCAATACACCGTCCCCTCCACCTTCTTCGTGGTCGGCAGCAACCGCATCGAGGTCGCCTTCTACTCCTCCGCCGCCAACAACGCCACCTCCTCCCTCGATCTCCAGCTCGATGCCGCCACCGAGGTGGACCAGGTCACCGCCAACGGTTCACCCTGGATCCTGCCTAACGGCACCCTCTCCAACATCGTGGTCGTCGGCGGCTCCGCTTCCTCCCCTCTCGGTAACCCGCTCCTCGTTTTCAGCGACAACTATTTCACCATGCGCTACCGGCCCAAGACCGGCACCACCAACGTCGCCGGCACCGCCTGGAGCCGTTGGATGCAGCCCGCCCTGGTCGAGAGCTGGATCAAACGCGTCCTCGACGGCATCAACCCCTTCAACCAGCGCAACGACGACCTCTTCAACAACCCCGTCAGCACCGATGTCAGCATCCTCACCCAAGCCGGCCGCCGCTGGGAGGGCGACGTCGCCCTGAATCTGAACAACATTAACGATTTCGGCCTCATCGAGATTTACGAAACCGTGCTCAACCGCGCCAAAAAACTCAGTATCGACGCCGGTTACGACGATCCCGCCACCAACGATTCCCTCCTCCTCGCCGCCGGCTACCTCGCCGACCTTTACGAGGTCCTCGGCAACGAGGCCTCCGACGACGCCGACAACCCCACCATCGCCATCGACGGCACTCTCGCCGTCGGCGAGGTCAACAGCTCCCGTTTCTCCTTCGAGGGCCAGATCCCGTCCCTCATCGAGGAAGAACTCGCCCTCCTGCGTGGCCGCGACGATTTCCTCAGCCCCGGCGTCACCGCCGCCCCCGCCTACAACCGCCTCTACTGGAACTACATTAACGGCATCGACTCCGGCGAATCCATCTACGCCTCCAACTACGACATCAAGGAAAAGGCCGGCAGCGCCACCGCCAACGGCACCCTCGATGCCGACGACGCCGTCCACATGTTCCCCCAGGGCCACGGCGACGCTTACGGCCACTACCTCACCGCCCTCACCGGCTACTACAAACTCCTCACTTCGCCCCACTTCACCTGGGTCCCCCGCAGCGAGTCGGTTGATATCGTCGGCCAGACCGTCCAGATCGACTATCAGGACGAACGCAAATTCGCCTCCGCCGCCGCCAACGTCGCCCGCATCGGCGCGCGCATCCTCGATGTCACCGCCCGCGCCTCCTACCACGACGACACCACCGTCGGCTGGGAACACCAGCGCGACGGCAAATACAACAGCACCACCGGCCTCACCCGCCGCTGGGGCACCGACGAGTGGGCCGCCCGCGCCGGCCAGGGTGCCTACCTCCACTGGGTCAGCGCCAACGCCATGCTGCTCGATAAGGACACCAACTCAGCCCACACCGGCATCCAGATCATCGACCGCACCACCGTGCCCGAACTCAGCGAGATCATCACCAGCGCGCTCAACATCCAGGCCACCCTCGACGCCCAGTGCGCCCACCTCAACCCCCTCGGTCTCGCCAAAGGGGCCATCGCCTTCGACATCTCCCCCTCCGAGCTCAAAGCCGGCAAATCCCACTTCGAGCAGATCTACGAACGCGCCCTCCGAGCCTGCCAGAACGCCAAGGCCGCCTTCGACCAGGCCTGCACCATGAACCGCCTCCTGCGCACCCAGAACAACTCCCTCGACGACTACAACAACGCCGTGGACGACCAGGAAAACGCCTACGAATACCAGCTCCTCAACCTCTTCGGCTCCGCCTACCCCGGCGACGTCGGCCCCGGCAAACTCTACGCCCAGGGCTACGCCGACGCCGACCTCTACCATTACTTCCTCATCGATAAACCGTCCGACTTTGTGGATACCGCCACCGAGATCACAGTCAACTACCGCGAACCCCTCAACTTCGATCCTTTCACCACCTGGTCTCTCGACAACGTTTACAACCGCATCCAGGACCCGCTCCAATACACCACCCGCACCCGCAAGATTTCGCCCCACCGTTTCATGCAGTTCGCCGGCTCCGACATGGGCACCCGCGCCCAGCCCGGCCAGATCCAGGCCGCCCTGCTCGACGTTTACCAGGCCCAGGTCAACGCCCGCGAAGCCGCCGACACCCTCGACGGCCTCATGCGCCGCTTCGACCGCGACTACCAGCTCTTCACCGAATTCCGCACCGCCTACCAAAGCGCGAACGACGACGCCAACGCCTCCCTCGCCAAAGCCGCTGACAACCTCAAGGCCGCCACCGCCTACTCCGCCAGCGGCGCCCTCTTGAGCGCCAACGCCGAATTCACCACCACCATCGCCGAAGCCACCGCCGAGGCCTTCCCCACCGTCGCCGGCTTCTCCATCGACGCCACCTCCGTAGCCCGTGGTCTCAGCGTTTACGGCGGTGCCATCGCATCTTACTCTCAAGTCCTCGCCGGCCTCGCCCTCGAAACCAAGGCCGCCTACCTCCAACTCGAAGCCGACCAGCTCGCCGCCGACGCCGACGACGCCCTTGGCTCCTACGAATGGGACAACGAGGACAAACAACACGTCGTCGAATTTGAACAACTCCTCGACGACGTGCTCGGCACCGGCTTCGAGCTCTCCCGCCGCCTCGCCGAACTCCAACGCGCCAACGAACGCGTTTCCCAACTCATCGCCCAGGCCAACCGCATCCTCTCCGAACGCGAAATCTTCCGCATCCGCGCCTCCGCCGTCATCCAGGGCTACCGCACCCGCGACATGCTCTACCGCACCTTCCGCAACGAAGAGCTCTCCCAATACCAGTCCCTCTACGACCTCGCCGCCCAATACACCTACCTCGCCGTCCAGAGTTACGACTACGAGACCGGCCTGCTCGGCACCACCGCCGGCCGCGCCCTTATCGACGGCGTCATCGCCACCCGCTCCCTCGGCGACTTCAAGAACAACCTCCCCGTCGCCAGCACCGGCACCACCGGCGACGGCGGCCTCGCCAGCCTGCTCGCCCGCCTCCTCAGCGATTGGTCCGCGGTCAAGACCCGCCTCGGCATCAACAACCCCGACCAATACGGCACCCTCTTCTCTCTCCGCCAGGAACTCTTCCGCATCCGCACCGACGCCGCC
>CANIWJ010000060.1 GCA_947471035.1 Verrucomicrobiota bacterium
AGAAATCTGGACTGCTGGTCTTCCGAACAGACCATATCTAGTTATCGCTTCCGCACAGCAGCAATCATCACGACAAGGACTGGGCGCTCTATCACATATTCCATCACCAGACTACAAGGAAATTGCTGGGATAGCAAAGCGGTGCGATGCATCAGGCGTTATTGTAGTTGGTGGGGCTATAGCATCAGATAATCCGATAGGCGAAACACCCAAAAGATATGAAACTTTTGTTCAATTTATTCGATATTTGTGATGACTAAACCGAAGGCTGACAACGGTGCTGGGCGCATTAATGTGATATGACTAAGACGACGGAGTGCCGCCGTTTTTTTATAAATAAGTTACTTATTGAGCTCTGGGGGATTAGGGGCGCCTCTAATGAATATAATTTAACCGAGTTGAAAAACGGGGGGCACGAAATTGATTATAAACGATGTTTTCAAGCGGTAGGCCTTAATCCTTAAGCGCGCCTACTATGTTTTTTAAGGGTAAAAGCATAACATCCTCCTTTACTCGTTTTAAGCTCCCGCTTGTTGCTGTTGCCTGACAAAATAGGCCGCCGCCTGGGCTCGGCGATCTATGCCCAGTTTATCGAATAAAACCGTGAGTTGGTTTTTAACGGTTTTTTCCGCCAGACCCAGTTCGTTGCCGATTTCCTTGTTGGTTTTCCCGGCCGTGAGCAAGGCCAGCAGGCGTTGATCATGGGCGTTGGTTAGCTGTGGCGTGCGAGGTCCCTGCCGCGCCACTTCCAGCAGATGGGCGCTCACGGCGGGATCGTGTGCTTTGCCGCCGGCGGCGACGTCGAGCACCGCCTGGATCAGGCTTTGGCCATTAACTTCTTTGAGTAAATAGCCCGATCCCCCGGCACGAATCGAATCCGCAACCAACTCGTCGCTAATGGACGAGGTTAAAAACAGCACCCGTAGTTCGGGTTCGATTTCACGTAAACGACGGCAGGCTTGCACCCCGTTGCCATCGGGCAGCCGCATATCCATGAGCACCACATCCGGACGGGAGGCAGGAACCACCGCTACCGCTTCCGCCACGCTCGCGGCTTCGGCCACCACCTGAATCAAGGTGGGTTGCAATCCGAGCAAGCTACGCAAACCCAGACGCACCAATTCGCTGTCGTCTACCAGTGCGACTCTTACCGGCGGACGTTTCGAGGCGGAAAAACTAGAGTCAGGAGGCATGGAAAGGTGACGAGTTCACGGTCAAGACAGCGTGTTTTCGACGGGCAAAGTTAGCGCGATGACCGCTCCGCGGCCTACCGCCGAATAGATTTCCAATTGTGCGCCCAAGACGCGGGCCCGGGCGGAAAGGTTGTCCAGACCGTGGCCTCGTTTGATCGATTGAGGATCGAAGCCCACGCCGTTATCGCGGACGGTGAGGCGCGAGGCTCCATCCGGCGTGCACGTCATTTCAATATCGAGCTGGGTGGCCGCGCCGTGTCGCAAGGCATTGCTGCTCGCCTCGCGGATGATTTGCAGCAACTCGGTCCGCGTCGCGTTTGAATAGCCCGGCAGACCGGCATCGATGCGCACCCGGCGCTCCTGCAATCGTCCGCAGTCGAGGTGATCCAGCAGGGCCGTGATCGCCTCGGGCAAACTCTGGGCCTCAAGCGCGTCGCGGGTAAGCCCGCCAATGGCGCCGCGCGTTTCGCGGATGGCAGCGTTTATATTGGTCTTGGCCCGCTGAATCAAAGCCGCCGCCTCTGGCGCGTCCGGGGTGGGGGAGGCCAGTCGGGCCGAGGCGGTTTCCAAAACCAGACCCGTGGCGTAAAGGGTCTGAACGAGGCCGTCGTGCAGGTCGCGTCCCAGCGCGATTTGCGTCTGCAAAGCGTGGTTGGCCAACACTTGCTGGAGGTGGAGGTCCTGCTCGGAGCGGTGTCGCGCTTCGCGTTCAGTATCCAGCTCGGCCCGTTGGGCAAGGTTGGCGCGGGCCAGGGTTTCCCAGCCTTTGATCTCGGTGCGGGCTTGGCGCGGGCCGTTATTTTCCGTCGCCTGGATGCTGGCGGCGCGGGCGGGCACAAGTGCGATCAAAACCAGGCCAAGCAGGGCGAGGCCGCCCCCGAGCAAAAGGGTCTGCTGGCTGCGCGTATGGTGTTCGCGCAGCAGACGCCGGGTCTCGTCGCGCGAGAGGGGCTCGGACGTTTCCGAAAAACGTTTTTCGAGCGCGGCCTCGCGTTGACGTTCTTGCAGCAGGAGCACGCCCGTGCCGACGGCCAGCCCGCTTAGGACCAAGATAAAAACGACGAGGCGGAGCAAAGGACCCATGCAGCGGTGGAGTAGGGCGGGAGCGTGCAGGTTGTGCCCACGACGTCAAAACCTTCGACAAGCGGCGAGACCGGGCTTTGTTGTCTCGGTTCTGCGCATGAAGACCTTCTACATAACGACCGCGATCGACTACGTGAACGGTTCGCCACACCTGGGCCACGCCTACGAAAAGGTGCTGACGGACGTAATCGCAAGGTTTCGCCGTCAGATGGGCGACTCCGTTTACTTCCTGACCGGCGTCGATGAACACGGCCAAAAGGTCCAGCAAAGCGCGAAAAAACGCGGCATCGCACCCCAGGCTTTTTGCGACGAGGTCAGCCAGGAGTTCCGCGCCATGTGCGCCAAACTCAACATCTCCAACGACGATTTTATCCGCACTACCGAGCCGCGTCACAAGTCCGTGGTCTCGCGTCTGCTCCAGCAGCTCTTCGACCAGGGCGAAATCTACAAGGCGGAATACCAGGGCTTTTACTCTACCCGGCAGGAGCAGTTCCTTCAGGAAAAAGACCGCCAGCCCGACGGCTCCTGGCCGGAGATTTTTGGCGAGGTCACGCAGATCACCGAATCGAACTACTTCTTCAAACTCGCCAAATATCAGGACTGGCTGATCCAGCACTTGAAGGAAAATGAGAACTTCATTTTCCCCCGCTACCGCCAGAAGCAGGTGCTCGAATTCCTTTCCGAACCGCTCAACGACCTTTGCATTTCCCGCCCGCGTGAACGTCTCGAATGGGGCATCGAGCTCCCCTTCGATTCCGGCTACGTGACCTACGTGTGGTTTGACGCCCTCGTGAATTACTACTCCGCCGTCGAGGACAAGCCCGGCATCTGGCCGGCTGATTTTCACGTCATCGGCAAAGACATCCTCGTGCCGCCTCACGCCGTTTACTGGCCCATCATGCTCAAGGCCTGCGGCCTGCCCACGCCCAAGAGCATCCTCGCCCACGGCTGGTGGTCGATCAACGGCACCAAGATGTCCAAGAGTACGGGTAACTTCGTCGAACCGATGGCCTTCGCCGACCAATACGGGGTGGACGCGCTGCGTTTCTTCATGATCCGCGAGATGAGCGTCGGGCAGGACAGCGACTTTTCGCTCAACCAGTTCCTCTCCCGCTACAATAGCGAGCTGGCCAACAATCTCGGCAATCTGGTCAACCGCACGCTCAACATGACCAACCGTTTCGCCGGTGGTGTAGTGCCGGCGCCGGACGCGACCTCGCTCATCCTCGAACCGGAACGCGAACTCCACGCGCTCTGGGAAAAGACCCGCGAGGAATTCATCACCCTGTGCGAAGGCTTCCAATTTCACATCGCGCTGGAGCGCGCCTTTGCGTTTGTCACCGCGACCAATCGCTACGTCGAACAGCGCGCCCCGTGGAAGCTCGGCAAATCGACCGAAGCCGCCGACCAGGCCCTGCTCCGCACCTCCCTCGCGACCATGGCCGAGGCGCTGCGTCTCGCTGCCAGCCTGCTTCCCGCCGTCATGCCCACGACCACGGAGAAAATCTACGGCGTGCTCGGTTATACGGCGACGGGCAGCTGGCGCGAACGTCTGGTCTGGGACCACCGCCTGACCGGTGCCAAGGTCGCCGAAACCGCCATCCTCTTCCCGCGTCCTCAAGCACCCGAGGCGGGCGCGGCGAAGGCCTGAGGCGCGGCCGCGGCCCCATGACCATCCTGCCGATCAAGCCTGCCGACGACGCCTCGCCGGAGGCGCTTCGTTCGTTTCTCGCGATTTGTCAGGCCAAGGCCGCCGCTGACGGCGCGCCAGTCTTGGCCAGCATTTCTCTGGTCGTGCCGGCGCTGGATCCGCTCGCGGTGCTGGAAGCGATTTTCGATCCGGCCCAACCGCATTTCTTTGCCGAGCATCCGTCCGCGGGCAGCGCGTTGGCAGGTGCGGAAGTCGCACTGAGCTTGGACGCACATGGACCGGACCGCTTCGCCGCCGTGCAGCGTTTCATGGACGAAACCCTGGCTCGCACCATCGCGGTCGGCGATGTGAACGCGCCTTTTGGCGGACCGCATTTTTTCGCCACCTTTGCCTTCCATGACGACGTCGAGCCGGGCGAGGCCTTTCCCGCCGCCCGCGTTTTCGTGCCACGCTGGCAGGTTTCCCGTGCTGGCGAGGTCACTACTGCAGTTGCCAATCTCGTGGTCGAAGTGGACAGCGATTTGGACGCACTGGCCCGGCGGGTTTGGCGCGCCCACGGGCGTTTCGCCCGCTTCGAACCCGTTGCGCAGGATACGCCCGGTGAGCTAGACAGTGCGCCCCTTCGTTTCGCTCAAGCCGAGGCTGGGGATTATCGCGCGGCGGTGGCGCGTGCGCTCGAATTGATCGAGGCCGGGGACTTTCAAAAAATCGTGCTCGCCCGTGCACTCGATCTGAAGGCGAACCAGGCCCTGCATCCCTTGACGGTATTGAACGGGCTGCGCCAGCGGTTCCCTGATTGTTACGCGTTTTCGGCGGCCACCGGCGCGGGGCAAAGTTTCATCGGCGCGTCGCCCGAACGGCTCGTGCGCGTCAGTCAGGGTCGGGTTGAGACCGAGGCGCTGGCCGGTTCGGCGCGACGCGGCGCGGGGGCCAACGAGGACGCCGCCCTGGCGGCGGGGCTCTTGCGCAGCGAGAAGGACCAACGCGAACACCGGCATGTGATCGAGTCGATTCATCGCCGGGTGCGTCCGCTCGGGGTGGAGTTGGAGCACCCGTCCGCGCCGGCGATTCGCAAGCTGGCCAATGTGCAACACCTGCACACTCCGATGCAGGGACCTCTGCCTGCGGGCGTGCGCTTGCTGGATTTGCTCGCCGTGCTGCATCCGACTCCGGCGGTCGGCGGCACGCCGCGCGAGGCGGCGTTGGCGCGTATCCGGGAACTGGAGGGCTTTCCGCGTGGACTCTACGCCGGGGCCTTGGGCTGGTTGAATTCCCGGGGCGGCGGCGAATTTCTGGTCGGCCTGCGTTCCGCCTTGGTCAAGGGCGACCGGGCGCGCGTCTATGCCGGAGCAGGCATCGTGCAAGGTTCGGAACCGGAGCGGGAGTGGGCAGAAACCGAATTAAAATTCCAAGCCTTGCTCGCGGCTTTGCGCGGCTAGGGTTTGCTTAATCGCGATGAACCTCGATTTCCGAAATACCAACGCCCTCTGGTGCTCGGTGGCGGCGGAGACGCTCTGGCAGGCCGGAGTGCGGCACGCGGTCATCTCGCCCGGCTCGCGCAACACGCCTCTTACCCTCGCGCTGGTGGCGCATCCGGGCATCGCCACCAACCCCGTGCTCGACGAACGCTCGGCGGCGTTTTTCGGCCTGGGCATCGCCAAACGCACCCGCGCCCCTGTGGTTTTGCTCTGCACCAGCGGTTCGGCGGGAGCGCATTACTTGCCCGCGCTGATCGAGGCGCGGGAAAGCGGCGCACCGTTGATCGCGATCACAGCGGATCGTCCGCCCGAGATGCGCGACTGCGCTTCGGGCCAGACCATCGACCAGCAAAAACTCTTCGGCTCCTTCGTCGGGTTTTATCACGAACTGGCCGTGCCCGAGCCTAAAGTGGATATGCTCCGCTACCTGCGGCAGACCCTCCGCCACGCCGTGGCGCGCGCGCTCGCCGATGGACCGGTGCACCTCAACGCGCCCTTTCGCGACCCGTTGCCTCCGCTGCCGGACGGCACCGCCACCGCGCTGGCGGAAACGGTGGATTGGTCGGCATTTTTCCAAGTCCCCGACGCCCTAATTCCGGAACTCGGCGCAACTCTCGATTTGCCCGCAGCGTTTTTGGAATCGCGCGGCATCGTCATCGCGGGTGGCGGCTGGGACGACGGCGCGATGCCACGGGCGTTCGGCGCGGCGCTCGGCTGGCCGGTCTTGGCCGATACGCTGTCTGGCGCGCGTTTCGTCGCGAGCGACGGCGAAACAATCGTCGCGGCTTATGATGCGATTCTGCGCAACAGCCACGCCGCCACCGTGCTGCGTCCCGAGGTTGTTTTGGTTTTCGGCGAGCTACCGACCAGCAAAGTTCTGCGCTCCTGGCTGACCAACCTCGCTGCACCGACGTTGCATTTTAGTGCGCTTGCCGGTAATCGCGACGGAGTGCACGGCCGCACCCGGTCGGTGCACACCACCCCGACCAAGGTCAAAATTCCCTTGGTCAATCCGGTCGCCTTCGCGCCCGACTGGAAGCGTCGCTGGAGCCAGGCCGAGGCCGCCGCCCAAGTCGTGCTCGGCGGTGTGGAGCAGAACGAGCCCCGGTTCGAGGGGGCGTTTACCCGCGCCCTTTCGCGCACCCTGGAACGAGGGCAAACGCTCTTCGTTTCGAGCAGCATGCCGGTGCGGGACCTGGAATATTTCACGCCGGTGCGGCCGACCGGGCCACGGATTATGGCCAATCGCGGGGCCAATGGCATCGACGGCATTTTATCGACCGCGCTCGGCGTGGCGCAGGACGGCGAGCCGGTGGTTTTGCTCACCGGGGATCTCGCGTTACTGCATGACACGAACGGTTTCCTGACCGCGTCGCGCCTCGTCGGCTCCCTTACTATCGTCTTAATCAACAACGCCGGGGGCGGTATTTTCGGGCACCTGCCCATCGCGAAGTTCAACCCGCCCTTTGAGGAGTATTGGGCGACTCCGCAAACCGTGGACTTTGCGCGTCTGGCCGACGCTTACGGGGTCGCTTACGAACTAGTTGGCAATCCAACGGAGCTTTCCGCCCGCCTGCGTGCTCAGGTGGGTGAACCGGGTGTGCGCGTGATCGAAGTGCGCACCGACCGCACCCAGGATGTCGTCATCCGCCAGAAGGTGTTTGCGGCGTCCGCCGAGGCGGCGGGACGCAGCTTGGCTTGAACCAGCGCCAGACCACCGAGCCACGCCGCCGCAGTCGCGATCAGCGCGACCAGCCACAACGCAGGCATACCGCCGAGCGTGCCGTCTTGCGGGTTTCGGTGGATCACCAGCCCGGCCACGGCAGCGCCCAAGCCCGAGCCCAGATGGTGAGCGAGGTGGGTATGCGTCTGATGCACCGGCAAGGAGGCGTTCTCCAGTTTAGCATTCACCAACCCGGCCAGCGCGAGGTGGCGGGCTGATTGCGTAGCCAAAAAGACCGCGATCAACCCAATCGCCGGCAGCGTCGGGAGAGGCCCGCGCAAAGCGAGCAAGCCGGTGATGCTGAGCAGCGAAACCCCAAGACTGAGCCCCCAGACGCGAACCGGTGCAATGCGTGCTCCGAGCCCCTGCAGCAGCAGAGGAACCGCCAATCCGAGAAAAGCCCCCAATAGCAACACGGCCGAAATGTGGTATTCCGTCTGTCCGGCGTTAAAAACGAGAAAACCCGATAACACCGTGAGGTAAGCGGCACTCACCAACGCGAGCGCCCCCGTGACAAATAGCGCGCCGGGCAAGGGCTCGGCAGGCTCCGGCGCATCCTTGGAGGTTTGCGTCGCGGAATCGCCGCCTCCCATGCAGGCGACGACCAGAAACCCCACTCCGATAAGGGCAAAACCCGCACGCCAATCCAACCACGTGGCGGCAAAGATACCTAGCGGCATGCCGAAGGCGACGATACGCGAGGAAAAGCGCGTGGCGTGACGCGCCGCCGCCCCCGAAATTAGCCGATGCACCCCCACAAAGCTAATCCCCGCCGCCACCCCCGCCACCAGACGACCGACCAGCAGCGAGTCATAACCCGTGGATAGTGCGGCCGGCAGCGCGGCCACGCAACCGAGCAGGGCCAATTGGCGGATGGACGAGGCCCGAAAACGCATCCCGCGGGCGACCAAACCACCGAATACGACCGCGAACGGATACGCCGCCACCAACGTGCAGATTCCCGTCACTCCCGGATGCCACAAGCGGGTTTGTTGCGGACCGAGCGGAAAGATCAGCAGGAGCGTCAACCCGTGCAAACCGAGGATCCACGCAAAGCGCCGGTCGTAATCAGGAACAGCAGTGGGCGCGGCGGACACAAATACCAGACAGCAGGAAACAGACCTCGTTACTCAGGGTTTTCCAGCTCAGAGCTGAACTGGCAGACCGATCTCGATGATCTGCGAGGGCATCAACCGGTAATAATCCTTCACCGGCGAGGCGTTGCGGCTAAGGAAGGCGTAGAGTTGTTTTTGCCACTCAAACATCCGGGCGCTGCCTCCCGTAATAATCATTTCCCGGTTAAAATAGAAGGTGGTGGAGGGGAGATTAAGCGCCACGCCCTGACAGCGAATCCGCTCCAGGAGGTGGGTGACGTCGGGGGATTCCATGTAACCGTAACGCCCGACCGCGCGCCAGACGCCTTCGCCCATGTGTTCAAGGGTCATTCGCTCTTCATCGGGAATCGAGGGCACCTCGTCGGTCAGAATCGTGAGCAGCACTGTAGTCTGCTGAAGGCATTTGTTGGCCTTGAGGTGATGGAGCAGGGCGAGGGGAGTGCCCTTGGGTGTGGCCACCATGAACACCGCGCTGCCCGGTACACGGACGATGTTTTTGCTGCGCGCGATGCTGGAGAGTTCCAACTCGGCCACCGCCGTGCCGTACACCTTTTCCTGGATTTCGTTTCGTCCGCTTTTCCACGTGTGCATGACCGCCAGCACCGCCAAGGCCATGCTCACGGGCAGCCAACCGCCATCCTCAAACTTGTGCATGTTGGCCTGCAACAAAGCCAGATCCACGACCATAAAAAGCCCGCACAGCCCGAGCGAACGCCCCAGTGACCATTTCCAGCGCGAGCGGACAACGTGGTAAAAGGCGAAGGTCGTAACCGCCATCGTGCCCGTTACCGCGATCCCGTAAGCAGCAGCAAGGGCATCAGAAGACTTGAAACTGATCACCACCCAGATCGAACCGATTGCGAGTAATTGGTTGATGAGCGGTATGTAGATCTGCCCCTCGTGGGCAGCGTTGGTGTGAAGGATTTTAAGGCGGGGGAAATAACCCAGCTGAATGGCCTGGTGGGTGAGGGAAAACGTGCCCGAGATAAGCGCCTGACTGGCGATGACCGCAGCGCAGATCGAGAGGATGACCAGGCCGAGCTGGACCGGCCCCGAGGGAGCGAGCGCGAAAAACGGGTTTTCGGGGTTGAGCGGATTATTAATGGCCCAAGCTCCTTGGCCGAAGTAGTTCAGCAGCAGGCCCGGACAAGCCAGACCATACCAAGCGATCACAATGTAGCGTCGGCCAAAGTGCCCCATGTCGGCATAGAGAGCCTCGGCACCGGTAACCGTCAGCACGATGGCCCCCAATAAGCCTCCTGCAAATGCGGGGTGATCGGCCAGCAAGTTGTAACCGTAAAGCGGATTGATCGCCCGCAGCACTTCAGGGTGCTGGGCGATGTGCCAGCCGCCTAGCAGTCCCAGGGAGACAAACCAGACTAGCATCACCGGTCCGAAAATACTGCCGATAAGCTTGGTGCCCTTGGATTGAATGTAGAACAGCCCCGACAGGATGACCACCGCGATGATCACGATGGAATGCTGGCTCAGGTCAGGGTTGAAACTCTTGAACCCCTCCGCCGCACCCAACACCGAGATGGCGGGCGTGATGACGCCATCGCCGTAAAGTAGCGCGGCCCCGAGCAGGATGATCAATGCGGTGAGGCCCAAGCCCTTGCGGTCCGCGTTGCGATCATGGCTAAGGGCGAGCAACGCGAAGATGCCGCCCTCGCCACGGTTGTCCGCCTTGGTGACATACATCAGATACTTGAAACTCACGATGAAGTTTAGCGCCCAAAACATGAGTGATAAAATCCCGAGCACACCGGCCTCCCGTTCAACCGGCGGCAAGTGCGCGAGGCACTCGCGCATCGCGTAAAGCGGACTCGTGCCGATGTCTCCGAACACCACGCCGAGCGCGCCTAGGCAGAGCCCAGCTTGGGCAGTTTTGGAAACAGTGGCGTTGGCGATATGCATAGTCGTATTGCCGAAACTTTCAGATCGCGGGACCACGCTCCAGATGTTTCCGACATTAGATAGTTTCATTTTCTGAGCCGCCATATTTGACGGCCCTTAAACCGTTCGGCACCCTCAGCGCTTAATTTATGAACCTTCCCGCGTGGCAGAGTGTTAAAACCTATACCGATATCCGTTACGAAAAAGCGGACGGCATCGCCAAGGTGACGATTAACCGTCCCCATCGGCGCAACGCCTTTACCCCCGATACGGTGCACCAGCTTTACGCCGCCTTTCTCGATGCGCGCGAAGACCCCTCGATCGGTGTCGTGTTGCTCACCGGCGCCGGACCACACACCGACGGGAAATATGCCTTCTGCTCCGGCGGGGACCAAAACGTGCGCGGCCATGCCGGCTACGTGGGCAGCGATGGCGTGCCGCGCCTCAACGTGCTCGATTTGCAAAAACTGATCCGCTCCATGCCCAAAGTCGTCATCGCCCTGGTGGCGGGTTGCGCCATCGGTGGCGGCCATGTGCTGCATGTCGTCTGTGATCTGACCATCGCGGCGGATAACGGCATCTTTGGACAGGTCGGGCCGCGCATGGGCTCATTCGACGCCGGCTTCGGCAGCAGCTATCTGGCTCGCCTCGTGGGCCAGAAAAAGGCCCGTGAGATCTGGTATCTTTGCCGCCAGTATAATGCGCAGGAAGCGCTCGACATGGGACTGGTCAATACGGTTGTGCCCGTGGCCCAGCTCGAAGCCGAGGGCGTGAAGTGGGCGAAAGAAATCCTGGGCCATTCGCCGCTCGCGATTCGTGCCTTGAAGAGCGCGTTTAACGCCGAACTCGACGGCCAGGCCGGCATCCAAGAGCTCGCGGGCAACGCCACCTTGCTCTACTACATGAGCCCTGAGGCGAAGGAGTTTCACGGGGCGCAGCTGGAGAAGCGCAAGCCCGACGCACGCAAGTTTCCCTGGCTGCCCTGAGTTGACGCGCTGCGCCGCCCTGTACCGATTCCTGCGGCGCGGATCACAGCGCGGGGTCGGCCTCGAATACGCGAGCGATCACGCCGCCGCTGGCGTCGAGGGTTTCGATGCGCAACACGGAGAGCGTGGCTGTCTGCGCGGCCAGCAACGTCGCCAGCGCGGACCATTCGACGTGTTCCTCGATCCGGTTCTGTCCGAACTGGCGATAAGTCACGCGATAGGCGGCCTCCTGTTCGTTTAGTTTACGCAGCACGGGCGCGGGTTTCCCGGGGTTGCTGGCTGACGTAAAGACCAGCGGAGCCGGATTGGCCGGTTTACGTTTCCCGCGCCGGTCCGAGGGCAAGTTGGGCCGGGTGAACGGAAACGGTTCGCCCAGTAATCGCGTGGCTTCGGACTCCGCCGCGTGGATGCGCAGGAAGAGCTCCTCCCGTTGCAGGAGGAGCTCATTGATTCGGATTTGCTGATCTCTCTGCACGGAAACAGGCGCGCAAAGGGTCAGGCGTCCGACTCGTCCGCCGCGACCTCGCGTGTTGGAGTGGGGTTTAACTCAGCCTGATCTCGGGCGGCGGCTGTCTGTTCGCGGTCGATTATTTTCTTAATCAGCGAGACGGCGGGAGCTGGGGTGCGCAGCAGTGTGTCCGCCTTCGCATCGACGCCCGCGACCGGCAGGGGGGGCGTCGGGAACGGGAAGATACCCGACTCGCCGATCACCTCTTCGATCTCGGTTTCGAGGGCGGCGATGCGGGTGTAGGCGGCTTGGCGCTCGACGATAAGCTCATCGATACGGGTGCGGGCTTCCAAGGCCTGGCGCAACGTATCGGAATCGGCCCCAAGGACGAGATCGCGGAAAGAAAGGGAGGTGATGTTGGGCTTTTTAGCCATGGAACGAAAAGAGGTTGGAGAAAGCGGCTGGGGTTAGGTCGTGTCTGGGAAATAAATCAGGCCAGCACGAGGGCAACGCCGGCCCAGCCCTGCAACTCCGAACGTTGGAGTCCCGCCTTTAGGCGGTCCGAAGCATCCATCCGCCCCTCCCGCCCCCAGACCGGCTAAAGCCGGGACTCCAACTCGAACGCCTCCGAGTCCCTTTCCTACGGGTCAAAACTCCAGGCTCAGCCTCGTGTCCTCGCTCCCTATAAGTGGGTTCGGAACTGAGATAACGGCCAACCAGGGGCCTCACCTGAAAACTTTGGCCGGGCACGACGACGCTGACGTCACTATGAGTCACACTCCGGCCGATCCGTATTTCGCAAGATTTGTTCTTGCCGAACGCGGTTTGGGTTGTCCTTACTCCGCCTCCCAAATTTTAGCGGACCCTTAGCTCAGTTGGTTAGAGCGTTTCCTTGACATGGAAGAGGTCACTGGTTCGAGTCCAGTAGGGTCCACCATTTTGGTAATCAGCAGTTTATGTTGATTTTTTGGCCGGAGAAATTCTGTGTTTTAGTCCAAGATGACCACGTGATCGCCAACCCGCACTTCGTCATACAGCCCGACGATGGCTTGGTTCCCCAACAACACGCAGCCCGCACTGTGCGGATGGCCGAGGCGGTCTTCGCGGTTGGTGCCGTGGATGTAAACGTAGCGATCATAGGTATCCACGACGTTGCCGTGTTCGTCGCGCCCGGCGTTGCGCCCGGGCTCCAGACCGCGCAGCCAGAGGATGCGGCTGGTGATGAGGTTTCCGTTATCCTCGTGTTCGGAAAAGTGGCGGCCAGTGGGGCGGCGGGCCTTGAATACCATCCCGGCGGGTTGTTCGCCGCCGATGCGTTCGGCGATCTCGTGCAGGCCGCGTGGGGTGCCCAGCGAGTCTTTCACGTTGCTGGGCGGTTTTAGCGAGGTGCAGGCGGGGTAGGAGCGCACGAGTTCGCCGCCGCGAAAGAATTGCAGGGTCTGCGCGCCGATGCGCACGACAAGCAATCGGTCTGCGGGCTTGATGCCCAGCTCTGCGCAGGTTTTGCTGATCGACTCTTTAATTTCATCCATCGTGAACACGCGTAAATATGTTGTCGGTATCGTCGGCGCCACCGGCGCGGTCGGTCAAGAACTGGTCCGCCTGATGCAGGAGCGAAATTTCCCGCTCTCCCAGCTGCGGCTTTTCGCCTCGGCGCGGTCCGCCGGAAAAACCGTCAAACTGGGCGACAAGACGCTGACGATCGAAGAGGCCAAACTGGGCGCGTTCGCGGGCGTGGACCTGGCGTTTTTTGCCGCCGGCGGCTCGGTCACGCGTGCCCTGGCGGCCGATGCCATCGCCAGCGGCTGCACCGTGATCGACAAGAGCTCCGCCTACCGTCAGCAGGCCGATGTGCCGCTGGTGGTGCCCGAGATCAATGCCGACGCGCTGCGCACGCACCAGGGCCTGATCGCCAATCCGAACTGCTCCACCGCAGTCATGCTCATGGGCCTTTATCCGCTGCATCAGCTTTTCGGGCTGAAGCGCATCTTCGTTTCCACCTACCAATCCGTGTCCGGCACCGGCGCGGAAGCGGTCAAGGAGCTGGCTGAGCAAATCGCCGCGCATTCGGCCGGCCAGCCGCTCACCGCCAAGGTTTACCCCTACCAGATCGCCTTCAACTGTATCCCGCAGATCGATACTTTCGGGGCCGACGGCTACACCGGCGAAGAGGAAAAAATGCGACTGGAGAGCCGCAAGATTCTCGGTCTGCCCGGGCTTCGCGTCTCCGCCACCTGCGTGCGCGTGCCGGTGGTGCGGGCGCACTCGGTGGCGGTCAGCGCCGAGTTTGAGCGTCCGGTCAACGTCGCGCAGGCGCGCGCCGCCATCGCGGCCTTCCCCGGCGCGGAACTGGTGGACGATCCCGCTGCGAAAAAATACCCGACCCCGCTCGATTTCGCCGAAAAGGTTAAGTGCGGCGTGGGCCGCGTGCGCGTCGATACCGCCTTCGACAACGGCCTCTCCTTCTGGGTGAGCGGCGATAATCTCTGGAAGGGTGCCGCCCTGAATGCGGTGCAAAACGCCGAGCTGATGTGCCGCGAAGGCTGGCTGCTTTGCCATCGTCCGGCCGCTCAATCCGCATCGGTAAGCAAATAAACCCTTGTCAGGCGGCGTGACCGCTTGCTTACCTCCGACCTTTGGTTCGGACGCTTAGCTCAGTTGGTTAGAGCACCTCGCTTACACCGAGGGTGTCGGGGGTTCGAGTCCCTCAGCGTCCACCAAGAACTTTTCCCCCTTTCGTTTCTCTCCTTTCACCATGCGTCACACGATCTCGATTCTCGTTGAGAACAAGTTCGGCGTTCTCGCCCGCGTCACCGGTTTATTTTCGGGACGCGGCTTTAACATCGACTCGCTCAACGTCGCGCCCACGCACGTGGCGGAGTTGTCGCGTATCACCGCCGTTTTGATGGGCGACGAGGCCGCGCTGAATCTCGCGATCAAGCAGCTGCGCAAGCTGGTCAACGTCGTCGAGGTCACCGATTTCAAGGACGGCCAGGCCGTGCAGCGCGAACTGGTCTTGGTTAAGGTCAAGGCCTCGTCCAAAAACCGTTCCGAAGTCATGCAGATCTGCGAGATTTTCCGCACCAAAATCGTCAACGTGGATCACAAGGATGTGATCGTCGAACTCGTAGGAGACTGCGCCAAAGTGAGCGCGTTTCTCAACCTGCTTGAGCCCTTCGGCATCATCGAAATCGCCCGCACCGGCACCTTGGCCCTCAAACGCGCTTAAACCGCCGCCCGGATCACTTTCCCGTTTCCTCCCCCTAAACCCACCACCTCTTTTCCCAACATGCCTGCCAAAGTATACACCGACAAAGACGCCGACCTCGGCTTTTATAAGAACAAGACCATCGCCGTTCTCGGCTACGGTTCCCAAGGCCATGCCCACGCCTTGAATCTCAAGGACTCCGGAGTAAACGTGATCATCGGCCTCTACCCAGGCTCCAAATCCAAGCCCGTCGCCGAGAAGCACGGCTTTAAAGTCGTCTCGACCGCCGAAGCCGTGAAGCTGGCCGACGTTATCCTGGTCGGTCTTCCCGACATGAAGCAGGCCGATGTCTACACCACCGACATCGCCCCCAATCTCACCAAGGGCAAAACCCTCGTATTCTCCCACGGCCTCGCCATCCACTTCGGCCTGATCAAGGTCCCGGCCGACATCGACGTCATCCTCGTCGCCCCCAAGGGCCCCGGCCACATGGTCCGCCGCCTCTACGTCGAAGGCAAAGGCATGCCCGCCCTCATCGGCGTGTTCCAAGACAAGTCCAAGAAGGCCAAGAAGACCGCCCTCGCCTGGGCCAAGGGCATCGGCAGCACCCGCGCCGGCGTGCTCGAGACCACCTTCAAGGAAGAGACCGAGACCGATCTCTTCGGCGAGCAAGCCGTTCTCTGCGGCGGCGCTTCCGCCCTTGTTCAGGCTGGTTTCGAGACCCTCGTCGAGGCCGGTTACCAGCCCGAGATGGCCTACTTTGAGTGCCTCCACGAGCTGAAGCTCATCTGCGATCTTATGTACGAAAAGGGTATCTCCGGCATGCGTTTCTCTATCTCCGAGACCGCCAAGTACGGCGACATCACCCGCGGTCCTCGCGTGATCAACGCGAACACCAAGAAGGAGATGAAGAAGATCCTCACCGAGATCCAGAACGGCAAGTTCGTGAAGCAGTGGGTCGCCGAGTACAAGGGCGGTCTGAAGAACTACAACGCCCTGCTCAAGGCCGGCGAGAAACACCAGATCGAGAAGACCGGCGAACGCCTCCGCAACCTGATGCCTTGGATGCCCAAGCGCAACATCAGCGGCGTGGCCGGCTCCTACGCCTCGTAAGTCACCGCGTTTCACTTCGTATTACCACGCGGGCGCCGTTCCCTTTCCGGGCGGCGCCCGTTTTCGTTTTTCGAGTTTATACCAACAGCTTCTGATAATCGGATTTCAGGAATCGGATTTTTACCACGGATTTCACCGATAAAAACCCGATAAAAGCCCGGGGTTTCGACTCTGCTGGCTTATATCCGGTTCGTATCTGTGCCATCTGTGGTTAAAGTCTGAATGTTTTGGCGATGTTGGTATTAATCCTCCCCTCTGCCGCTGCGCCTTCCTTCCCTTCGCGTGAGAAAAATCATCCTCGCCACCCGCAAGAGTCCGCTCGCCCTCGCCCAGAGCGAGCAGGTCGCCGCTCACCTGCGCGCCACCCTCGGCTGCGAGGTGGAGTTGTTCAAAATCGTCACCACCGGCGATAAACGCACCGAGTGGTCGCTCGAAAAACAGGGCGGCAAAGGACTTTTCACCAAGGAGCTCGAAGAGGCCCTGCTGCGGGGCGACGCCGATCTGGCCGTGCACAGTTGCAAGGACCTGCCAGGCGAATTGCCCGCCGGCCTCACCGTCGCCGGCTACATGCCGCGCGAAGACCCGCGCGATATGCTGGTGCTGCGCGACGGAGTTGAGACGCCCGCCCTCATCGCCACCAGCAGCCCGCGCCGCCGTTTGCAACTCGGCATGATTTTCCCGGACGCCACCTTTAATGAGATCCGTGGCAACGTGGACACCCGTCTGCGCAAGATCGGTCAGGACCACGTGGCCGATGCCACCGTGCTCGCCTGCGCCGGCCTGCGTCGGCTGGGTATCGGCGGCTGGCTAGGCGTTAAATTCCACGCCCTGCCCTGCGAACACATGGTGCCGGCCGTCGGCCAGGCGGCCATCGCGCTGCAAACCCGTGCGGCCGACGCAGCATTTTTCGCTC
This sequence comes from Verrucomicrobiota bacterium, assembly GCA_947471035.1. Taxonomy (GTDB): domain Bacteria; phylum Verrucomicrobiota; class Verrucomicrobiia; order Opitutales; family Opitutaceae; genus IMCC26134_A. The sequence continues at coordinate 16,808 of CANIWJ010000060.1, forward strand.
CGGTGCTTGATCACCGCACTTGGCGGGCGGTCACCTTGGAGCGCGCTTTTCAATCCGCGCTCGGTGGCGGTTGTCAGACGGCCTTCGCGGCCCACGTCACCGCCGACACGCTCTGGTTTTACCATCACGAGATCGGCCTGCGCAGCCTCCCGCTGAGCGATGCCGAGATCGATTCCCCGGTCGAGACCGCCCGCACGACCCTTAAATATTTCGGATTTCAGATTTAGTTACACAGAGGGCACAAGAGGAGTCACTGAGAGCACAGAGCTTCCAAAATGATTTCCTCCGTGACCTCAGTGCGACCTCTCGTGCCCTCTGTGTAATTCCCTTCTTCATGTCTTCTTCCACTGGTATTGTTTATCTTGTCGGTGCCGGTCCCGGCGATCTCGGTTTGGTCACCTTTCGCGCCAAGGAGCTCGTCGCGAGCGCCGATGTGCTGGTTTACGACTACCTCGTCCACCCCGAGCTGGTGAAGTGGTGCCGCGCGGACTGCGAAGTGTTCTACGTCGGCAAAAAAGCCGGCTGCCACACCGTGCCCCAGGAGGAGATCGAGGCCTTGCTGGTGAAGCACGCCCAAGCCGGCAAGCAAGTGGTGCGGCTCAAAGGCGGCGACCCCTACATCTTCGGGCGTGGCGGCGAAGAAGCCCGCGCCTTGGTCAAAGCCGGCGTCGCCTTCGAGGTCGTGCCCGGCGTCACCGCCGCACTCGCCGCCGGGGCCTACGCGGGCATTCCCCTCACGTATCGGAATCTCAGCACGTCGCTGGTTTTGCTCACCGGCCACGAAGACCCGAACAAGACCGGCACGCAGGTCGATTGGCGCAGCTTCGGCGCGCTCAAACACACCACGCTCGCCATCTACATGGGCATGGGGCGACTGGAGTTTATCCTCGCTGAACTGCAAGTCGGCGGACTCGCGGCGACCACCCCGGCCGCCGTCGTGCAATGGGCCTCACTCGGCCGTCAACGCAGCGTGGCCGGCACCGTGGCCGACCTTCCAGGCAAAGTCGCCGCCGCCAAGCTCACCGCGCCGGCCATCATCTTCATCGGCGAAGTCGTGCGTGACCACGAAGCCATCGACTGGTTCGAGCACCTCCCGCTCTTCGGCCGTCGAGTGGCCATCACCCGCACCCGCGACCAAAACAGCGAACTGCGCGAGAAACTCGAAACCCTCGGGGCCGAGGTGCTGGAGCTGCCCTTGATCACCATTTCCAAGGCGGTGGATAAACACGGCTTCGTCGAAATCCTGGCCGAGCTGGGTGGCTACGACTGGATCGTGTTCACCAGTGCCAACGGCGTTCGCTATTTCTTCGAGGATTTCCTCAAAGGCTTTAAAGACATCCGCGCCCTCGGCCTCCTGCGCTTCGCCTGCATCGGTCGCGCCACCGCCCGCGAGATCGAGAAATACCACATCCGCGTGGAGTGCATGCCCGATACCGCCACCGGCACTTCGCTGGCCGAAGCCCTCATCGCCACCGGCAGCCTCGACAGCGCCAAGATCATCGTCGTCACCGGCAATCTCAACCGCGATAAACTCGTGCGCAAACTGGAGGCCGCCCGAGCCATCGTGGACCAGCTCCCGCTCTACAAGACGGAGAAAACCGATCTGACCAACGATCCCGTGGCCGACGACTTCCGCCAGCACGGAGCCGATGCGATTCTCTTCGCCAGCTCCTCGGCCGCCGAGTCCTTCCACGCGCAGGCGGAAGGCTTGATGCTCGCGCCCGACGCGAAAAAACCCTTGGTCGGTAGCATCGGCGAACAGACCTCCGAGAGCCTGACCGAGCTCGGTATGCCGCCGGATTTCATCGCCGCCAAACCCAGTCTCGACGCACTCATCGAGGCGTTAAAAACGCGTTTATAGACTTGGTCGTTTCTCTGCGATAAAGCCGGGCCAGCGCGAGTCCGAACGTTGGCGTCCCGCCTTTAGAGCATTTTAAATAAAACTGTAGCCGCAATGGGCAAACCAGCCGAGGGCGTCGTTGGGTGTGACGGCGTTCAAAGCGGAGGCGATGGCGGCGAGTAGATCGGGGTGGTTGCGGGCCTGGGCTTTGCGGAGGAGGGCCTTCACCTTGCTCC
>CANIWJ010000061.1 GCA_947471035.1 Verrucomicrobiota bacterium
CGGCATCTGGTGGAAAATGCCTTCCTGAAACTCAAGCAATGGCGCGGCATCGCCACGCGCTACGCCAAGCGAGCTTCATCCTTCTTGGCTGCCGTCCAATTCCGCTGCGCCCTTCTCTGGGCTGAAATCTCGTGACGACACGCTCTAATCCGCAGTCACTATCACCGCGTAGACTTCGCCTTCGCCTTTGGCCGGGCCGCCGAGCACGGCGGGCACGCCGGGGCGGAGCACGAGGCCGGTGTTCATCAGGGCGCGCTCGCCATCGAACCAACTGAGTTGGACGCGGCGCTGGCCTTCGGCGGGCTCGGTTTTGATTTCTAGGCGATGGCCGGAGCCGAGGGCTAGCTTGCCGCTGCCGGGAATGGCCACGTCGAGCGTGGCTTTGTTGAGCTGTTGAAAGCTCTCGAAACGCAGCACGCGCCGAAGCGTGGTTTCGTAGGCGGTCAGACGAGGATCGGCCTTGGCCGGGGTTTTGGCGGCCACGACCAGCACGGCGGTTATCGTCACGCGGTCGGATGTGGTTTGGGCGCGAGCTGCAGGGGTGAAAAACGCGGTTAGAATCGCTAAGGCCAAAAGGTAGGGGACGAATTTCATAAAGGGTTGGGCGGCGTGGCGGCGTGAAGTTTTTTCATGAGCAGGCGGCGGGCTTGGTGCAGGCGCGACATCACGGTGCCGGTCGGGCAGTTGAGGGCGAGGGCGATCTCCGCATAAGACAGACCTTCGATCTCGCGCAGGGCCAGCGGGACGCGCAGGCGGACGGGAAGCGCAGCTAGAGCGCGCTCAAACCGGGCGCGGCGTTCGGCGGCAACGGCCTCGGCGGCGGAATCGTCGGGTGCGGTGGGTTCGGGCACGCCGTGGGTATCTTCGGAGCCGAGGGAAAAGGGGAGAAAACGCGAGAACCAGCGTTGGCGTTTACGCAGGTGGTCGATGGCCCGGCGCACCGCGATGGGGTGCAGCCAAGTGGAGAAACGGGACTGTCCGCGGTAGTGTCGCAGGTTTTTCCAGACGGCGAGCCAGACTTCCTGGCATACGTCGCGGGCTTCGTGTTCGTCGCGGAGGATGGCCACGACGAGGCGGTAGGTGTCTGCGTAGTGCGTCTGCATTAATGCACCGAAGGCGGCCTGATCCCCGTTTAGGGCCTTGGTGATCCAAGTGGAGTCGCGGGCGGCGGCGGCCTCCGGCGAGAGAGAATCAGGATCGGGTTCGCGCGCGGCGGGTGGGGGAGGCGACATCGGGGATGGCGCACGGTGAGACGCACGGAGGGGGCCTTTGGTTCCCTGACACCCCTTTTACAGGCGTGGGGTAAGCTCAGTTCGCCTCAAAGATTGTCTTAATTGGCCGGGGACGGCCAACTCTACAGCAACCTTCTTTGTGTAGCGTTGGCCGTCCCCGGCCAATTTCCAAGATAGGCTAAACTTGAAGGCGGACTAGATTTAGCCGGAGGCGGCGGCCATGGCCTCGCGGTCTTTTTCGGTTTTAAGGCGGAGCTGGCCGCAGGCGGCGTCGATGTCGTGGCCTTTTTCGCGGCGCAGGGTTACGGGCACGCGGGCGTCGCGGAGGACATCGGCGAAACGTTCCATGCGATTGCCGGAGGGGCGTTTCCAAGGCAGGCCCTCCACGGTGTTGTAAGGGATCAGGTTAACGTGGGCGTGGAGGTCGGCGGCGATGTCGCGCAGGGCGGCAGCTTGTTCGAGGGTGTCGTTCACGTCTTCGATGAGGATGAACTCCAGCGTCACCATGCGGCCGTGTTTTTCGGTGAAGGTCTGGATGGCGGGAATGAGTTTTTCGAGCGGGTAGGCTTTGTTCACCGGCATGATCTGCTCGCGCACCTCGTTCGTCGCGCCGTGGAGGGAGATGGCGAGGCGAAAGCCGAGGGGCTCGTCGGCGAGTTGGATGATTTTTGGCACGAGGCCGCTGGTCGAAAGGGTGATGCGGCGGGCACCGAAACCGAGGCCCCACTCGGCGTTGACGATGGTGAGGGCGCGCAGGACGGCTTCGTAGTTGGCGAGGGGTTCGCCCATGCCCATGACGACGATGTTGTCGAAGGTGGCGAGGCCGTCGTGGGCGCGGGGATCGTGGGCGTCCTCGCGGTAACAGACGTGCAGGAGCTGGGCGACGATCTCGCCGGCGTTTAGGTCGCGTTTGAGGCCGGCGAGGCCGGAGGCGCAGAAGCGGCAGGCCATGGCGCAGCCGACCTGGGTGGAGATGCAGATGGTTTTGCGCGATTCGTCGAGGCCGACGCCTTCCTGGGGGGCGCGGATGATGACGGTCTCGATGAGGGATCGGTCGCCGAGTTCGAAGAGGAGTTTATCGGTGACGTCGCGGGACTGTTTGTCGAAGAGCAGGCCGAGGGGCATGAGCTCAAAAGTCTCGGCCAGCCAGGCGCGGAGGGGTTTGGCGAGGTTGGTCATCTCGTCCCAGGAGCGGGCGCGTTTTTTGTAAACCCATTCGAGGATTTGTTTGGCGCGAAAGGCCGGTTCGCCGCGCTCGTGGAGGCGGGCGGTGAGGGTTTCGAGGGTCTCGCCGGTGAGAGGCGGCTTGGCGGGCGTGAACTTCATGCTTGGACAATACGCTCGCACGCGCCGGACTGTTGGCAATAGCGCGCGACGGTTAGTCGCTCCCGCCATGGGTCTCCTCCAACGTCATATCTTCGCCAATGTCGCCGTCGCCTGTTTGGCGGCGGTAAGTGTTTTTGCGTTCGTGTTGATCGCGGGGCAGGGGTTGCGCGATCTGCTCGGTTATGTGGTGGCGGGGCAGATCCCGCTGACGACGGCGGTGCAGTTGCTGGCGCTGTTGGTGCCGTTCGTGGCGGTGTATGCGTTGCCCATCGGTTTGCTGACGGCGGTGCTGCTGGTGCTGGGGCGGATGTCGAGCCAGCAGGAGATCACGGCGATGCGGGCGGCGGGGCTGAGCCTCGGGTTCGTTGCGCGGCCGATCTGGTTAATTTCGGGCGGGGCGGCGGTGTTGTCGCTGGCCTTGAATTTTTACCTGATGCCGGTGGCACGGGCGGAGTATCGTTCCATGCTGGTGGCGGCGGTGCGGCAGAATCCGTTGAATTTCATCGTGCCGCGGACCTTCGTGCGGGATTTTCCTGGCTTTGTGGTTTATGTGGGAGAGCGACGGGGAGCAGAGTTGAAGGACTTTTGGCTTTGGGAGGTGGACGCGCAGAAGCGGGTGGTGAGTGTGGCGCGGGCGAAGTCGGGGGCGGTCGATTTTCGCGAGGAGGACAACCGGTTGGTGCTAACCCTGCGCGAGGTGAGCGTGGAGACGCGCGACCGTGAGCGGCCGGAGGATTTTTCCAAGCCGCAACCGGTGGGGAATTCCGATTCGATGACGGTGGAGTTACGTTTGGATGGGGTTTTCGGGACGATGCGTGCCGGGCCGAAAGCCAACTGGATGACGATTGGTCAATTGCTGGCGCGGCGGGCGGAGTTAATCGCCAAGGGTGTGAACGCGACGGCGAAGGAAAAGTCCGAACTGACTCGCGTTTCGGTGGTTATAAGTGAAAAAGCGGCGGCCAGTCTGGCGGTGCTGGCTTTCGGGTTCATAGCCGTGCCGCTGGGTATCAAAGTATCGCGCAAGGAAACCTCGGCCAATCTGGGTATCGCGGTGTTGCTGGTGCTGGGTTACTACTTTCTGGCCGCGCTGACCGGGATGCTGGAGCGCAGCCCGGAGCTGCATCCCGAGCTGTGGGTATGGGCCCCGCCACTGGTTTATGCGGCGGCGGGGGTGTGGTTGTTTCGCCGGGTGGACCGGGCTTGAGCGGACGGCCTGATACTCTTTAGTGATCAATCCGAGTCTTTAACGCAAAGCCGCAGAGAAAGCATTCCATTTTAAAGGGTTAGCTCTTACTCTGCGCCTTCGCGTCTTTGCGTTAAAAGATCTGAATAGCTGTATAATAATTATGAGCGTGCGGATCAGGCGAGGGCGCGGTTAAGGGCGCTGACGATGGCGCGGATGGATGCGAGCTCGATGTTGGTATCGACGCCGGCGCCGAAGTAGGCGCGGCCACCGGTGAGCTTGATCTGGATGTAGCTGACGGCTTTGGCCTCGGCGCCGCTGCCGAGGGAGTGCTCGTTGTAGCTTTGCACGTCGAAGGCCGGCACGCGGCCGGTGGCGGCGAGGCCGCGCACGAAGGCGTCGATGGGGCCGTTGCCCTGGCCGGTCATGAAGAAGGGTTCGCCGCGCACGACGAGTTCGGCTTCGCAGGTCACCTGCGCGGCACGTTCGGTGGTGCGGAACTGGCGTAGGGTGACGGGTTCGGTGCGTTCGAGGTATTCGCGCTGGAAGGCGGCGAGAATCTCGTCGGGCGCGAGCTCGGTGCCGCGCTGGTCGGCGAGGTCGTTGATGACCTTGCCGATCTCCTTGTGCATGAGTTTGGGCAACTGGTAGCCGAACTCGGTTTCGAGGATGTAGGCGACGCCGCCTTTGCCTGACTGGGAATTGATGCGGATGATGGCCTTGTAGGTGCGTCCGAGGTCGGCCGGGTCGAAAGGAATGTAAACGACATCCCAAGGGTGGCCGGGTTTCTGGTGCGGCCAGGATTTCTTGATGGCGTCCTGGTGCGAGCCGCTGAAAGCAGTAAAAACGAGGTCGCCGGCGTAGGGCTGGCGGGCGGGCACCTCCATGCGGGTGCAGCGTTCGTAAACCTCGCGCAGGTGGGGCAGGTTGGAGAAATCCAAGCCGGTCTCGATGCCGTGGGAATGGAGGTTCAGGGCGACGATGACGATGTCGAGATTGCCGGTGCGTTCGCCGTTGCCAAAGAGGGTGCCCTCGACGCGGTCTGCGCCGGCGAGCAGGCCGAGCTCGGTGGCGGCGACGCCGGTGCCCCGGTCGTTGTGGGTATGGAGCGAGACTTCGGTGAGGGCGCGGTGGGTGAGGTGACGGCACATCCACTCGATCTGGTCGGCGTGGACGTTGGGCGTGGCGTATTCGACGGTGGCGGGCAGGTTGAGGATGATCTTGTTATCCGGCGTGGGTTGCCAGACGTCGGTCACGGCCTCGCAGACCTCCAAGGCGAAATCGAGCTCGGTGCTGGTGAAGCTTTCCGGCGAGTATTCGAGGCGGATGCGGGAACCGGTCGTGACGAGCGGCCCCATGTGTTTCTTGAGCAAGGTGATGCCGTTGACGGCGATGGCCTTGATCTCATCGCGGGTGGCACCGAACACGTATTCGCGCTGTTTGGGCGAAGTGGAGTTGTAGAGGTGAAAAATGATGTTTTTCGCGCCGCGCAGGGCTTCGAGGGAGCGCACGATCAAGTCCTCGCGGCATTGGCAGAGGATCTGGATGGAGACGTCGTCCGGGATGCGGTTTTCCTCGATCAGGCGGCGGCAGAAATCGAACTCGATCTGCGACGCGGAGGGGAAGCCGACCTCGATTTGTTTAAAGCCGATGGAAACGAGCAGGGCGAAATACTCGATTTTCTCCTCCACGCTCATGGGTTGGGCGAGGGCCTGGTTGCCATCGCGCAGATCCACCGAACACCAGATGGGGGCCTTGGTGTGGGTGCGGTTGGGCCATTGGCGGTCCGGCAAGTGAACCGGAGGGAAGGGCGTGTATTTGCCGACGGGGGAAAAGGACATGAGAACTTAAAAGCAGGATTAACTAGGTTTGAAAAGGGCAGGCTCGCGGGTGGCGGAGTCAAGACGGGGCGTTTTTGTCGTAACCACGCCGTTGCAGGCTCGTCTTGAGTTTTGTGCATGCAGTCCCCTCCTTTCCCCCATGCCCCCTGAAGCCGAAGACGATGCTCCGCCGCCCGACGTCCAGGCGTGGCTGGTGCGCATCCGCGCCGGTGATCAGCAGGCGGCGCGAGCGCTGGTCGAGCATCTCTATCCTCAGGTCATTCGTATCGTGCGTGCCCGTTTGCCGCGGCGAGGCGGCGAAGAAGATCTGGCCCAAGACATCTTTCTGAAAATGTTCACCCGACTCGATCAGTATCAAGGCCAGGTGCCGCTCGCCCATTGGGTGTCGCGGATCGCGGTGACGACCTGCATCGACGCCTTGCGGGCGCAGCGGCGCAGGCCGGAGCTGCGGTGGGCTGATTTGTCTGAGACCGAGGCGGATACGCTCGACGCGGTTCTGACTCGCGACGACGCGGCGGATACGGCGGATGCGCTGGCGGCGCATGAGCTGGTGCATAAATTACTCGATCAACTCGCACCGCAGGACCGCATGGTTTTGCAACTGCTGGATATGGAACAGAAGACGCTGGTCGAGATACGTGAGCTAACCGGCTGGAATATTACTCTCATCAAGGTCCGGGCCTTTCGGGCGCGGAGAAAATTGCAAAAACTCTTTCAACAACTGAGTAAACAGGAGCGCACATGAAAAACATCCCCACAACCCCATGGACACGTTTGACGGCTGCGGCGCGGCGCGCCCCGGGCGCGACAGGTCAGCTACAATCGACCGCCGACCTGATACCCAGTGGGTTTGCCACGCGCGTTGTGGCGCGCGCCGAGGTGGGCAACGGTGGAGGCATCTTGGGTGGCGCACTCTTTGAGCGGCTCGCCGCCCGGGCCTTGGGACTGGCCGGAGGTTGTACGCTGGTGTTGGCTGTTTGGGCCGGCCGGCCTGCGACGGTGGTGGAGGTCGGTGCGCTAAACGAAGCCACGTTGGTTTCCGAAGCCTATTTTGATCCGGTCGGGACGATGCTGGAGGCGGTGCAATCATGAACCGCACGCTCAAAATCGCGTTGGTTTTCACCGGCATTTTTCTTTGCGGAGCAGTTGCGGGTGGAGTCTGTGTGCGCCGGTTAATGCATGCGGCGCCACCATCGGTTCGCGGCGGCCCGAATGAGGAAGGGTTTGCTCCGCGCACGCTGCGCCGACTCGTCACCGAGCTGGAATTGACGGCCGAACAGCGGGCCACGATCGAGCCAATCGTGCAGAAGGCGGGGGATGATTTGCGTCGACTGCGCAAGGAGAGCATGCAGCAAACATCTGTCGTTTTCGAGGCGATGGATGGGTTGATCGCCGAGCATTTGACGCCCGTGCAACGCGAGCGATTCACGGAGCTGAAGGCGGCGCAACGCCAGCGCATGAAGACCTACATGGAAGAGCGCCAGCGCCGCAGTGGCGAAGGCGAGCGTCGCGAGGGTGCGGAGCGACCGCCGCGTCCGGATGCGCCGCCACCGCCGCGCCCGGAAAAAGATTCTCATTGATCCGTCTCGCATGGCTGCGCACGGTGCGGGCGGCCAGGCGCCATGCATGGGCAGGCGCGTGAACTCCGCCAGGGCCGGAAGGCAGCAACGGTGACGACGTTCTCTCAGTGCCGTGGAAGGCCTGGCCACTTTACTTTTACCTGAAGTGTTTTCGGGTTTGCGCTTCGCTTCCGGACGCGTGCTTTGCTGTGTCTTTCCTGTGTCGCAAGCCGCCTACCAAGTTATCGCCCGCAAGTGGCGCCCCCAGACTTTTGACGATGTCGTCGGTCAGGATCATGTCGTGCGCACGCTGCGCAACGCCATCGCGCGGCAGCGCATCGCGCACGCCTACCTGTTCGTCGGTCCGCGCGGCACGGGCAAAACCTCGACCGCGCGCATTTTTGCCAAGGCTTTGAATTGCACCGACGGGCCCAAGGCGGATTTTGATCCGGCCGACCCGGCGTGTCTTTCCATCGCGGCAGGCAGCCATCTTGATGTGATCGAGATCGACGGTGCCTCTAACAACGGCGTGGACCAAGTCCGTGATCTACGTGAAACGGTCCAATATACTCCGGCGCAAGGTAAGTTCAAAATCTACATCATCGACGAGGTGCATATGCTCTCGGCGGCGGCGTTTAACGCCCTGCTGAAAACGCTGGAGGAGCCGCCGCCGCACGTAAAATTCGTGTTTGCGACCACCGACCCGCAAAAAGTGTTACCGACCATTGTATCGCGTTGCCAGCGCTTTGACCTGAAGCCGATCCCCGCTCCGCTGATCATCGAACGGTTGAAAAAAATCGCTGCGGCGGAGAAAATCGAGGTCACCGAGGCCGCGCTCTCGTGTGTGGCGCGCATGGCGGATGGCGGCATGCGTGATGCACAGTCGATCTTTGACCAGATGATCTCGTTTTGCGGGCTCAAGATCGACGAGTCCGACGTGCTGGATGTTTACGGATTGGTCTCGGCCGAGAGGCTGGCCGCGCTGGCCGCTGCGCTCGCGGCGGGCGATCACGCCGAGATTATCCGTCTGGTGGACGAGTGCGACGCGGCCGGTCGCGATCTGGCGCGGTTATTGGCGGATTTACAGGGGCACGTGCGCGAGAGCTTGTTGCACGCCATAGCGCAGGGTGGGCGTTCGAGCGCGCTGGGCGGAGTGCCGCTCACCACCGAGCAAATCACGCGCATGCTAGACGTGCTGCGCCAGGGCGAGGACAGCGTGAAGCTGGGGCTGTCGGATAAAATCAACTTGGAAGTGACCTTGCTCAAGGCGGTGGATGCCTCGCGCTCGCGGGCTATTGACTCGCTCTTGAAGGAGCTGGCCGCGTTGTCCGCCGAACTGCCCACCGATGGTGCGGCGGACCAAAAAAAAAGCCCTGATCGACCGGCTTGAGACGGCGGTGGTCGCTTATCTGGCCGCTTCGGAGGCGAGTGCTCCGCCTAAGCGCGGTCTGCCGCTGGCGGCTATCGTACCGCCGCGTAATTCCTCGGCGACGTCGGTGGCCGGCGCTGTTTCGACGGTGGGCGTAGATGACCAAGCGACGGATTGGACGGAGGCGGTTTCCCCTTCTTCACTGGCGGTGACGGCAGGCGATGAGGGCGGCCCTTCCCTGGAGGACTTGGAAGCGCAGATGGGGAGGGAAATCGCCGCCAAAGATGTCGATCAACCGGTTCAGAAAAAAAACGCCCGCACCACGTCCGGTCCGGCTGACGAGACGGAAGGACGCGCGAACTTGGGGCCTTTGCCCGAACTGGATGTCTTATTGAATCGCTTGCCCACGGAACTCCGCGAGTCAGTGGAGGAGTTGCTTCGGGTCCGCTTTACAGCGGTCAAGCGCGTGCCTGGTGAGGCACTCGCCTCAATCAGGGAGCGCAAGTCATAGGCAATTTCCCGCTGCGAGGTAAGCCGCTCTGCGTTTGCATTGTCGGGCGCACCGGTGCTCTCTTCGCCGCCACCTGTTTCGTTATCACGTGAAAATGTCATCAATCAAAACTGTTGTCTTAGCTGGTTTGGGTTGGAGTGCCGCTTGGGTGTTCCTGCCTGCGCCGCCGGTTTCCGCCGCGATCGAACGCCTGGAGGTCACCTATGATTACGTAGGCGGTCTGGCCGCAGAGCGCGCCGCTGCGCCGTATAAAGAGCCTGATCGCGAGCTGCCCAAGCGCCTGGCCGAACTTAATTACGACGAGATCCGCGACATCCGTTTCCGACCTGATCAGGCGCTCTGGCGGAATGAGGCGCTGCCGTTTCAGTTGCACCTCTTCCATCGTACGGCGGCGGTGCGCGAGGAGGTGCAGATTCGCGAATTCAGCTCCACCCACGTGCAGACGATCCCGTTTATCCGGGATTTTTTTGACTACGGAAAACTAGGCAATATGGGGTCCTTGCGCTCCTCCTTGGGTTACTCCGGCTTCCGGCTGCACTACCCGATGAACCGGCCGGATACCTTCGATGAGGTGGCGGTTTTCCATGGCGCCTCGTATTTCCGCGCGCTCGGGGCGGGGCAGATATACGGTTTGTCCTCGCGCGGTCTGGCGGTCGATTCCGGTGTGCCCGGAGTGACGGAAGAGTTCCCGGTGTTCACGGATTTCTGGATCGGCAAACCCCGCCCGGGCGCGACCGAAATCACGGTTTATGCCCTACTTGATAGCAAACGCATCGCCGGAGCCTACGAGTTTATAATCAAGCCCGGTCATCCGACCGTTATTAATGTGCGCGCCCGGCTTTATGCTCGCGACAACATTTCCCTGCCGGGCATGGCTCCGTTGACCAGTATGTTTTGGTTTGGGAAAAACTCGGATCGTCCCGGCGGCGACGTGCGCCCGCAGGTACATGATTCGGACGGGCTCTTATTGCACACCGCCGACGGCGCGCACATCTGGCGTCCCCTGCAGAATCCGCGTTACATTTTGAATACGGATTTGCGCGCAGTGAAACCGACTCGTTTTGGACTTATTCAACGTGAGCGCGCCATCTCGGCCTACGAAGATTTTGAAGCCCGTTACCACGAGCGTCCTAGCTGCTGGATCGAGCCGGTGGGCGATTGGGGTGGTGGTCAGGTGCGCCTGGTCGAGCTGCCCACCGTAAACGAGTACGGGGATAACGTGGTTGCTTACTGGGTGCCGGATAAAAAGCCCGAAGTGGGCAAACCTTTCGATCTGGCCTATCGCATGACGTGGTCGCTGGCACAGCCGGGCGACGACAATTTGGCACGCGTGCAGTCTACCCGGATCGGGCATTTGCCGGATCACGGATGGGGGCAGCTCTTCTGGATCGACTTTGCGGGCGCCGGGCTCGGGCAGCGCAATCCGGCGAATCTAGCTCCGCAGATTGATCTGGGGCCGGGCGCGAAATTGCGTCACCAGACCATGATCCCTCACCCGGGCATTGATGGCTGGCGCGTGGCTTTGCAGATCGAGGGGGATAATCCGCCCCCGCCCGGAGAAAAACCCAAGCCGGTGGAGTTGCGCGTGCGCTTGCGCGACGGCTACGAGCCGGTCTCGGAAACCTGGGTTTACACTTGGCTGCCATGAGCGACGCCGGATTTTCCCCAATGATTCAGGCACAGACCTTGGAGGACCCCATCGGGCCAGCCTGGGACGAGGCGTTTCTGCGGGTGGAGAGCTATCTGCGCGCCCACCAAATCGAAAGCCGGCTGGTATTGAACCGGCTCGCGATGGAGATCGTGCGCGCGGCGGTTCGCACCGCCCAAGCGCATACCGGGGCGGGCGACAGCCTTGATCCGGTGGCGTGTGCGATGCACGAGGCAGAGCGCCGCACCACGGCTTGGTTTCAAATGGTCTTGGGCGACGCGGCCGATCCCGAGGACGAACGACTCGGCACTCGCGGCCGCATCGCACTGGTGATGGCGGATGTGCCGGCGCGCTGGCCCCAACACTTTCTGGCCGAGTCGCCCCCGCCGCCGGAGCTGATCGAAGCGATGCGCGCCGCCTACATCGAAGCTGGCCCGGAGATGGAACTCACCCGCATGGTGCCGCGACCCTTGGATTTTGGCCCGATCGCGAACGTGGCCGACGAGGCGTGGAAAACCTTCGCGCGCTGGCCCATTTTGCGCGCGGTAATGGGCTGGATCCTGTTCCTCGGCCTGCTCGCGTTGATCTGGCGGGCCACGCACTGATGACGCCGAGTTTCCTCAAGTCTTTATTAACCCTTTCAATTGCCCATGAGCGCACCGCGCTTTGATCCCGCCGTTCTCGACGGCACTCGTATCACTCAGCGACGCATCCTGGTCGCCACCCTCACGCTGCTCCTGACCGGTCCGGCCGTGCTGTTGATGGCCGACCTGCATTGGCGGGTGGATGCCATCGACGGTCTAAAGATTTTTCACCTGATCCTGTTCGCGATTTTGTTTTCGCTCGTCGCGTTTGGTGCGGTGCAGGCGGTGATCGGCTTTTTCTGCCGGGCGGGCAAAGGTGACCCGAACCGCATCATGGCGAGCCTGACCCCGGAGGACGAGGCCCGGCCGGTGGATGCGCCGACGGCGATCGTGATGCCGATTTTCAATGAGGACACCTCACGCATCATGGAAGGCTTGCGCGTGATTTACCGCTCGCTGGAGGCGACCGGGCAGCTGGAGGCGTTCGACTTTTTTATCCTGAGTGACACGACCAACCCAAACCGCTGGATTGAGGAAGAGTCGGCCTGGGTGGCCTTGACCCGCCAGCTCGGTGCGCGCGGACGAATTTTTTACCGGAAACGTCGGGTAAATCTGAATAAGAAGGCGGGTAATCTGGCCGACTTTTGCCGCCGCTGGGGACGGCGTTACCGTTACATGGTAGTGCTGGATGCGGACAGCGTGATGAGTGGCGATGCTATCTTGAAACTGGTTCGTTTGATGGAGCGAAATCCCGGTGCGGGTATTATTCAAACCGTGCCTCGACTGGTTAACGGCGAGACGGTTTTCGCTCGGCTCCAGCAATTTGCCTCCCGGCTGTATGGACCGATTTTCGCGGCGGGTTTAAACTTCTGGCAACAAGGCGAGGCCAACTATTGGGGGCACAACGCGATCATCCGTGTGGCACCCTTTATAGATCAATGCTCACTGCCCGAGCTGCCCGGCGTGGAGCCGTTTGGCGGTCGTATCCTGAGTCATGACTATGTGGAGGCGGCGCTGATGCGTCGGGCCGGTTGGTCGGTGTGGCTGGCGGTCGGGCTGGAGGGCAGCTACGAAGAATGCCCCGGTAATTTGATCGATTTCGCCAAGCGCGACCGACGCTGGCTGCAAGGGAATTTGCAGCATTCGTGGCTGGTGACGGCGCGCGGACTGCATGCGGCGAATCGGCTGCATCTCGCGCTCGGGATTCTGGCTTATCTCGCCTCGCCGCTCTGGCTGATGTTTCTGTTGGTATCTTCGGTGATCGCCTGGCGCTACGCGGCGACGGGGCTTACGCCATTGCCAGTCGATAGTTTCGCACGCTACCTGCGGCTTGATTTTCAGTCTCAGGCCTTGCTGTTGTTTGCGGCTACGATGGGGCTGTTGTTCTTACCCAAGGTGCTCGCTTTGATAGACCTTCGTCGCATCCCGGGCGAGGCGCAGCGTTTCGGCGGCTGGTGTCGGGTGATTGGCAGCGTGATTACGGAGACCTTGGTTTTTACCCTGATGGCGCCCGTGCTAATGTTGTTTCATTCCAAGTTCATCGTTTTGACCTTGGCGGGTCGAGGGGTGGCGTGGGTGGCGCAGAGGCGTGGTGCGGATGGCGATCCAGAGTGGCGCGAGGCCATTCTTACGCATGCCGGGCACACCATGGTGGGTCTGGGTTGGGGGTGGTTCGCGCTTTGGGTAAATCCGGCGTTCGCGGCCTGGATGGCACCGATCTTGTTGGGGATGATGAGTTCGATACCTATTTCGCTGGTCACCGGGCAGTTGGCGGCAGGGCAGTTTGTCCGCCGGCTGCGGTTATTTGTTACGCCGGAGGAATCGGCTGAGCCGCCGGAGCTGACGCGTTTGGCACGAAACTTGGAGGCTTGCCGTCGGCACACCCCGCCCTTGCCGGAACTCGCCGCTGACTACGGATTGATGCAGGCCGTGCTTGATCCTTACGTAAACGCGGTGCACCTCGCACTCTTGCGCGAACGAGATCTCACGCCGGTGGCGGAGGGGCGCTTCGGGCCCTTGCGGGAAAAACTTTTGGGCGAAGGGCCGTCGGCGTTGGCCTCGCGCGATAAACTGGCGCTTCTACTGGACGCGGATTCGATGGCGATTTTGCATCGCGAGTTATGGTCTAGGCCGGCGGATCGGCTGGCCGCATGGTGGCGCACCTCGATCCGGGCTTACAACGTCATCGCGCCCGCGCCTCAGACCGCGCTTTATCGCTAAAAGACTGGTCCGTCTTATAGGCGGAGCGCGACATTGTTTTACGTTGATAAACTAATCTTTTATTTGGTTTCCGTTTGCTGAAGAGGTTTATCCACTATCAAATCTATCATCCGCTTACCCCCTAATGCGGCGGAAATCCTAAATCCTGCGTTTGTGTCCGCGAAAATCCTCTTAGTTCGTACCGGTCCCGGTGTCTTCAGCGCCAAAGCTTATGTGGCGGTGGAGAGTGGTTTGTATGCGCGCGACATTGAATCGCAGATCGACTTGGAGACCTCTTTAAAATCGGAGCAGTTCGATTTGGTAATCCACGACGGCTCCAAGCTTGGCAAGGAGCCCTTGGCTTTGGCCGAAAGCGTGCGCTCGCATCAACGCAGCGCTCCGATTTTATTGCTCTGCGATAAGCCGGACATGGACGTAATCGTGCGGGCGATCCGGCTTGGGGTGAGGGATTTATTTCACCCCCCGATCAACCTTACTGCGTTTTTCGCCCGTGCTACGGAATTACTCCAGCCGCGGTTAAACGGTCATACCACCGCAATCGCCCAGCATTGCCGGCACGAAATGACCCTGTTTCTGGCGGGTGAAGTGCGACCGCCCTCGACGCAGCCGTTTGCCCAGAAAGCCGCGGTCAACTCGGAGTTAACTTCGCTGCGCGCGGAGTGTGATCGGTTACACCAGCAACTGAAGGAAGAAAGCGACCGGCACGCCGAGGTAGAGCGCAGTTTTAAGATTCAACAGGAGACTTTGCATGAGCGGGAAAATCAACTGGCCTTGGCTGATGCCGAGTTGGCTACCGAACGCACCCGGATCGAGGCCGAACGGGCACAGTCGGTGTCGGCGATGGCGCAAGTCGAGGCTCGGCGCCTAGAGCTTCAACTTCGCACCGATGAGTTGGTTAATGCGGACAAAGCCCTGGGGCCCTTGCGGAAACAAATCGAGGAGGCCAAGGCGGCCGTGGCGGTGGAACAAGCCAAGCTGGAAACGGAACGACAGCAGCTCGCGGAGCGAGAGATGGAGTTGGAGGCCGCCCAAATCGCGGCAGCGCAAGCCAAGGCGGCGGCGGATAAAGTCGCGCAGCTTCGTGTGGTGCTGGAGTCCGAGCGAGCGGCTTGGAAAAAAGAGCAACACGCGGATCACGAAGCGCTCGCCGCCGAGAAAAGCCGCCTAGCGTCGGAGGCTGCGGAGTTGAGAGAGGCGCAGGCGAATGCATCGGACGCCTTGCTGGCCCATACAAAGCGTCTCGGAGAAATCTCCAAAGCGGAATTGAAGTTGGCGGATCGAGAGGCGGCCTTAACCGAGGCCCAGAGCGCTCTGGAAATTGAGAGACAACGAATCACCGGGACCGAGGACGCGCTGCGTGAACGCGAAAGCAAAGTCGCTGACGCCTTAATACAAGCCGAACTCACGGCGAAGGAACTAGCGGCGGATAAGAAACGCTTGGACGAACTCCAAACGGAACTTTCTGCTGGCCTAGCCGCTTTGAAGAAAGAGCAGACTCGTATCGAGGACGAAAGCGAGGTCCTCAAAGCCGAGCAAAAGTCGCTCAAGGTCGAAATAACGCAGGCGGAGAAAATCTTCAAACAGGCAGCGCAGACCGCAGCCGAACTGAACGCTCAGGGCGAGGAGCTGGCGGCACGGGAAAAACGACTGGCCGAGGCCGAGGCCGCGCAAACCAAGGCGCAAGATGAACGCGAGACGAAGCTGGCGGCGCGCGAGTCGGCGGTGGCGAAGCTCGACCAACGCGAGGCCGAGCTGGGCGCGGCCGAGGCGGAGTTGTCCGCCGAGCAAGCTAAGCTAACGGCGTCGCGGAAGAAACTTCAGCAAGAGCAGGATGCCTTCACCGCTGAACACGCCGAGCTGGAAGCAGAGCAAGCCAAGTATCTGGCCTTGGTTCAAACTTGTGCCGATCGTGAAAAAGCCCTGACCCTGCGGGAAAAAGAAATCGCTCAGAAAGCGATGGCTTTGGCAGCTTCAGAACAGGCGTTGGCGGAAACTAAAGCAGCTTTGGATAAGAGTGATAAAGTCTTCTCCGAGCAGGAGCACACCTTGACCGCGCAGTCCACCGCGTTGGCTACGTTGGAAAAGAAACTGGCGGCTGAAAAAGCTGCCTTGGGTTCGGAGCGGGCCCGGTTTGAGGCTGATCTTGCGGGTATCGAGGAAGCACAGGCTGAAATCGCCCAACGTGAAAAAGCGATTCAGCGTGAAAAAGATAAGTTGGTGAGGGAGGAGTCGGATATCTCCGCTGGCATGGAGGAGTTGGGCGCAGCCAAGGAAGCGCTTGCGGCCGAGCGGGCCACTTTGAGCAAGCGCGTTATGGAACTAAGCATGGAGCGTGAAGCGTTTGAGGCGGAGGTTTCCAAGCTCTCAGCCCGCGAAAAGGAATTTGAGGCCAAGCGTCAGCAATTTCAGGAGACGATGAAGTCGTTGCTTAAGGCTGGCTAGGGCAGGCGAACCGACTTTTTCTAACTAAAATGGCCAACCCCGTCCCTTCTTCCGTCTATGTTGAGTTAGCACCTCGTTCGTTGAAGCTGCTGCTTTTGACCGGTGGCAAGGTCTCGGCGCTGCGTTCCTTCGCACTCGATGCCAAGGCGGATTTGGCTGCCTTTGTCGCGGAAAACAGTCTGTCGGGATCGACCCGGGCGTCGCTGATAGCGGCTAAGACGTTTTTACATGTTTCTAGTGAAGAGGAGTTTATTTCGATACGTCAGCCGAATAAGATGTTAGAGCACACGGCGAAACTTCCGCATGGGTTCGAGGGCTCTCCGGTCGCGGTAGCGGTGGATGCTTTTACCGGAAGCGCTCCGTCGGCGGCTCCAGTGAATCCTTGGGTTTTGACCTCGGTGGATGCGGGTGCGTTTGCCGCCGCCAAGCAGCATCTGACTGATCTGGGTCTGGCTCCGGGTGAGCTGACCTTGGCTGCTCCCATCCAACTTGGCGCAGTGGTGGGATCTTTGGCCGACGGGCAATCTGCGTTGGTGGTGATCTTGGGTGAAGAAGATTCCCAATTAGTCTGGGTAAGCTCGGCCGGGTTGTCGCAGTGTTTGGGCATACCCTTTGGTTATGCGTCGATTTATAGTGCGATTCAGCAGGGGTTGGGCCTGAAGTTTAAAGCGGCGGCGGGGAAGTTGTTTTATAATGAAAACTACGATTTTTCGGGCGCGGTTTCCAAGATCGTCGAGCCGTTGGCGGCGGTGCTAAAGCCAGTGGTGGACGCGAGTCCGGCGACTTTTTTGCACATTGTCGGGCTCACGGACGGGCAAAACTGGTTCGTGAGTGCGCTGGCGGAAGCGAGTGGACTGCGTGCCTGGGCGCCTGCGGCTGAGCAAATCTCGGCGGGCTTAAGCGGGGAGGAAGCCAAGGCGGCTTCGGCTGGGTTATTCAAACTGGCGGCCGCGGGTTCGGCTGATACTGCATGGGTACAGGCTACGCTTGACCGTATCGTGGCCAAGGCTGCGGCGGCCAAGCCGGCTTCCGTAGCGGTGCCAAAGCCGGTGCCCGTGCCTGCGCCGGTAGTGGTGCCTGCGCCTGCGCCCAAGTCCAATACGATTCCGCCTGTGCCGCCGGTCGCTCCAGTCCCAAAACCCGCGGTGAAACCACCGGCGAGTGCAGGTACTACCGCACCATTTAAGTCTGCTACCACCGCACCGGTAAAGCCAGCGACCGCAACGCAAGCGCCGTTTCCGACCAAATCGGCGGCACCGTTTCCGCTCAAGCCGGCCGCGGGTGCTACGCGACCGCCAATGCCGGTGAAGGCTCCCATGCGACCTGGCGCGACTCCCCCCGTAGCCGTTCAGTCCGCTCCGGTGGCGCAGACTCCAACTACAGCGATAAGCACTTCGGCCAGCGTGGCTGGACCGGCAAAAAAGAGTCCGTTGCTCATCGTTGGTGCCGTTGTGGCAGTGGCTGCGGTCGGCGGAGCGGTTTTATTTTTTCGTTCATCTGGCAAGACTCCGTCCGATGCCTCCGCTCCGGCGGCGGCAAGCCCGGTCGCTACTAATGTGGCCCAATTGCCGTCGCCTGTACCTGCACCTAAGGCTCCGGTCGTGTCTGCTCCGCCGGGCACCCAGGATCTTTTGTCTGCTGATGCCCGTAAATATAAGAATGACCGTTACGCCTTTGAGGTTACCGAAAAGGGTTATATCCAGGCCCTGTCGGGTCCGCGTAATGAAGTGCTGATCGAGTCCGCCGCCAGTATCAGTTTACAGGGTAGCTACGTCGGGAGCGATGGTCGAAAAAAGTGGTTTAATGTAGGTGGGGTGGACGACGCGGGTTACAAGGCTGTGTTGGTGAAAAAGCTTCGGGACGGGATCACCGTTTTCGAGGTCAAGGTCACGCATCCACGTTTTGAAATTGAGCAAGTTATCAGCTGTTATCCGGAGTCGGTTAAAGTTTCCTCACGCTTTAAACCGATTAATCTAAAGGATCCACGCGGCGTGATCTCGGCGGTTCATTCCTTGCGCTTGGCACCGGCGGCCCTGGATCCGTCGTCGCGTATGCGACCCGCGTCCGATAGCTTTATCTACACCACGAAGGCTGGGGCCTTGCGGGTGATTTTTGATCCTGCAGTGTGGGCGCGCGATGGTACAAACGAACGGCAAACCATCGTGGCCGGCGAGAACAGCGTGGCATTTCACTTTACCGAGAGCTCGGATCCGGCGGCCAATCAGTTGAGCTATGAGATAACAATGCCGTGATACACGGCATCGCTCTGCTTTGTTAAGCCTGTGGGGGGCACAAGATTTGATAAAGTAGAACGAGGGCTATACCCCATGAGCCGCGCAAGCGCTTCACACGCTCGGAAAAACAGATGCGAATATACACACACGCCCACGCTTGCAGCAGTGGAAATTGGATATTGCCAACCGGCTACAACGTGAAAGCGGGGTATCCGTCGCTTGGCTGGCCCAGCGCCTGCAAATGGGTAAACCGAATAGTCTTCGCAGCTACCTTTCGCGTGTCAGATCGACTAAATATCAACAAACAGCGGCCAGACCCCATTCTGATGTCCCTCTACACTCGGAGGTGTTATTATAAAACCGAGAAATATTGGAGCGTTCGGTTGGGTTTACCAAGAAAAAGGTAAGGGCAACCGGCAAAACTATGGGCTTGGCTTTGGTGAACTCACCCACCTCGGAAGCTACTATGGTGGCTGGGGCTTCAATCTAAACGACCCGCTCACAAATAATCTGCCCAAATGGTATGTGCCCAATAACAATGCGCAAAGGGTGACGAAAACCCAATGCTGTCCCACTTACTGACCGAAGGTCTGACGTAAGAAGCAATTTTGCACGGAGTTGTAGCGTTAAGAGTCTGCTCACGATTTGAACACGGAGGGCGTTTTTCGAGGTCGGATTCCGGATGAACACCGGTCAAACCG
>CANIWJ010000062.1 GCA_947471035.1 Verrucomicrobiota bacterium
ACACCGCCACCCCCGCCGGCGACGGCGTACCCAACCTCCTCAAATACGCCTTCAACATGCTCGGCTCCGACACCGGCCAGGCCGCAACCCTCGCCACCCCCAACGCCTCCGTCCTCGACCCCGTCGGCTCCGCCGGCCTCCCCTACGTCTCCCTGCTCTCCGCTCCGAGTTCCTCGCTCCAGATCACCTACCTCCGCCGCAAAGCCTCGACCTCCCCCGGCATCACCTATGCCGTCGAGTTCACCGACGACCTCGTAACCTGGGCCGTCAACCCCTCCGCCACCGAAAGCGTCACGTCCCTCGACGCCACCTTCGAACGAGTAACCGTCACTGACTCCGTCGCCACCCCCTCCAAACGCTTCACCCGCGTCAAGGTCACCGCACCGTAACCACGCCGAGCGGTGCCCTCACGTCCTAACACCCAGCCATGGGGCATTCCGCGCCCCAGAATCCTCGAAGCACTTCTACTGCTAATCTTGCTGCCCGTCGCGGCGCAGGCAACCGAGCCCAACCTCTGCACAATAGCCCTCAACAAAACCATCCAGGTTAACGACACGCCTTTCTTCCCTATTGGCATCTACTACAACGCCCGTGAATTGAGCGACACCCAGAAAGCAGCCGACCTGGCCTCGATCGCTGCGGCCGGTTTTAATCTTATTGAAACCAGCCAGATCATGGCGTGGACCGCACCGGGGGATTTTTTGGATGCGGCTCATGCCGCCCATATCCGGGTGGCCTGCGAAGTTCCTTTTGATGACGACGCTTCCGTCGATGTCTTCGTCAACCAATGGAAGTCCAAGCCTGCCATCATCGCCTGGAATGTCGCCGACGATTCCCACCGGAAATTTAGCATCGAGCAAGTGCAGGCCATGAACACTCGAGCCAAACAATTATCGCCCACCCACCTTACCTATCAAACCGTCTATCAATGGCAAAATATGGGGCCCTACATGCCGCTCACCGACATGGTCTGGGCGTATCGCTACCCCGTATATAACAACCCCAACCTCACGATCACGCGCACGGTCGACCTCATTATGGATGAAGCCCGTGCCTATAACACCTGCGTGCTCGGCATTCCCCAAGCTTACCGCTGGGAAGACTTCCCCGACGACCGCTTCCCCTCGCCCCTGGAATACCGCACGATGACCTACCAATACTTGGTCAACGGCGCGAAAGGCATCGTCCCTTATTCATTTACCGACTCTGGCCGTCTCCCCGATGTCGCGCCCGCACTTTGGGCCGAGATGGCCGCCGTAAACGCAGAGCTGGCCGCACTGGCTCCTGCGATTCTCGGCGGCGTGTATTCAAGAGCCGTTACAACCAATGCCGAGGGACACGTTCCTCATGGCATCTATGCCTACGATGGAGGGCACGTGGTCATGCTCACCAATGCGCGCGATGCAGCGAAATTCACGGTGCTCACGCTTCCTCCCGGGGTCAGCGGTGTTTTATCTCCCTTATTCCCCGGACGTCCTCAAGGGCTGGTTTGGGATAGTGCCACCCTCACGCTCAGCGGCACGGTCGAGGCAGGGGAAAGCCACGTATATCGCATCGAGCCTCCATTGAGCGCAGTGGAAACCTGGCGTCGCACTTACTTTGGGGTGCGAATGCCTTCTGGTTCCACTGCTGATACTGCTACTCCCGCCGGCGACGGAGTGCCCAACCTCCTTAAATACGCCTTCAACATGATGGGAAACGGAGTAGGTCAAGCGAGCACCCCCAACACGCCCAATCCCGCGATTCTCGCGCCGTCCGGCACGGCTGGCCTGCCTAAAATCGGGGTGGACGGCACCGGCAAACTCCAGCTCACCTACATCCGCCGTAAACCCGCCTCCGCTCCCGGCATAACCTACACCGTTGAGTTCTCCGACGCCCTCTCGACTTGGGCCGTCAAGCCCTCCGCCTCCGAGAGCGTCACCAGCATCGACGCCACCTTCGAGCGCGTCACCGTCACCGACTCCGTCTCCTCGGCCGCCAAACGCTTCGCCCGCGTCCGCATTACCAGTTTATAGCATCACGCCACCTCTCGATCCGCCGACCTTTCCTTATTAGCTCGCACTCCTCCCTTCGGGAGATGCTCCCGCCTGACTGGTCTGTCTCACTCCTCACCTGTGAGTAGGGTTTAGGGGTAACTCCGCGCCGCCAGTCGCACCTCAGCCCGCTCGATTCAGCGCGCGCCAAGCCACCTCCCCGTCGGCTATATCAACGCGTCCATTAAACCGGCGTTAGACATCTCTCCGTTCCCCCCGCTCACTGATCCCACCCCCATCGGCAGCCCGCCTCAAACGCCGCTCCATCTCTTTCCGTTTTTGCCCCAGTCCGTATGCCTATAAATGCGCAGCCCCCCGCACCTATGCCCCTACGCCGCCTCCTCGGCCTCGTCTGTCTATGGTTATTCACCGCCGCGCTCACCCTGGCCCAGACCACCCGCGAAAAATCCCTTGAAGTCGTCGCCACCACCCAGGCCTCCCCCGCCCAGATCACCCTCCAGTGGCCCGCCTGGACCAATACCGGTCTCGGTGCCGTCACCGAGCTCACCGTTTACCGCCGCCCCCTCGGCAGCACCGCCAACTGGAACGCCAACACCGTCTCCGTCACCCCGCTCACCGCCACCTCCTACGTCGATAACAACGTCGTCGTCGGCACCCCCTACGAATACCTGATCAGCCGCACCATCGGCGCCAACCCTTCCACCCAGGCCTACGTCTCCGCCGGCATCAACCTGCCCCTCGTCGAGTCCCGCGGTCGCATCGTCATGGTGGTCGAAAACAACCTCTCCCTCGACTACACCCTCAAGACCGCCCTCGACCAATACCAGCAAGACCTCGTCGCCGACGGCTGGACCGTCTCCCGCATCGAGGTCCCCCGCATGGCCGTCGAGCCCGACGACGACAGCGCCAACAGCGGCGCCAATCGCCTCGCCGAACTGGTCAACGTCAAGAACCAGATCAAAGCCATCTACGACGCCGACCCCGCCAACACCAAGGCCGTCGTCCTCATCGGCCACGTCCCCGTTCCCTACTCCGGCAACAGCAACCCCGACGAACACCCGGACCACCTCGGCGCCTGGCCCACCGACGCCTACTACGGCGACATGACCACCGCCTGGACCGATACCATCAATCACACCACCAGCGTAAACGGCCGTCAGAAAAACATAATCGGCGACGGCAAGTTCGACTACACCGTTGGCTCCTCTCCCGCCGGCTTTGTCTCCACCCTCGCCGTCGGTCGCATCGACATGAAGGACCTTCTGGTCTTCGCCAACACCACCGAGAACCAACTCCTCACCCGCTACCTCCAGCGCCTCCACTCCTTCAAAACCCGCAGCGGTGCCTTCGCCACCATTCAGCGCCGCGCCCTCGTCGATGAGAACACCCTCCAAAACAACTTCTTCTCCGGCGGAGCCTACGCACGCAGCACCTACCAAAACTCCGCTGCCCTCTTTGGCGCGGGCAGCACTTACGAACTCGACTGGTTCACCACCCTCAACACCAACCCCTACCTCCTCGCCTCCGGCAGTGGCTCCGGCACCGACACCAGCTCTCAGGGCGTCGGCACCACCACCGACTTTGCCACCACCACCAGCAAGGCCGTGGTAAACGGGCTCATGGGCAGCTATTTTGGCGACTGGGATAAGGCCAACAACTTCCTCCGCGCCTCCCTCGCCGGCACCGCCGACTCCCACGGTCTCGTCAGCATGTGGTCCCTCACCGCCTGGCTCATGCACGATCTCGCCATCGGCCGGACCATCGGCGACAGCTACATCAAAACCGCCAACAACATCGGCAACGGAGCCGTCACCACCAACACCTACCGCGCCTACGTTTCCGACCCCTATTTCAACTTCGCCAATTCCGTTCAGATCAACCTCATGGGCGACCCCGCCCTGCGCCTCTTCGTGCCCCAGCCCGTGCAGGCCCTGAGCGCCGCCACTTCCTCGACCGACAACAACGTCACCCTCACCTGGACGCTCCCCGCCACCGAGACCGCCATCGCCGGCTGCCGCGTCTATCGCTCCACCAGCGCCAGCGGTCCCTTCGTGCAGGTCGGCACCCAAACCGGGCCTGCCGCCACCAGCTTCGCCGACACCGTGCCCTCCGCCGGTGCCTACCACTATCAGGTCCGCCTCATCAAAAACGAGACCACCGGCACCGCCACCTTCGCCAACGCCTCCCTCGGCGTCACCGTCCTCGCCCGCCCCGGCCAGTCCATACCCGTAATCTCGATCACCGGCGACGCTGCCTTCGGCAATCTCGACGAGACCAGTGGCAGCCTCGCTCGCACCTTCCGCATCACCAACACCGGCTCCGGCACCCTCAACCTCTCCGCCGCCTCCATCACCGGCATCAACCCCGCCGACTTTACCCTCTCCGGCCTAACCACCCCCCTCGCCCTCACCGCCGGCCAGTTCCAAGACTTCACCATCACCTTCAACCCCACCGTCAATGGTGCCCGCTCCGCCGTCCTCAGCGTCACCAACGACTCCATCAGCACCGCCGCCACCTACTCTCTCACCGGCACCGGCACCTATGTCACCGGAGCCGATCTCCTCGGAGCCGAGTCCTTCAACTACGCTTCCGGCTCGGCCCTCTCGGGCAAAGTCGCCCCCGCGCCCTTCGGCACCTGGAGCGGCACCGGCACCGTCAACGCCACCGGCCTCACCTACGGCGCACTCAACACCGGCAACCTCGCCGGTGCCTTCACCGGCAACACCGCCATCGTCCCGGCCGGCGCCACCTACAACGCCGGCGTGCGCTACGTCAGCTTCCTCGCCTCCAACCTCGGCACCTCCGGCCTCTACGCCTGCTTGGAATTCATGGCGGGCACCAACAGCAGCACCGACAAACGTTTCTCCGTCGGCGTCTCCAACGACGGCCGCAGCGGCGGCGGCTTCATGATCGAACGCAACCGGGGCATCGGCGGCATCTATTCAAAATCCTCCGTCGCCCGCGACAACGCCACCCACCTCTTCGTCGTCAAGATCGACTACAGCGGCGGCGTAAACAACCACCTCATCACTTGGTGGATCGACCCCGTGCTCGCCGCCGGCGAACCCGCCGTCACCAATCCGATGCTCATCGGCAACTTCGAGTTCTCCCACCTCCGGATCTCGACCAACGGAACCACCGCCACGGTCTTCGACGAGCTCCGCGTCGGAAAAACCTTCGCCAGCGTCACCCCTTCGCAAACCGCCGCCCCGACCGTCCTTTCCGGCCAGACCGCCTCCGGCACCGTCAACGCCGCCTTCAGCTACACCATCTCGGCCCAGCCCACCCCGAGTTCCTACGCCCTGGCTTCCGGCACCCTGCCCCCGGGCGTCGCCCTGAACACCACTACCGGCCTGCTCTCCGGCACGCCCACCACCGCCGGCACCTACTCGCCCTACTTCACTGCCACCAACGACAACGGCACCTCCCCCGCCGCAGTCGTCACCCTCACCATCGCGCCGCCGAGCGTGATCTCCACGCGCACCGGCACCTACCTCGGCACCACCGGCTCCTACAGCGGCACCACCACCGACTCCGGCGACAAAGCCTTCGACGGCAACACCGCCACCTTCTTCGACGCCACCAACGCCAGCGGCAATTGGGTCGGCCTCGATCTCGGCACCGCCTACAACATCGCCGAGCTTCGCTACTACCCCCGCGCCAGCCACCCCAGCCGCATGAACGGCGGCGTCTTCGAGGGATCCTCCACCGCCGACTTCTCCTCCGGCGTCGTCACCCTCTACACCATCTCCACCACTCCTAGCGTTGCCTGGACCACGGTTACCACAGTCGCCTCCGGCCCCTTCCGCTACGTCCGCTACGTCGCCCCCTCCGGCAGCTACGGAAACGTCGCCGAAATCGAATTCCGCGGATCCCTGCCCGGCGGATCATCCGCCCCCGTCATCACCGCCAGCCAGTCCGCCTCCGGCACTCTCGGCGCAGCCTTCAGCTACCAGATCGCCGCCAGCAACACCCCCACCAGCTACGCACTATCCTCCGGCACCTTGCCCGCCGGCGTCACCTTAAACACCAACACCGGCCTACTCTCCGGCGCCCCCACCGCCAGCGGCACCTTCACCCCCTATTTCACTGCCACCAACGCCAACGGCCCTTCCCCCGCCGTCCCCGTCACGCTCAACATCGCGGCCGGCGTCACCGTCCTCTCCGGCACCACCGCCTACGATGGCGTCAGCTACACCACGTCCTTCGACTCGATGGGCACCACCGGCACCACGCCTCCCACCGGCTGGTCCGCCTGGACCGGCACCCCCGGTTCGAGCGCATTCACCTGGAGCAGCTCCACCGGCATCCTCGGCGGCGCATCAAGCACCGCTAACAGCGTAGGCACCCTCGTCGCGACCTCCTCCGGCCTCACCGCCTCCAGCGCCCCGACCACCAGCAACGTCAACAGCTACAACGCCGGCGCCCCCGGCAACTCCGCCGACCGCCTCCTCGCCTCCGCCCCCACCAGCATCAACGGCGTCGCCTTCCAACTCGCCCTCACCAACACCTCCCTGAGCTCGATCACCGCCCTCACTCTCGGCTACGACATCCGCCGCTTCACCACCACTACCAGCACCGACGAGTTGCCCGGCTACCAGCTCTTCCAAAGCACCGACGGCGGCACCACCTGGACCAATGTCACCGCCCTCAACCCCGCAGCCACCGGCACCGCTCCCACCGTCGTCGTGGCCAACTCCACCGGCGTTACCACCGTCAGCTCGGTTGTCGTCAACCTCACCTCCGCCTGGGCCAGCGGCGCCTCCCTCATGCTCCGCTGGGTGGACGACAACTCCCAGGTCAGCTCCCCCGACCAGATCATCGGCCTCGACAACGTCAGCATCACCCCGGCCGCGACGATCACGCCCACCCTCCTCGGCGTCTGGTCCGGCAACGTCTCGCCCAACTCCGCCACCGTAGTCGCCATGCTCAACACCTACGGCATCAGCACCCGCCTCGCCGTCAGCACCGCCTCGGATCTCTCCAACCCCGCCTACTTCGGTCCCGTCTCCACCGACGCCGCCACCGGCAACGCCGCCCGCCTCAACGCCACCGGCCTCTCCGCCAACACCACCTACTACTACGCGGTCGAGCTCGACGGCTCCCTCCAGACCGGCGCCACCCAAACCGGCAAATTCAAGACCTTCCCCGCCGCCGGCCCCGCCAGCTTCCGCTTCGTCATGAGCGCCTGCGGCGACGAACCCACCCGCTCCACCTACGACGCCATCCGCAACCTCGAAAGCGACGCCCTCTTCTTCCTCCACATGGGCGACCTCAACTACGCCAACACCAACAACACCGACCCCGAGGCCTACCGCGTCAACTACCGCACCGCTCTCGCCCTCGTCACCACCCAGGGAGCCCTCTTCCGCTCCATGCCCATGACCTACATGTGGGACGACCACGACTTCTCCGGCGACAACTCCAACAAAACCAGCCTCGGTCGCACCGCCCACCAACAGGCCTACCGCGAGATGGTTCCCTCCTATACCCTCGCCGCCGGCTCCGGCAGCCTCCCCATTTATCAGACTTACACCGTCGGCCGCGTGCGCTTCATCATCACTGATCTGCGCAGCGACAAAGACCCGCAGAGCGCCACCGACGACGCCACCAAGAGCATGATGGGCGCCACCCAGAAACAGTGGTTCAAAGACCAACTCCTCGCCGCCCGCGATTCCGGCGCTCCCCTCATTATCTGGAACTCCTCCGTCCCCTTCATCTCCACCGAGACCATCGCCTCCGGCAGCGACAACTGGGGCGTTTACCAGACCGAGCGCCTCGAATTGCTCACCTTCATTCGCGATAACAACATCAAGAACCTCATGATCGTCTCGGGCGACATGCACGCCCTCGCCTACGATTCCGGTGCCGCCACCGAGGCCTACCTCCCCGGCGTCCGCATCCCCGTCTTCCACGCCGCCGCCCTCACCCGCACCGGCTCCGTCAAGGGCGGACCCTACGACGGCGGCACCTCCCAGGGCCTCGATAAATACGGCACCATCGACATCACCGACAACGGCGGCCTCATCGACGTCACCTACACCGGCAAGACCACCACCAGCGCCACCACCGCCACCGTCTGGAAAACCTACACCTTTACCACCGAGGCCGTCGCCGCCCCCGCCGACCCTTCCGCCCTCGCCGCCACCGCCGCGTCCACTTCCCAAATCAACCTGACCTGGACCGACAACGCCTCCACCGAGACCGGCTTCAAACTCGAACGCAGTCCCAACGGCACCACGGGCTGGACCCAAATCGCCACCCCCGCCGCCAACGCCACCAGCTACTCCGACACGGGCCTCTCCGCCGCCACCGCCTACTACTACCGTCTCCGCGCGACCAACGCCGCCGGTGACTCCGCCTATACCGCCACCGCCAGCGCCTCCACCCAGACCGGGGTGCAAGCCTTCCGCGCCACCTACGGCCTCGCCGCCAACGGCTCGCAAGACCTGCTCACCCCCGCCGGCGACGGCATCGCCAACCTCCTCAAATACGCCTTCAACCTGCTCGGCAACGGCACCGGCCAGGCCCCCACTCTCGCCACCCCCAACGCCTCCGTCCTCGACCCCGCCGGCTCCGCCGGCCTCCCCTACGTCTCCCTGCTCTCCGCTCCGAGTTCCTCGCTCCAGATCACCTACCTCCGCCGCAAAGCCTCGACCGCCCCCG
The DNA here is from genome assembly GCA_947471035.1 of Verrucomicrobiota bacterium. Classification (GTDB taxonomy): domain Bacteria; phylum Verrucomicrobiota; class Verrucomicrobiia; order Opitutales; family Opitutaceae; genus IMCC26134_A. The sequence goes on from CANIWJ010000062.1 coordinate 8,661, forward strand.
GCATCACCTACGCCATCGAGTTCACCAACGACCTCGGCATCGCCGATCCGTGGGCCGTCAACCCCGCCGCCACCGAGAGCGCCACCAGCCTCGACTCCACGTTTGAACGCGTGACCGTCACCGACTCCGTCGCCACCCCCTCCAAACGCTTCGCCCGCGTCAAAGTCACCGCCCTCTAACACCCGCGCTCAACTCATCGTGTGCGTAACTCCGAGGGCATCACACCAAGCCGCTGACGCATTAACCTGGCCAGCGAATGGGCATCGCGAAACCCCGCCGCATACGCCGCCGCCTTGACCGAGGGAGCCCCGCCGCGCAGCCGTGCCGCCGCATCCCGCAATCGGCAATCCAGTAAATAGTCCGTCGGCCCATGCCCCGTCTCGGCATAAAACAGCCGCCGCAAATGAGGGTAAGACATGCCGCTCTGCTTCGCCTCCCGGGCGAAATCCCACGGCTTGGCGGGCTCCCCCGCCACATGCTCCGCCAGCCTCCGCACCCGCTCGCGCGCCGTGCCGCCATCCCTCTCCGACGCAGGCGAGGGCAGGCTTGCCTCAAGAAACAATCGCTCCAGCAGCGCAGTCATCCGCGCCGCGTCCCCGGCCCGCGCCCCCCGCACCATGCGCACCAGCACCCTCAAATCGGCCAGGAATGCCTCGGAATCGCCCGGCACCGACCAAGGCGTCTCCGTCCTGGGCACCAGCCCTCCGCGCAACATTGCCTCCACCCGTTGCCCCCGGACCAGCACCCACAACTGATGCCAGCCCTCGCCCGGCACGTTACCATAACTGTAACGCTTTCCCGGCAGCGTCCAATAGATCATCGGCCCCTTCAGACGCACACTCGGCCTGCCCTCGGTCCGAAAATGAATCTGCCCCTGCCAAAGAAAATTCAGGGCCAGCGCATCCTCGCAATAATCCCCCAGCTGGATCCGGCAGTCAGGCACTTCGTCAGCGCCAATAAACACCAGCCCATCAAAATAAGACATGCTCATTTATGCCCTGTTTTTGCTCAATTCAGAACATGCTACAACTTGAATCTTATACTTATTCGATGCTCATATTATCCCCACCATGACCCGCCTATACATCATCGGAGCCGGCGCCATCGCTCATGAACACGCCAAGGCCTCCCTCAAACAAAGCCCCGCACCCGAACTCCGCGCCGCCGATCCCAGCCCGGCTGCTCGCGACGCCTTCGCCAAAGACTTCCCTCATGCCGTCCTGTTCTCCTCGCCCGAGGAAATGCTGGCCCCCCCGGCGCTGCCGGATGACGTGGTCGTGGTCGCCACCCCGCCCTGGCTTCATACCGCCCACACCCTCGCCGCCCTCCGTTCCGGACGACACGTGCTCTGTGAAAAACCCTTGGCAACCTCCGTAACGGAAGCGACCCAGCTCGCCACCGCCGCCGCGATCGCGGGCAAGCACCTCCTCGATTGCAGTTGCCGTTTCTCAGCCCGCCCCATCACCCGTGAAATCCGCCGCCGCGTTCTCGCAGGCGAGATCGGCCGTTCCCTCCGCGTGCGTTGGCAATCCCGCTCGGAATCTTCCCGCTGCGGCATCGAGTATCAGCCGGAATCGCGCTGGTTCCTGGACAAAGCCAAGGCAGGCGGAGGCTGCATGCTCGACTGGGGCTGCTACGACCTGGCGGTGTGGGTTGAGATTTTCCAGCCCATCGCCATAACCGTCGAAAGCGCTTGGCTCGGCTACCCCGAACGCGGCGAACTGCCGGCCGGAGTCGTGTGCAACGTAGAACACCAGGCTTCCGCATCGCTCCGTCTCCACCTGCCCGATGGCCGCACGGTCCCGGTAGCCTATGAACGATCGGCCGCGTCCCACGGTGGCGGCTTCGAAATCATGCAGATAGAGGGCGAACGCGGCGCTCTGGATTGGGACTGGCTCGACTGGCAGGGCAGCAAGATCCGGCATCACCGCGCCGACAAGTCAGGTGCCACCGTGGTCGACACCATCGAATGGACCGCGGACGATGGACTGGGTTGCCATGACCGGCCGCTTCGCGCGATGGCCGCGCTCCTGCGCGAAAAAAACGGCGCAACGCCAGCCGGCAACCTCACCGCCAGTCATTTTACCGTGCTCGCGGCGATTTACGAGTCGGCGCACACCCGCCTGCCCAAGACCGTCTATCTCCATTCCTAACCCTCCCCCCGCACCATGAGCCCCATCAAAATCGGAACCCAGCAGTGGTCGGCGCTGCAACACCACCTCGGCGAACCAAGCCAGCACTGGCCGCACCTCGAAAGCATCCTGGCGGCCTATGCCGCTGCAGGCTGCGAAGCCTGGGAGGGAGGTGCCGACAATGACGAACAACAAACCGCCCTGCGCACCGCCCTGCGCAATACCGGACTGCAAGCCCCCTCCGCCTACGTCGGGGGACGCATCCACGAGGCGAACTGGCGCGAGCAAATCCCCGGTATGATGGCCGCCGCACGCCGCAACCAAGCCCTCGGGACCAACCTGATCGTATGCAACCCCGACCCGATCCGCTGGCACGGTCCAGAGAACAAGAGCGACGACCAGTTGCGCAACCAATCAGCCGCCTTCCAGCACTTCGCCGAATTGCTCCACGCCGAAGGCATGCTCCTGGCCTACCATTGGCACGGCCCCGAGTTTCGCGCTGGCGCTCGCGAAGTGAATCACATGCTGACCCGCACCGACCCCAAGCTGGTCCGCGTCTGCTTCGACGTCCACTGGGCCTTCGCTGGCTGCGGTGACAGCAACCAGGCGATGTTCGACCTCATGGAACGGGTGTTTGACCGAACCGACATTTTTCACGTCCGGCAGGTGAGGGATGGCGTCTTCACCCGGGTCTTCGGCGCTGGGGACCTTGATTACGCAGCTTGGGCGCGGCACCTGCGGCAGCGTAACTGGTCGGGCCTGGTCGTCCTCGAACAATCGCGCAACGACGACACCCCTCCGGTGCCGGATTTTATCGGCGCGCAACAAGAGAGCATACGCGCCCTGCGCAGCCTGCTACACAGTTGACCCCGAAAAAACCATTCAACCACAGCTTGGCGGACTGCCGCTGGGCTAACCCGACTCGTGTCCGTATTATCGGGGCTCGCTCATCCCCGCTAAACTTAACGCTTAAGCAACACCGCTCTAGCACAAACGCACCACTTCCTTCATCCCAACTTTCTACTCCCTCTGCGCCCCCGTATCCTACCCTCAATCTTAGCTAACTAATCTCTAGTTTTCTAGTCCCCCCAACACCTCTTCTATCTCGTGAAATCCAACCTGACTCCAAAACTACTCCTCGCGATGGCCCTCCTCGGGGCTTCGCCCGTCTTCGCTCAATCATCCTGGAACGTCTCCACCGGCGGCAATTGGGATACGGTCACCAATTGGGACACCAACCCAACAATTCCAAATGCTATTAGCGCAACGGCCAACATTCAGAACCTGACTGCCGCGGGAGCATACGATATTTCTGCCAGCACTGCCCAGACCTTCACCGTAGGCACCTTGAACCTCGGCACGGCCACCGCATCTACAAACGATGTAGACCTTTCGCTGAATGCTAATGCGGGGCTTGTAATGGATGTTTCGAGCGGTTCGGCGGCAATCAATCTCTTCACGGTCAACAACGCGGGGTCTTCGCTCACCATCAACTCGGCGATCCAGCTGAATGATAATACGACCATCTCGCTCACGCGCCAGACCACCCAGATTCACCCGCTCTTCACGGGCGCAATCAATCTGCAAACGAACGCACTGACTTTTGGCGGCACGCGCTCCGCGAACATTCGCATGACAGGGTTGATCTCCGGATCGGGCGGTAGCCTCTCGATGGCTGCCCCGGGATCAGAGCGGCAAGTTGCTTTGGAAAATACCGGATCCACATTCTCTGGCGGTGCTACCATTACCGGTCTGAACCTTCTCGTGCTGGGCGACGGCACGAACAGTTTCACCGGCACAGGCGGTGGTGGAATCGCCGGAACAGGCACGCTAACCTTCTCCGAGACCAGCCGTGGAACGCCCCTTGGAGGCACCCGCTCACCGCAAATTTATCTCAACGGCAGTAATTCTGTTTCGCCTTTGACCAACAACACAGCGGGCAACGTGCTCGCCAACAGTATCGGTATTGCTGCGGGAAACTACGGCATCTTCACCATCCAACGTTCGGCAAACCTTTCCGGTGCCCTCACGGGCAGCGGAACGCTGTTTCAGATTGCTGGCGGAGGCGGAACAAGCTCAGAGAAAAGTCTGGCCCTAGCTGCGAGCCAAACCGGCTTCACCGGTACGTATGTGCTTCGTGAAACCCAGTTGGTCACCCGCGGAAATGATTTTGGCTCCGGGGCGAAACTCCAGCTGAACTCCACCAACACCAACGGCGGAACGGCCCTCGTCGGCGTGACTGCCGCCACCGGCACGGCGGCGTTTTCGGCTCTGCTCGATGTGGTGAACAACGGTAATGCCGTTTTCATCCAGACCGGCGGCGGCACTACCTTCCAATTGACCGGCAATTTCTCCAATTCGGGAGCTTCAGCGGTCGCCGTCACCGCCTCCGCCGGTTCGGGTAACACCATTATCAACGGCGTCTCGGATACCTCCAACCTCCGCGTCGGCATGACCATCACTGGCACTGGAATCGCTGCCAATACCGTCATCCAAGGCATAGGCGCCAGTTCGGTTCAAATCAGCAATTCTACAACAGGATCCGTGACCGGCTTCACCCAAAGCGCCGGCACCGCCGGCACGATCACCTTCACGCGTGGCGATGGCACCGGCAGTGGCGGCTACACAGTAGGTTCAGGGGGCACGGCAGCGTTTGAATTGAGCGGCACCGGCTCCCTCAACAATCCGATTGTGGTTGCAGGCGGTGCCAACCCCACGGCGCTTCGTTTTACCAACACCTCGGGAACGCAGACATTCACAGGCATCGTCTCCGGCTCCGGCGCGATCACCCGCAACGGAACCGGCGGCACCACCATCTTATCCGGCATCAACACATACAGCGGCACCACCACCGTCACTGCGGGCACTCTCCTAGTCAACGGCACGCACGGTGCGGCTAGCACGGTCGGTTCCTACACCGTCAACGGTGGCACCTTGGGCGGAACAGGCACGATTAAAGCTGGTTCAGCTGCACTTGATGCCATCACTGTCTCGAGCGGCGGTGTTATTTCTGCGGGGAGTGCGGGTATTGGCACGCTTACTTTAGATGGCGGTAGCACCACAGGTTCTATCTTAAATATGGGAACCGGCACCTCATTCAGCTTTGATTTAGGCGCTGCAAATACCAGCGATTTGGTGCGCTTCTTCAATTATACAGGCTCTAGCGACTTTGTTCGCACCGGAACTGTGACTTTGAACTTTACGGGCGCACAAGACGGTACCTACACACTGTTTACCTTCTTCTCCGATGCGGGCACCTCCGTCGTAGCATCGTCGATTTCGTCGGGCTTAACACTGGGAGCTGGTCTCAGCGGTTTCACCAGCACACTTAACTACAACACCAACGACATCTCCCTCACACTGTCCTCCATCCCCGAACCCAGCACCTATGCCGCGTTTGCCGGTCTGGGAGTCCTCAGTCTGGCCGCCCTGCGCCGTCGCCGCTCCGTCTAAAAACCTTCGCGAGCCCGCTCGCTCCCCCCTAAGCCCGCCCTCACCGGCGGGCTTTTTACTGCCCCATTTCCACGCAGGGAGACGCTGCTATCCCGAACCCGTAGCGCAATCCCGCCGCGATTGCCCAAAACAGCCCCGTCCGCCTCACCTCCGGCTCCGTTTTCTCCCTACGATAACCTCACTGTTTTGACCTTCAATCGCGGAATCCGGGTTTAACGTAACCGATGGATTTCGGTTTGGGAGCGTGGGTCCGGCACGAAACACCCCAGGCACCAGAACCTCCTTACGCACCGTTGGCACCCCGGGTTCACCCCGATGAATCACCGCCACCACCATATCGAGCACAAACCCGCCTTGCTCCTCAAGGCGTCGATCGACCCCCGCCTCGTGCTTTTCACCCGGCATCCAGGCCAAGCTGATCCAGCCGATTCCCTTGAGCACCCTTTCACCGATATATGAATACCAATTCTCCATCGTGCAAATCACGACGTCGGGCTCATACTCGTATATCATGCTAGAAAGCGTGTCGGTCTCGTAATGCTCGCTCGTGTAGATAGGTAAGCCCACCATCTCGGGATGCTGTAATATATAATAGAGATACGCCCCCTCCATGCGGTGCAAGGTTCGCTGGGCCGCGCCTCCCGGCATCGCCAGCATGGGCCGCCGGTAACCGCGTTCCCGTGCCGCTTCCAATGCCAACAGCATATTGTGAAAATGATCCGGCACCACGAAGTTGATCGCTGGATCATTAAAACAAATACCCGACATCGCCGCCGCGAATCCACTGAAGTCGAAATCCAGCCGCATTTGATCCGCCTGCGTCGGCGCCATTGTGAAAAGCAAACCCTGTATCCCCCTCGCCCGCAAAATGCCCCGCAAACGCTGCGGTGTCACCCCCGGTTCGTCGTAGCGAAACTCCTCCAAGTGATAGCCGAGTTCCTTAGCCCTCGCACTGGCCCCCGTCCAAAACGCCGCCACCGACGGATTGACCTCCCACACCCGGGGCCGGCCAAAGCGCGTGATCACCGCCAGCGTCTCGTGCTCATCTCGCGCTCTCCGCGTAGCCACATGCGCCATCAACTTGGTCATGGTAGCGTCAGGTTCGTAGCCGATCCTTTTTGCCACGGCTAGTATTTCGCTTCTTTTAGCCGCAGAAACGCCGGGCTTTTTATTCAGCGCAAACGAAGCGGCCGCAATCGAAACGTTGGCGGCTTTGGCCAGCTCGCTCAGGGTAATTCGAGGCATAAAAACCAAAATACAGCTTAACGATTAAGCCACAAGGAGCTTTTATATAGAAAGTCCTGAGACCAAGCTACCCCTCGCGGTAAGCAGGCTCGACAGGCGCAGGCACCACCCGAAGTCGTCTTACCTTAAGCCCCATCCCCGTGAAAACATACCCGAGAAACTCCTGACCATGGACGATTTTCCCGAACCCAACCGCACCCTCTTATTCCATCCACCTACGCCCCTCCCATGAAACGTTTCGCCCAAACCCTCCTGCTCCTCTGTTGCGCCGCCACCGCTTTCGCCCAAACCCCCGCTGCAAAACCGGTCAGCCAAAACCTACTTTACGAGGGCAGCTTTTCGGAGCATAACCACAGCATCCCCTACGGCTGGAAGGAAGGCGGCTTCGCCGGCGGCACCCATGGCAACACCACTAAAGTCACTGAAGCACGCGACGGCAACTACGTCAGCCTCTTCATCAAGAAACCCGAAAGCGCGAATTACTGCCTCAACCTGATCGAACCCCTCCAACTCAAACCAACTTGGAAGTCGCTGCTCTGCTCGGTGGACATCCGCGTCTTTAATCTCGTTGTCGGCGAAAAATCCTTCCACCGCCCCCGCCTCCACCTCTCCTTTCTCGACGAAGACGGCAAAGAAATATCGGATGCCGGTGTGTCTTTGAGCCTATACAGCGAAGTCTGGCAAACTGCTGAGCGTAGCATTCCAATCCCGATAGGTGCCGTCAGTGCCAAGGTCTGGATCGGTGCCTTGAGCAGTGCCGGCCAGCTCGACTTCCGTAATCCCTACATCGCCCCCAAGCAGTAGTCTCGCCCTAGTCCGATTTTTCCGCACCGATCCCGTCCCGTTAAACCCGGTCGGGATCGTTTCATTTTCTAATCCTCCTACCCCTCGCCTTCCCCGTGCGTCTCCTCCGTCTCGCCTTCTGCCTTCTCCTCCCTTTCACGCTCAGCCGCTTCACCTTTGCGGACGAAGCCTCTGCACCTCCCGTCGAAACGCTCTCCGCCACCGACGCCCGCCTCGTGCTCAACGGGCTCTGGCGCTTCCAACCCGCCGCCGGCCCCGCCGCCACCTCTCCCGTCGTCACCGCCACCGCTTGGGGCGCCGTCCGCGTGCCCGGCCACTGGGACTACGATAGCTGGGACGCCCGCTGGCTCGAAGGCATCGTCACCCCCGCCACCAGCGGCGGCTGGTCAGCCGTCACCATCGAAACCGTCGGCGCATCCCGCCCCACTCAACTCATAAAAAAACTCGAATCCGCTTGGTATGAACGCACCTTAACCGTGCCTTCCTCCTGGCGCGGACGCCAGGTCGTACTTCGCCTAGAAACCCCATGCACCGACGTGCGCGCCTGGCTCGATGGCCGCGAGGTCGGCACCGGCTCCTGGCCCATCGCCGAACTCGACCTCACCCCGCAGCTCCGCTTCGACGATAAACCCTCCGTCCTCCGCCTCCTCGTCACCGCCACCCCCGAAGCGCGCGGCATCAGCCAGGCCATGGACCACGACCGTATCACCGTCACCAAGGGCGTAGTCGATCACCGCGGCCTCGCCGGCGATGTCATGCTCCTCGCCCGCCCCGCCGCCCGCGTGGACGGCGTCTTCATCCAACCTTCCGTCCGCCAAAAACAACTCGGCCTCGATGTCGATTTCACCGGCGTCAAACCCGCCACCCGCGTCGCCCTGGCCATCACCGCCACCCGAAACGGCGAAACCGCCGCGACTTGGACCGAGTCCGTCACCGTGCCACCGCCCGGCCCCGATGGCCGCTCCACCGTGCGCGGCCTCCGTCTACCCTGGGCCGATCCCGTGCTCTGGGATTTCCAAAAACCCGACCTCTACACCCTCTCCCTCCGCGCCACCGCCCCCGGCCTCGACTCCGAACACTGCGAGCGTTTCGGCTTCCGCGAATTCTGGATTGATGGCCGCAATTTTGTCCTCAACGGCACCGTCTTTCATTTCCGCCCGGTAAATCTCGATCCCCAGCACTCAGACCTGCGCCTCATGCGCCTCAGCCTCGAGGGCTTGATGGCGAAAAACTTCAACCTCGCCGAATACTGGCCCGCGCCCGATTCCGCCCGCGGCAGCAAAAGCCTCGTCCTCCGCCACCACTGGACGCGCATCGCCGACGAACTCGGCTTCCCGCTCATCTTCCCGCTGCTGTCACCCGACGCCTGGTTCGACCCCCTCGACCGCAACCCCGCCCCCGCCGCCTTCGCCGCCTGGCAACGCGATGCCGCCGTGATCTGGCGCCTCACCCGCAACTCACCCTCCATCCTCGTCCACAACTGCGTCGCCAACCGCTTCAGCCACGGCGACGACCAGAACCCTCTCCGCATTGGCCAACGCGCCGCCCTAGGCGACGTCCTCGGTCGCACCGAGGCGCTCGCCCCCGCCCACCGCCTCATGGACGCCCTCCGCGCCCTCGACCCCACCCGTCCCGTCATGTCGCACCACGCCGCCGATGTAGGCGACATCCACACCTCCAACAACTACCTCAACGTCACCCCGCTTCAGGAGCGCCAAGACTGGCTCTCCCAATGGGCAAAACTCGGCGACATGCCCTACATGGCCATCGAGTTCGGCGTCCCTTTCTCCGGCACCTACAACCGCGGCCGCGCCAACCACACCGGCCAGGATATTTCCGAACCTTGGCTCACCGAATTCATCGCCACCTACCGCGGCACCGCCGCTTTCCTCGACGAAGACGCGCCCTACCGACGCATGATCGCCGAAGAACACAAAGAGGGCTTCGTCTATCGCGGGGCCCGCGTGACCCGCAGCAGCCAGCTCGCCCCTTTCCAAGCCTTCTGGATCAACCAGACCTGGCCCGCCTGGCGCACCTGGGGCATCAGCGGCGGCATGATCCCTTGGGAAAACGCCAACGGCTTCAAAAATCCCCCGCCCACCGTCCGTTACGATCCGCCCGTTCCCCCCGAAGGCACCCTCGGCGGCTTCCGTAGTAAAATCCCCGAATCCCACCTCGGCCTCGCCGCCCCGTCCCTCAAAACCAACGTCGCCGGCGAGGCCCTCATCGAAGGCAACTCCCCGATGCTCCTCTGGATCGCCGGCCCGCGCGACGATTTCACCCGCAAGGACCACCGTTTCGCCCCCGGCGAAACCATCACCAA
>CANIWJ010000063.1 GCA_947471035.1 Verrucomicrobiota bacterium
CGCCCCCGCCCGCACCGCCACCCCCACCAGCGGCGAACGCCCGCCCCACTTTGTGCTAATCGATACCCCCGCCGGCCTCGCTCCGCTCTATGCCGCCCTCGACCGAGTGGACGAAGTCGCCATGGATACCGAGGCGGACAACATGTTCCACTACCGAACTCGCGTCTGCCTGCTCCAATTCCTGGTGGACGGAGAGGTTTACCTGGTGGACCTCGTATCCACCCTGCCCCTCGAACCGCTCTGGGAACGCCTCACGCAGAAACACCTGATCATGCACGGGAGCGATTTCGATATCCGCCTCCTGCACGACCTCTGCCGATTCCGCCCCCGCAGCATCTTCGACACCATGCTCGCGGCCCAGCTGCTCAACCGCCCCCGCGTCGGCCTCGGCGCGCTGCTCGAACAACACTTCGGCCTCCAGCTCGATAAATCCGGCCAAAAGGCCAACTGGTCCAAGCGCCCCATCACGCCCAAACTCCTCGACTACGCCGCGCTCGATGTCTGGCACCTGCCCGCCCTGCGCGACCTGCTCACCCGCGAACTTGCCGCCCTCGACCGCCTCGACTGGCTCGACCAGCAATGCCGCCGACAAATCGAAAGCGGCCTGACCGGCTTCCCCCGCGACGAGGAAAACGCCTGGCGCGTCGGCCCCGCCGACCGCCTGCGCGGTCGCGGCCTCTCCGTCCTCCACGCCATCTGGCACTGGCGCGAGAAATGGGCCGAGGAGCTCGACACCCCGCCCTTCAAAGTCTGCAACAACGACCTGCTGGTGAACATCGCCTCCGCCATCGAACAAGGCGACTCCCCCGAGTCCGTGCTCGCTCAGGTCTTCCTCGGCAAACGCCAAGACCGCCTCCTGCCCAGCCTCGCCACTGCCATTCGCCAAGGCCTGGAACGCGACCCCACCACCCTGCCGCGCCGCGCCCGCACCGAACGCATCCACCTCAGCCAGGCCGAAATCGAACGCCAGGATCGCATCAAAGCCTACCGCGACGCCGTCGCCGCCCGCATCGAACTCGACCCCACCCTCATCGCGCCCCGCAGCACCCTCGTCTCCCTCTGCCGCGACCCCGCCAGCCTCGACGAAATCCTGCTCCCCTGGCAGGCCGACCTCCTCCGCGCCTCGCCCGATCTGCAAGCCCCGCCCGCCGCCGCTCCCGCGCCCTCTCCCGAAGCTTAACCTCAACCGCAACGCGGTCTCACGATCCCCGTTGCCGCCCTCGCCCTGCTTGCCCTCGCCGCGTGCCGCCCACCGCCTAGCGGAACGACGGGAGGCGTTTCGTTCCACCCCCTAGCACTCACGCGACATCCAGACCCGCCGCCTTACGCGCTTCGAGCCGGTCCTGCATCTCCCGTTTCTCGATCGGCGACTGAGGCTGCAACTTGCGCAACAGTTCCGGCATCGCCTGCCGCAAGGGCGACTCCGCCAGATAATCCGCGATCATCGCCTTGTTCCCTCGCGTGGACAGCCCGGCAAACACGTGCAACTCCAACTGGAGCCGCAGCGCATCGCGCTCCGCCGTCAGGCCCAGCGCAGCCAGCACGAAAAGTAGCGCCTCCATGGTGGAAAACTGCCCCGCCTCCTGCTGCGCGCGCAGCCAGTAACGGCTTTTCCCCACCATCGGCAGGCTCACCCGTTGCCCCCAGCCCTCGACCGCTTTCTTCATATCGGCGGCCTCGCCCCAGCTCCCATCGAGCAACAAAACCTGCACGTCCTGCGGCACCGCACTCGCCGGCATCGGTTCCCCCAGCGGATGCAAGACCCACAAGGTCTTTCCCGGCCTCACGATCTGCGCACGCTCCAGCGGCGCATTGGGATCATACCGATGCAGGCGCGAGGCGGGCAAAACGCGGTTGATGAGATGCCCCGTACTACTCGGTCTCATCGCCTCACGCCGGTGCATCAGCACATCCACCGCCAACGCAAACTCGAGCGTGCGCAGCCCCTCGCAGACGCACCACCGGGGCAGGTGCTGGCAACGCACACAGCGCGGCGTGGGATTTCGGACGACACTTCGAGACATTGTCCCCATCCGGTGCAGCCAATCCGCGCTCAGCAAGGCGTAACTCGCACGCCCTTACCGCACGGGTGTAACACAAAGTGATGTCAGCGTCGTCGTGGCCGGTTTCTTATCTCAGTTCCGAACCCACTTAACGGTAGCGAGGATAAGAGGCTGAGCTTGGTTTTTTTAACCCGGAGGGAAAGAGACTCGGAGGCGATTCGAGTTGGAGTCCCGGCTTTAGCCGGTCTGGGCGGGGACGGATGCTTCGGACCGCCTAAAGGCGGGACTCCAACGTTCGGACTCGCGGAGCTGATGCGGCGGCGGGGTGCGGCGACCCCGCCCTTCATGGTTTCAGCTTCTTCCCGCCCACGGAGGCAAACGTGACATCACTTTGTGTTACACCCGGCCTTCACTTGGAGGCGAACTTTCGCTCGCTTTTTCGAACTGAACCGCCACGGATCCCCGACCTCACCATGCTCCATCAGCATAAAGTCCCTGTAGCCGTAATCGCTCACTGGCGCGCCCTTCGCGCCAGTGGCGGCGTGGCTGCACGGTTGGTGAGCGTTTCTTAATCCATCTCAAGAAACGTCGTCCTCCCAAGCAACCGCGCCCGATTCCGGCGCGGCTTTTTTATGCGCCGTCATCGGACCGTCCCAGCGACACCCGCCATGACCTCACCTCCCGACACCACCCGCTCGCACCGCGCCAGCCTGTTGCTGATGCTCGGCTCGGCTGCATGCTTCATCACCAACGTGCTCCTGATTCGCGCCCTCGGCAGCTTCTCGAACCCGAGCCTCTGGGTCGTCACCTCCGCACGCTTCCTCGTCGGCCTCGCCATCGTCTGCACGCTCTACCGCCGCGAGTTCCAACCCGCGCACCTTTTCACCAATCGCAAACTCATCGAGCGCGGCCTGCTCGGCGGGATCTGCACCCTCGGGTTTTACAACACCGTGACCAAGCTCGGGGCCGGGCGCGCCACGTTTATCAACAACACCTACGTCGTCTGGGGAGGCCTCTTTGCCGTCTGGATGCTGCGCGAACGCCTGCGACCCGCCCTGCTCGCGGGTTCGCTTGTCACCTTCGTCGGTCTCGGACTGCTCACCAATCCCTTTGCCCGTGGCGCGCACACCGGAGGCTACGATTTTATCGCCCTGCTCAACGCCCTCGGCTCGGCCTGGATCGTCGTCACGATCCGCCAGCTCCATGCCCGCGAGCACAGCGCGACGATCTTCGCCGCCCAGTGCGTCTTTGGCCTGCTGATCTGCGGAGGGCCAGCCCTTGGCGATCTCGCAGCGATCACCCCGCTTGCTTGGAGCGTGCTCGTCGTTGCCAGCACGTGCGCCGCCGCAGGCCAGTTGCTTATGACCCAGGCCTATCGCGATCTCTCCGTCGCCGAAGGCTCGCTCCTGCAAATGCTCGTGCCGCTGGGCATAGCCGCGGGCGGAGCGGTTTTCTTCCAAGAGCATTTCACCCTGCCGGAGCTTTTGGGTGGGGCCTTGATACTCGTCGGCAGTGCCGCACCCGCGTGGTTCAGCCGTCGCGCCAAGGATCCTCAGCCCGCCAGCATCGAGTAAAGTTTGTTAAAAACTTGGATGACCACTTCGCCCCAAAAAATGAAATAACCCACCGTAAAAACAAACACGCCATAACCGGCCAACACCCCGAGCCCGTCGCGTTTTAACACGCTAAACGTAACCACCACCGCCGCCAGCGCGGGCAGGGTGTTGGTGAAGGGTGGCAACGGCGGCAGCGGGATCATCAACAACAGTGCCGACAAGATAACGACGCCGGTATGCAGTCGCAGTTTCCACTCCGCGTTGGTCAGTGCTTTCCAGCGCACGCGCAAATGTCGCTCCAACCAGCCGACCAGTCGGCTGCTGGCACCGATCAGCTTGGCAAAGAATCCAGCTGGCAATTGCACGCGCCGCAGACGCCCTGGCAACCACGGCGGCAGCCCCATGAAGTAACGCGAGGCCAGCAGCAGAATCACAAATCCGAAGGGCGTGGATAAACCCGGGATGGAGATCGGGGTCGAGAACGGCAGCGCACACAATACGACCAAAATCGCCGAGCCTCGTGAACCCAGCGAATCAAAGACCTCGCCCAGCGCCGCAGGACGCTCGGCAAAGCGGGCACCCAAGGCCCTCAACTCGTCGGCAAGTGATAGTTTATCCGGGCTGATTGGCCCCCTGCTGGGCGAGTGGTTAGGTTCCATTTCGAAGGTGATTGGTTCGTTGCGGCGGAAAAGCCTCATCCTTCCGCGCCGAGGTCAAACCCGTCGAGCCGCTTCGATCAATACCGCCGCTGCCGCCTTGGCCTCCTGCGCCGCCTCGGGCCGGGAGTGCATCGAAGCCACCACGATCGCGCCCTCCATCTGCATCGCGATCTGCCACGCCAAGGTCTCCGCATCTTTCACGCCCAGTTGGCGGCAGAGTTCAAGCAGGAGCGTGACCCGCGCCTGCTTGAAGGCCAGCGCCGCCTGATTCGGCTTGTCTTTTTTTTTCGGATACTCCCCTGCCGCCTTGATGTAGATGCAGCCGCGAAAATCCTTCGAGCGGAACCACCCCTCCATCCAGTCGAACATCGCCAGCAGCTTCGCCTGCGGATCTGCCCCCGCATCACCCAGGAACTTTTCCAGCCCTTGCGCGCTTTGCTCGGCCTTTCGCGCCAGCGCCGCCACGATCAGATCCTCCTTCGAGGCGAAGTGGTTATAGAGCGTCATCTTCGCCACGCCCGCCCGGGCCAGCACGGTGTCGATCCCGACCGCGTGATACCCGCCTTCGGTGAACAGCGCCAAGGCGGTCTCCACGAGGTGATCGCGCTTCGCTGAGATGGTTTTTTCGGGAGCTCCGGCCATGCCGCCACCATGCCGGAGCCCACCCCTCGCGCAAGGATATACAGATTTGTCTATTTTGCGCTTGCGCTTTAATATACAGATCTGTCTATTTATTGCGTCATCACGCCATTCCTTATGAAAACCGCCATCATCATCCTCTCTGATCCCAAGGCCGGCGACGAAGCCCTCGGTCGCGCCTTTAACGCCCTCGCGCTTGCGCAGGAATCCATCGCCGCCGGCGACCAGGTCGAAGTCACCTTCGTCGGCGCCGGCACCCGCTGGCCCGGCGTGCTCTCGCAGCTCTCCCATCCGGCCAACGGTCTATATAATACCGTGCGCGAGGTCATCGTCGGTGGGTCCTGTGGCTGCGCCGCCGTCTTTGGGGCTACCGAGAGCCTGCAAGCCTGCGGCATCAAGGAGGTCAAGGACCACGCTTTACCGGGCACTCCCGGCCTCGCCGGAATCCGCCGCTACCTCGCCGAGGGTTGGCAAACGCTGGTATTCTAAACCCGGTCGACCACACGCGCCTGCCCGCCATGAGCCGCCATTACCGCGCCACGCTATTCACCCCCGAGGTGCTCGCCGCGCAGCAAACCGCCTACGGGCAGGCGCAAGCCACACCGCCCTCGGCCGGCCCCGATACACTCGGGCCGGACGAAGCGGCCTTCATCGCCTCGCGCGATAGTTTTTACCTCGCCTCAGTAAACCCTGACGGCTGGCCCTACCTGCAACATCGTGGTGGTCCGCCAGGGTTTCTCCACGTGCTCGACCCGCACACCCTCGCCTTCGCCGATCTGCGCGGGAACCGTCAACTCCTCACCACTGGAAATCTAGCGAACGAGGACCGTGTCTCGCTCTTCCTGATGGATTATCCGCAACGCCAGCGCCTCAAGCTCCTCGGCCACGCCACCACCCACTCATTGGCCGACGATCCCGCACTCGCGGCCCAGCTCGCGCCCGCCGGAATTCCCGCTGCCCACATCGAGCGTTATTTTCGCATCCGCGTCGTAGGCTTCGACTGGAATTGCCCCAAATACATCACGCCACGCTACACCGCCGCCGAAGTGCGCACCCTCGTCGATCCACTCAAGCAACGCATCGCCGAACTTGAGGCGCAGCTCCGCACCAAACCTACTTCCCTATGAACCCACGTCCGCCGCTCCCGCCCTTCACCGCCGAAACCGCCCGCCAAAAAGTCCAGGCCGCCGAAGATGCCTGGAACTCGCGCGACCCCATCCGGGTATCGCTCGCCTACACCGAGGACACCGAGTGGCGAAATCGTTCCACCTTTCTTCGCGGACGTGCCGAAGTCGTCACTTTCCTCACCGCCAAATGGGCGAAAGAACACGAATACCGTCTTAAAAAAGAACTCTGGGCCTTCACCGAGAACCGCATCGCCGTGCGGTTCGAATACGAGTGGCACGACGGCGGCGGGCAATGGTGGCGCAGCTACGGCAACGAAAACTGGGAGTTCACCGCCGACGGTTACATGGCCCGCCGCTTCGCCAGCATTAACGACGTCGCTATCGCCGAAGCCGATAGGCGGCTGCGGGTATCGTGATTTCTGGATGACCCGGCGAATTCCGCGTGAATGGCATTATGCAAATTCCCCGACAGATAGTAATTATTTCCGCAATATATTGCAATTTTGCGTTGAAATGTGTCGGGGTTTCGATGTGTTCGAGGCATCCCCATGCCCCGTCGCGAACGCACCAATCTCACCACCATTGCCGAGAGGCTGGGGGTATCCATTTCCACGGTTTCACGCGCCCTGCGCGGCATGGAGGGGATTCATCCAGAAACACGCTCCCGCATCATCGCGCTCTCCCATCAGATGGGCTATGCCAGCAAGTCAGCGGTAGTCGGGCCGGTAAGTTCCGAGCTGGAGCGTGACCCCCGCCATATCCTCGCGCTTTCGCAAAATACCGCACCCCACATCGACCAACGTTTCATGGCCGGTATCAGCGGGGCTGCCGTGTCCTTTAACATCGCGGTGCTCACCCATCTGGTCGCCCACGACCAATGCGACAGCGTGTTGGAAGCCCGTACCGCACCGACCTCCTTTCGCACCGGTTTAGTGAAGGGTTTGATTTTGCTGCACCGCTGGCCAAACGCGGTGGCTCGGCAACTTTGCGAAAAACTTCCCGCCGTTTCCATCGTTCACGATTACCCCAACACCCAGATTGACCTCATTGGCATCGACGAACGCAGGGGCATCAGCGAATTGATGGAGCACCTCTACGCCGCCGGTCACCGCCGTATCGGCTTCTTCGGACTATGCCCGGAGGTCACGTGGTCCTGCGGTCGTTTCGCCGCCTACGTCGAAAGCCTGACCCGCCTCGATCTGGCCTACGATCCGGCCAACGTGGTGCGCATCGACCTGAAAGCCGCACTGGAAGCCGACCCCTTTCCGATGCCCGAAACCGGTAACCAAGTACTGGATCGCATCCGCCACCAGGTGGACGCCTGGGTCTGCGCCAGCAGCACCACTGCCGAAGCCCTGCGCATGCACCTGCTCGCCGCAGGTCTGCGCATCCCGGCGGACGTGGCCCTGACCAGCTTTCACGGCAACTCCCGCTACGCCTCCAACGGTCTGCCCCCTTTCACGACCACCGACGTAGTGGATGAGGAACTCGGCGCGGCCGCCATCCGGCGGCTGATCAGCCGAATCGACAGCCCCAACGAATCCCGCCGGGCCATCCTCGTGCCGGCGCGCCTGATGGTCGGAAAAACCACCCGCCCCGCCGTCTGAGCGCCGCCGCCAGGTTCAGCCCTCGCGCCCCATTCTTAGCCATGCCCGCCACCAACCCCATCCTTCCCGGCTTTTACCCCGACCCGTCGATTTGCCGCGTGGGCGAAGACTTTTATCTCGTTAACAGCAGCTTCGAGTATTTTCCCGGTGTGCCGCTCTGGCACAGCCGCGATCTGGTCAACTGGCGTCAACTCGGCCACGTGCTGACCCGGCCTTCGCAACTCCCACTCCCCGTCGGCACCAAGCCCTCCGATGGCATCTACGCGCCTACCATCCGCCACCATGCAGGCAGGTTCTACATGGTGACCACGCACATGCCGACCTTGGGCAACTTCCTCGTGCACACCGCCGACCCCGCCGGCCAGTGGTCTGAACCGGTGAAAATCGCCCAGGGCGGCATCGACCCGTCCTTATTTTTTGATACCGACGGACGCTGCTACTTCACCAGTAACGGCACCTTTTGGGCTCCGGTGCGCGGCGCCTACCAATGCGAGATCAACCCCCTTACCGGCGAGCAACTCACCCCCACCCGCTTCATTTGGACCGGCACCGGCGGCTCTTACCCTGAAGCCCCGCATCTCTTTAAGCGCGGCGGCTATTACTACATCATGATGGCCGAGGGCGGCACCGCAGAGTGTCACATGGTGACGGTGGCGCGTTCGCATTCGCCTTACGGGCCGTTTGAAAACTGCCCGCACAACCCGGTGCTCACCCACCGCAGCCTGATGTCCACCATCCAGGCCAGCGGTCACGCCGATTTCATCGAAGACCAAAACGGCCGCTGGTGGGCGGTTTTCCTCGGCTACCGTTATAGCGAACACGGCTTTCATCCGCTCGGACGCGAGACCTACCTCGCCCCACTCACCTGGACGCCCGAAGGCTGGCCGCTGGTCAACGAAGGCCGTCCCCTGCCCGCCACGCTTGCGCTACCCGACACCGGCCTGCCCGCCCATCCCTGGCCCGCCACCACGGTGCGGGACGACTTTAACGCCCCCACGCTCGCGCCCGATTGGGTCTTCGTGCGCAACCCCGAGCCCGCCGCCTGGTCGTTAACCAACCGACCCGGCTGGTTAACCCTTTCGTGCGCCGCGCCCTCGCCCGACGACGAAGCGAGCTTCGCCGGCATCGTGCGTCGCCAGCGCCACTTCGAGTTTAGCGCGACCGCCTTATTGGAGTTTACCGCGAAGACCGAGACCGAGGAAGCCGGCCTGGTCGTTTTGATGGATAACCTACACCACTACGAAATCGCCGTCACCCAGCGCTCCGGGCGGCGCGTCGCCTTGGTGCGCCGCCGCATCGGCACGCTGGCGGGCGAAACCGCCCCGGCCGATCTGCCCGACGGACCGATCACCCTGCGACTCGAAGCCAACCGTCGCCGCTACCGCTTAGGTTTCGCCGCCGCCGATGGCACCGACCACTGGCTGGGCGAAGGCGAAGTGCGCTACCTCTGCTCCGAAGTCACCGGCGGCTATAACGGCGTGGTCTTCGGCCCTTACGCCACTGCGCGCGGCGCGGTCGGGTCAAGCAACCAAGCCGGTTTCGACTGGTTCGAATACCAGCCCCTTTCCCCATGAAAACCTCTCTCGTGGAACCCTCTCCGTTAACCGTCCCCTCGGCGCTCGACCCCGATCCGGCCGCGCGCCCCGTGGGCCTGGTGATTCTCGGAGCTAACTTCGGGGCCAAAATCGCCCGCCAGCTCGCGTGCTGCCCGGGCGGCGTGCACGTGGCCGGCATCTGCGATCTGGATCTGGCCAAGGCCCGCGCCCTCGGCACCGAACTCGGCGTGCCCACCTACGGCAGCCTCGACGAACTCCTGGCCGACCCCGGCGTGGAAGCCATCGGCGTATTCACCGGGCCCGCCGGTCGCGGCAAACTCCTCGAACGCATCCTCGCCGCCGGTAAGCACGTGATGACGACCAAGCCCTTCGAGCTCGACCCCGCCGAGGCCGAGCGCGCTTTCGCCGCCGCCGCCCGCTATGGCCGCGTGCTGCACCTCAATTCCCCCGCCCCCGTGCCCGCCGCCGATCTGGCGCGCATGCGGACCTGGCTGAAAGACTACGATCTCGGCCAGCCCGTTTCACTGCACGCACGCACTTGGGCCGACTACCGCGAAAAAGCCGACGGCTCCTGGTATGACGACCCGAAGCGCTGCCCGGCCGGCCCGCTTTTCCGGCTCGGCGTGTATTTCCTGAGCGACTTCGCCGGACTGCTCGGCCGCCCGCTCGAAGTGCAAGTGCAGCAAACCCGCGTGCGCACCGGGCGACCCACGCCCGACAACGCCCAGATGACCATCACCTACGAAAACGGCGCGTTGGCCGCCATTTTCTCCTCCTTCTGCATCGGCGACGGCCAGGCCTACCGCGATGAACTGGTGATCGGCTGTGAGCGCGGCACCATCCGCCGCTGGATGGAACGCGCAGGCGGCATCGAGATGGACCAGGACCGCGCCGTGGTGGAACTACAGCGCCCCGGCCACCCGGTCGAACGCCTCGTCACCGCCCCCGGCGACTTCGCCGGCTGGTATGGCTGGAAAGCCTTTCACGCGGCGGTGCGCGGCTTGCCGGGGTCGGTGCCGACCAACGCCGAAGCGACCATAGCCAGCGTAAGGTTGCTCGCCGCCTTGGGCCGTGCCGCCTTGAGCGGCCAGACCACGGTCTGAGTTTTTCTATCCTAAAAAAGCACCGGTCGGCGACCGGTGCTACATGGGGCCGCAACTCAGGCGGTGGCGTAGAGCGCGCCTTTGCGAACCTTAAGGAAGTAGCTCCCGGTGACCTCGAAACCGAAGGTCTCCTTCAGCTCGGCCTTCACCTTTTCGTAGTCCGCCGCCTTGGCTGCATCCTGCCCGAAAACTCCGGCTTTCTGACGTAGTTGCTGGAGCGAATCGTAGGCTTCGGCGGTCTGGAGCTCGGCAACTAGCGTGGCCTTGGTCTCGTCTTCGCTGACCTTGCCGTCGGCCTCGACCGCCTTTTGCAACAACACCGACTGCACCGGCGTGAGCAGGTAGTTATTTTGCACGCTGTAGCCATAGGTCTTGGCCATGAACTGCATGTTCTGGGTCAGTCGGGCGTCCAACTCCGTGAGCTGCTGTTGCACCGCCGCGCGTTCCGCCTCGGACGTGGTCTTGGGTAGGCTGGCGAGTTTCTGGCCCAACTCGGCGAGCAGTTGGCGCTGCTGGCCAATGACCTGCAGATTATTGATGAATTGGGTATTGGCGTCGGCGCCCTCGATCACCGCCACCAACTGGTAGGCTTGTTGATCGCGAACGATGCGGGGAGGGATGCCGTGATTGATAATTTTCGTCATGAGGAAAGGTGAGCTGGGAGGGGTGGGCTTATTCTAATTCGTGTTCAAGTTGAGCTGAATTGGCCGGGGACGGCCAACCCTACATTTGACGTTTTGTGTAACGTTGGCCGTCCCCGGCCAATTTCGGTTATCGGCTCAACTTAATCGCGAATTGGGTTTAGAACTTCATGCTGCCGCCAACATAGTAGGATGTGGAGCTATCGGCATCCGACACGGTGGACAGCTTCACGCCGGCCCCGACGGACAGCGCCTTGGTGATGGCGTAGTTAACGCCGAGGTTGGCCGAAAGCTCGGTGTCGCCGTAGCCCGGAGAGGTAACGTTGAACGCGGTGGCACCGCCGCTGGCGATGCGGGCACCGACCAAAGTATTCGAGTCGCCAAACTCCTGCGCGATGCCGAGTCCGCCGGTCAGGGAGAACTGCTCGGTGATCATCACATAGCCGCGTGCTCCGAGTTCGCCTTGCAGGCTGGAGTAATCAATGGACTTGACGGCCAGGGCATCGATCGAACCGGTCTCGGTGAAGGCCTCGGTGGACGCGTTGACGAGGTTCAAGCCCGCGTAAGGCGAGACGCCATAGCGGCCAGCCTTGCCCAAGTCGTAACGCAGGCCGAGGGCCAAGCCGTTGGCGTTGGTGCCCACGCCATTCGCAGTGGCGCGACCGAGCGCAGTGCCGCGAGTCGAGTCGGTATCGTAGTTGCTCAGATTGGCGGCGGCGGTCAGCGACAAGGTGCGTTTGGTGTTAAGCACGTATTCGCCAAAGAGCCCGTAGGATTGGCCGGAAACCTCGCCGTGGCGACGGTCGGAGTTTACATTGCCGGTATCAAAAGCTCCATAGGCACCGACGGTGACTTTGTTGCCAATGAGAGTGGAGCCACCGAGCAGGAAGCCTGCGGTGTCGAGGGCATAGTTCGCTTGGTTGAGCGAGCGGTCGGTGCGGCCGACGTCGAGGCTGGTGTAGGCGGTGAACACGCTGATGTCCTTGGCCTGAATCACGGGGGCGGCGTGCAAGGCGGTCTCGGCGTAGTTGCGGGTGGCGCGCACCGCATAGGCGGTGTCGGCCGCATAGGTCTCGGGCGAGAGCTTGCTGGCGGTCACGAACGGGGCGTCGGTGGCGTCGATCAACAAGTCGCGCACGACCATGCCGCTGGCGGTGGCAGAGCGGAGCTGGATGCCGTTGGCGTCGGCGGCGAAGGCATCGGTCTGTACAGCGGCGAGCAAAGCGCGGGCATTGTCGGTGAGGTCGGAATATTTGGTGAAGTCCGCGCCTAGGCCGCGAGCGCCCTTGCCGGTGGTGGCGAGGTTGAGGCCGGTGCCGATGAGTTCGCCGGTGGTCAGATCGAGCACGACGCCGCTGGTGAAGGAGTTGGTCACGTCGCTGAAAACTCCGGTGATGGCGGGATCACCGGTGCCGGCGGCGTTGGCGAGGATGCAGGCGCGTTGGCCACGGACAGGCGCGAAGGCTCCGGTGGAGCGCGTGATGGCCAAGGTGCTGGCGGGGCTCAAGGTGACGGTGCCAGCCACCTTGACCTGATCGTGACCGGAGACCGCGCCTGCGCCGGCGAGGCCGTCCCATTCGGCGCGGTAGGTCGGAGCGCCGGTGCCGCCGCCAATCTCCAGGTTGCCGGTGAGATTAAGGACGCCGGGGCTGTTGCCGGGCGAGAGCGTGCCGGTGGAGGTGATGCGCAGGTTGGAGGCGGTGCCGGTGCCGCCGAGGGTGCCGGAAGACTGGACGAAGACGCCGGAGCCCGTGATTACGCTACCCGCGGCGAGCGTGGTGCCGACGGTAGAGGTGAAGGTGTTGGTGTTAAGATTGATGATGCCGGTGCCGGTGTTGGTGACAGGAGCGTTGGCGGTGACCGATTGGTTTAGCGTAAGCGTGGCCGAATTAGTCAGGGTGGAATTAATGACGGTGGCATCTGTGATAGTGATGGTGCCGCCGATGAGGGCCAAGGTGCCGGTGCCGGTGACGAGGCCGTTGAAACTGCCGCCCTCGGAAACGCTCAACGTGTGAACGCCGAGGTCCACGCGACCGGCTGTATTGGCATCGCTGTTCAACTTACGGATAAGCTCGCTGCCGCCGAGGACGAGGCGTCCGGCGGTCGCGGAGGTGCCGCTCAAGGTAACGACGGAGTTGTCGGCCAGCAGATTGGCCGAGCCGGTGGTGAGCACAGCGTTCGCGCCGACATTGATGGTGGTGGCTGCGGAGGCAGCGTTGACGTTGAGCGCGGCACCCGTGCCCACATTTAACGTGGAGGAGGCAGTGGTGCCGTTAAGGTTGAGGGTGCCGCCGGTCACGGTGGTCGTGCCGGTGTAGGTGCTGGCTCCGGTCAGGGTCTGAGTGCCGGTGAGCAGGGTGAGGCCGCCGGTGCCGGTGAGGACGGCGGAGGACGATGCGCCGCCGCCGTTGGCGAGGGTGAGGGTATTGGCGGCGAGGTTGACCACACCCGCGCCGGTGAGCTGGCCGATGGTGTCGTTTTGGCCGAGGTTGAAGATCGCGGTGCCGGTCAGGGCGAGCGAGGCGGTGTCGGCCAGGCTGCCGGTGGCGGTGGTGGTGAGCGTGGCGGCGTTGGCCACGGTCACGGTGGCGGCGGAGGACGCGCCCGCCAGCGTGGTTGTGCCGCTGGCGATGGCCAGGGTACCGGTGCCGAGGTTGCCGTTGATGGCGACCGCGCCGTTGGTGGTCACGGTGCCCGGGCCGAAGTTGGCGTTGAGGGTGGTGCCGGTGTTGAGCGCGTAGGTGGCGGCGGTGAGCGTGCCGGTGCCGCTAATGGTGCCGCCGTTGCTGGTCAGGCTGGCCACGGTGTCGGTATTGGCTCCGACATCCACGGTCGCTCCGCTGTTGATGGTGAGCGCGCCGGTATCAGCCAGGGTGTTGGTCGCATTTCTGAGCGCGAGGGTGCCGCCACTGACGGTGGTGCCGCCGGTGTAGGTGTTGCTATTGGTCAGGGTGAGCGTGCCGGTGCCGGTCTTGGTCAGGGTGCCGGTGCCGCCGACTTGGCCGGCGAAGGTCGAGTTGGTGCTGGCGCTGTCGATGGTCAGGGCGTTGGCCCCGAGGGTCACGGTGGTGCCGCTGGCCGCGCTGACGAGGCCCTTGAGGGTTTCGTTGCCGGTCAGGGTCAGGTTGGACGTGCCTGCGAGGGTGACTACCGCGGCGTCGGTCAGGCCGCCTTGGGTCCTGAGACTGCCGCTGCCGGAGAGTTGCAAGTCGGTGCTGGCCAGGCTGCCGGTGGTGTTCAGCAGCAGATTGCCGCCGGTGACGGTGGTGGTGCCGGTATAGGTGCTGGCTCCGGTGAGGGTCTGGGTGCCACCGGTAAGGGTGAGGCCGCCGGTGCCGCTCAGAATGCCGGCGGAGGTGCCAGCGCCGGCGGAGAGGGTGAGGGTGCGGGCGTTCAGGTTGACCGCGACGTCGCCTTGCAGGCTGCCGATGGTCTCGTTGCCGCCGAGGGCGAGGGTGCCGGCAGTCAGGGGCACGGTGTTGGTGACGATGGCGTTGTCCGCGAGGCGGTCGGCCGAGCCGGTGGTGAGGGTGCCGGAGTCGATGTTGACCGTCGCGGCGGCGGCGGTGCCGTTCAGGGCAACCGCGCCGTTGGAAGTCACGGTGCCGGGCCCGAGGTTGGCGTTGACGGTGGTGCCGTCGTTCAGCGCGTAGGTCGCGGCGGTGAGCGTGCCGGTGCCGGAGAGGGTGCCGCCGTTGCTGACGTAGCTGCCGACGGTATCGGTGTTGGCACCAAGGGCGAGGGTGCCGGCGTTGGTGAGGGCGGCGGTATCGGCGAGGTTGTCGCCATCGAGAGTGAGGGCGGCGCCTAAGTTGACCGCCACGGTGGACGCGGCGGCGGTGCCGGTGATGCTGGTGTCGCCGGTGACGGTGAGCGAGCCGAGGCCTAGGTTGCCTGAAACAAGTGAGCCGGTGCCCAGGGTGTAGGTGGCGGCGGTGAGCGTGCCGGTGCCGCTGAGCGTGCCGCCGGTGCTGGTGTAGGTGGCCACGGTTTCGTTGAAAGCACCGGTGGCAAAGGTGCCGGAGTTGGTGACAGTAGCGGTATCGAGCAGTCGGTCTGAAGCGCCGAGGGTAAAGACTGCGCCGGTGGCGACGTCTAGAGCCGAGGTCTGGCTGGTGCCACTGAGCAGGAGCGAGCCGCCGGTGGTGACGTTGGTCGGACCGGTGTAAGTGCTGTTACCGGATAGGGCGACGGAACCGGTGCCATTGCCGCCAATGGAGACGGAGGAGAAACCGCTGAGCACGCCGCTCAGGGCGAGCGTGGCGTTGCTGCTGGTATTGACCACCAGATCGCCGGTGCCGGAGAGCCCGCCGGCGAAGGTGCCGGAGGTGCTTTGCGCAAAGGTAACATCCAGCGTGCCGAAGGCGAGGGAGCCGCCGGGGGCTCCGGTGGATTGAGAAAGGCTGCCGATGGTCAACGCGGCTCCATCCTCGGTGCGGAAAGAGACGGTGCCGGCATCGACCAGGAGACCGGGCAACAATTTGGTGACGACACCGACTTGATCGATCAACAGGTCGGCGGTGCCGGTTTTGAGCAGCAAGGAACCGGTGGTGTTTTGCAGGTTGGCCAAGGAAACCGCCGTATCAACGTCGGTGCGGAAGGTGCCGTCGCCGCTGGTGAAATCGAACGCGGTGTTGCGGAAGTCGGCCCAGGTGCCGTCGCCGCCGGTGAGCACGTTACCCGCGCCAGCCGCAATGGCGGACTGCGTCGCCGAAGCGTCGATACGGAAGGTGCCGCGATCGGTGGAACCGAAGAGGACCTTGCTGCCGCCGAGTTGGGCTTCGGCGCTGACCAGCAGGGTGCCGTCCTGGAGGTAAACGTCACCGGTGGAGTTGTTGCCGATAAT
Source organism: Verrucomicrobiota bacterium (assembly GCA_947471035.1). Lineage (GTDB taxonomy): Bacteria > Verrucomicrobiota > Verrucomicrobiia > Opitutales > Opitutaceae > IMCC26134_A. Next base: position 15,738 of record CANIWJ010000063.1, read on the forward strand.
GCCGGTAATATCGAGGGTGCCACGACCGGTTTTGGAAAGATCGGCGACGTTGGAGAGCTGGAAGCCGGCGTTGTTACCCGTGACCGCGATGGTGGCGTTTTCCGCGGTTTGGAAAGTGAGCTTGGGCACCAAGGCCAAACCGGAGCGGAGGATATCGCTCGTGATGGTCAGTTTATCGGCACTCACGCCGATGGTGATTTCTGGGACGCCGCCGATCAGACCGATCTGACCGGTCAAGGTGTTGTTGCCGCTTAAGCTGTTGATCGCGCCAAGGCTGGTCAGATTGGAATCGTTGCCCGTGTAGGTGTTCGCCGCACCGACGCCGGTGGGACGAATAACCTCGGAGAGGCTGATGCCGCCCGCGACCTGGAGCGTGCCGCCAGTATTGACCACGGTGCGAGCGGAGGCACCGGCGGTGCCTAGGGCGGTGGCAGCCGTCACGCGGAGCACGCCGGCATCGACGGTGGCGATACCACTATAGCTGCTGGAGCCGCTGAGAATCTGGATGTCGGTGCCGTTTTTGAGCAATTGACCGGAACCAGTGATGGAGCCGGAGAAATCACCGCTGATTTCACCGGCGGTGGGGTCGCCATTGCCGGTAAAGGTGAGGGTGTTGGCGCCGAGGGCCACGGCACCCGCACCAGTGAGGCTGCCAATGGTTTCGTTGCCGCCCAGAGTCAGGGTGCCGGCGTTGGCGATGTTCGCGCGGTCGTTTATTACGTTGGCCGCACCAGTGGTAAGAAAGGCACCCGAAGCGATGGTTGCGGTGGTGGCGACAGAAGCGGCGTTTACGTTGAGGGTGCCGCCGTTGACCACGAGCGAGGCGGACTGACTGGTACCGCTGAGGGTGAGGATGCCGCCGGAGACCGTGGTCGTGCCGGTGTAGGTGTTGGCAGCGGAGAGTGTCTGGGGACCGGCAGTCAGGATAATGCCGCCCGTGCCGCCGATAAGGGCGGATGAGGTGCCGCCAGTGCCGCTGGCGAGGGTAAGGGTATTGGCCGCGAGGGCGATGCTGCCTGCGCCGGATAGGCTGCCAATGGTTTCGGACTGTCCGAGATTGAATGCACCGGTGCCGGTGAGTGCGACGGCGGCGGTGTCGGCCAGGCTGCCGGTGGCGGTCGTGGTAAGCGCGGCGGTATCGGCCACGGTCACGGTCACGGCGGAAGAAGCACCGGCCAGCGTGGTCGTGCCGGTGGCGATAGCCAAGGTGCCGGTGCCGGTGTTGCCGTTGATGGCAACGGTTCCATTGGACGTCACGATGCCAGCGCCGAGGTTGGCGTTGATGGTGGAGCCGGTGTTCAGCGCGTAGGTCGCGGCGGTCAGGGTGCCGGTGCCGGCGAGGGTGCCGCCGTTGCTGGTCAGGCTGGCCACGGTGTCGAGGTTAGCCCCTAGGTCCACGGTTGCGCCGGTGTTAATGACGAGTGCGCCGGTGTCGGCCAGAGTGTTGGTCGCGTGGCTGAGGGCGAGGGTGCCGCCAGAAACGGTGGTGCCGCCGGTGAAGGTATTGGTGTTGGTCAGGGTCAGCGTGCCGCTGCCGCTCTTGGTTAGGCTGCCGGTGCCGCCGACTTGGCCGGCGAAGCTCGAATCGGTGCCCGCGCTGGCGATGGTCAGGGCGTTGGCCCCGAGGGTCACGGTGGTGCCGCCGGCCGCGCTGACCAGGCCTTTGAGGGTTTCGTTGCCGGTGAGGGTAAGGTTGGACGTGCCTGCGAGGGTGACGACCGCTGCGTCGGTCAGACCGCCTTGGGTGCTGAGGCTAGCGGTGCCGGAGACTTGCAGGTCGGTGCTGGTCAGGCTGCCAGTGGTGTTCAGCACCAGAGTGCCGCCGCTTACGGTGGTCGCGCCAGTGTAGTTGGAAGCGCCGGTCAGGGTCTGCGTGCCGCCGCTAAGGGTCAGGCCGCCGGTGCCACTGAGGATTCCGGTGGCGGTGCCTGCGCCGGCGGAAAGGGTGAGGGTGCGGGCGTTCAGGTTGACCGCCACGTCGCCTTGCAGGCTGCCGATGGTCTCGTTGCCGCCGAGGGCGAGGGTGCCGGCAGTCAGCGGCACGGTGTTGGTGACAATCGCGTTGTCCGCGAGGCGGTCAGCCGAACCGGTGGTGAGGGTGCCGGAGTCGATGTTGACCGTGCCAGCGGCGGCGGTGCCGTTCAGGGCGACCGCGCCATTGGAGGTGAGGATGCCGGTGCCGAGATTGGCGTTGATGGTGGAGCCGGTGTTCAGCGCGTAGGTCGCGGCGGTCAGGGTGCCGGTGCCGGCGAGGGTGCCGCCGTTGCTGGTCAGGCTGGCCACGGTATCGAGGTTAGCCCCTAGGTCCACGGTTGCGCCGGTGTTAATGACGAGTGCGCCGGTGTCGGCCAGAGTGTTGGTCGCGTGGCTGAGGGCGAGCGTGCCGCCAGAAACGGTGGTGCCGCCGGTGAAGGTATTGGTGTTGGTCAGGGTCAGCGTGCCGCTGCCGCTCTTGGTTAGGCTGCCGGTGCCGCCGACTTGGCCGGCGAAGCTCGAATCGGTGCCCGCG
>CANIWJ010000064.1 GCA_947471035.1 Verrucomicrobiota bacterium
GACCTGGCATGTCTGGGAAACCCCGATATTGAGACGCCATATTTAGATAAATTATATGCAGGCAGTCTGCGATTTACCGACTATCATGTGAGCGCCACCTGTTCACCGACGAGGGCGGCATTGTTGACAGGACAGCATGAATTCAAGGTAGGGGTGACGCATACCATAGGCCCCCGCTTCAATATTCTCAAGTCGGAGAAGACGATTGCCCAGGAACTTCAGGACACGGGTTACGCGACCGGGCTTTTCAACAAGTGGCACAATGGAGAAGGCAAGGACTTCCATCCTGCATCGCGAGGCTTCCAGCATGTGGCCTTGCTGACGAGCGAGCATGGGAAGCATTACTTCGATCCGGAGTTCACAATCAATGGGAATAGAGTCCAAAAAAAAGGATATTTCACGGACATAACCTTCGATCTCGCGACGCAGTGGATGGAGGAGCAAGCGAGCGCAGGCAAGCCGTTCCTTGCTTGGATCGCCGACAAAAATCCGCACGATCCGTTTGTTGCTCCCGATGCCGCAGCGGAAGTGTATCTCAAAAAAGGGTTCTCCAAGGAGGCGGCGCATCGCTATGCCATGATTCACATTTTGGATCAAAACGTGGGTCGATTGCTGGAAAAACTCAAAACATTGGGCATCGAGGAAAAGACCCTGATCGTATTCACGACTGACAATGGCCAGGGCGGTTATGCCAAAGCGCAAACCAAGGATGGCGCATCGTGGAGTCCGCCCATGGGTGGCTTACGCGGGGGGAACTTGAACTTCGACGCACCGCCGGGGGCCAAACTCAAACCGAATCTCAACTTTACCGGTGGCAAACTGTCCCCCTACGAAGGTGGAACCCGGGTTCCCTGCTTCCTGCGTTGGAAGGGGCATCTGCCGGAAGGCGTGGATGCAACAGCCCTGACAGCGCATTTCGATATCTATCCCACCTTTTGTGACTTGGCTGGAATTCCCGCCGACAAGCAAAAGTCCACCGATGGCATGTCCTTGCTATCCATCCTAAACGGCACCGATGAAAAAAAGTTTCAAGACCGGATGCTGTTTATCCATAGTGGTCGGTGGCCCATGGGAGTGAGTCCGGAAGGTTACCAGTATCGCAACAGCGCAGTCCGAACCGCCCGGTTTCGCTTTGTAAACAACGAGGAACTTTACGACATCACCAACGACCCTGGCGAGAAACGCAATGTCATCGACCAGTTCCCTGAAGAGACCGAGCGCCTGAGAAAAGCCTACGATCTGTGGTGGGCCGAGGTGCGTCCCAAGATGATCAACGACGTGCCATGAAACGAACTCTATCCATTTTCTGGGTCGCTTTGCTGGCCTTCCAAGCCCACGCAGCCGAGACCAAACGGCCCAACATCCTGTTCTGTTTCGCCGATGACTGGGGCCGATATGCCAGTATCTACGCGAATGTAGAGACCCGGACCACGATCAATCAGGTGATCAAGACGCCTGTAATTGACCGAATTGCGCGTGAGGGTGTGCTGTTTAAGAACGCCTTCGTGACCGCGCCGAGTTGCACTCCGTGCCGGAGTTCGGTGCTCTCCGGACAATACTTTTTCCGCACCGGCCTTGGCGCGATCCTGCAAGGCGCGGTTTGGGACGCCTCGATTCCCGCATACCCCCTGCTGCTTCGAGATGCAGGCTATCACATCGGCAAAAGTTATAAGGTCTGGGGACCAGGAACGCCGGCTGATGCACCTTACGGCGGGAAAAAATATGCCTACGAGAAAGCCGGATACGATTTCTGCCATTTCTCCAAGCGGGCAAGCACTCTTGTGCGTAACGGCATGGATTTCGAGGCTGCAAAACAGAAAATCCTTGGACAGGTGGGGGACAATTTTGACTCATTTCTCGCCGACCGCCAGCCCGGCCAGCCATTTTGCTACTGGTTTGGGCCAACCAACACTCATCGGACATTCGAAAAAGGTTCCGGGAAGGCATTGTGGGGCATCGATCCGGATTCGTTGCGCGGCAAGCTGCCGAAATTCATGCCCGATGTGCCGGCAGTGCGCTCCGATTATGCAGACTACATGGGCGAGATTCAGGCCTTGGATGCAGGCATCGGCGTCCTGCTCAAGAAACTCGATGAAATAGGAGAGCTCGACAACACGATTATTGTCCTGAGTGGCGACCACGGTATGCCCGGCGTGCCCGGCGGGAAATGCAACCTTTATGATCAGGGTGTCGGCGTAGCGCTCATCGCTCGCGGCCCCGGCATCAAGCCAGGGCGGGTGGTTGATGACTTCGTCAACCTCATGGACATTGCCCCGACATTCCTTGAAGCTGGCGGACTGAAACCGCCGGAGGTCATGACCGGGCGAAGTTTTTTGAATGTTTTGTATTCCGAAAAAGCCGGCCAGGTGGATCCGAATCGTACTTGGGTGGTCACTGGACGCGAACGGCATGTTGCCGATGCCCGCGAGGGTAACTTGCCTTACCCGCAGCGTGCCCTGCGCACGCCGGAGTTTCTCTACATTCGCAACTTTGCGCCTGACCGCTGGCCGATGGGCAGCCCTAAGTTCACGAACCAAGAGGATCTGCCTTCTGTCGATGCATTGGAAACGAAAAATATCATTGCGTTTGCCGATATGGATCTCAGTCCTACAAAGGCGTGGCTCGTTCGCCAATTTGGCGCTGCCGAATGGAAATGGTACTATGACTATGCCTTTGGCAAACGCCCTGCCGAAGAGTTATACAATCTGCATCAGGACCCAGACCAGACGATCAACCTCGCTGCCGATCCCGAGTACGCTCGACAGCGCGAAGAACTCTCCGCGCGCTTGCTGACAATCCTTACAGATGCCGGAGACCCCCGCCTGCTCGGCGATGGCAAGTTGTACGAAAATCCGCCTTTCACGGATATTCCTCCCGAAGTCCTTAAAAATCGAAACGCTGCTCCCGCGCAGGATAAGTCCCGAAAAAATGCAAGTACATATAACTGACTGCAACGTACATGAACAAAATCAAAACGATACTTCATACTTCACTGCAGCGGATACCCGGCAAAATCAAATTCGAGAAATTGCTGATCACCGCACTTGCTTTCCTTGTCTCCGTTTCCGGGGCTACGCCGACCCTTGCCGAGCAGGAGAGGCCCAATGTCATCTTCATTCTCACCGACGACCAAGGTTGGAACGATGCCCATTTCGCCGGACATCCGTATGCCAAAACCCCAAACTTAGACAAGTTATCCACGCAATCAACTTGGTTTAAACAGTTCTACGCCGCTTCGCCGGTCTGCTCTCCCAGCCGGGCGGCATTCTTAACGGGCCATTTTCCGGCAAGGCATCGAATTGACGGACACCTTGCTGAGCATGATCAAAATGTGGCACGATCCATGGCCGATTGGCTTGATCCGCAAGTGCCAACACTGGCCTCGCTGCTGCGGGGCGCGGGGTATGCAACGGCACACTTTGGCAAATGGCATCTAGGGAGAGGTCCAGGGGCTCCGCCACCTGAAGCCTATGGCTTTGATAGGTCGAAAACAACGGTTTCCAACGGGCCGCAGCTTAAAAACAATACAAAGGATTTCCACGCTAAGTCCACGGAAATGATCGTGGATGAGACCATCAACTTCATCCGCGAGCACAAGGATGGGGCGTTTTATGTTAATGTGTGGACACTGCTCCCGCACGCGCCCCTCAAACCAACGCCTATACAATTAAAGGAATATGAAAACCTATCGCCGAGTGCAGATGATCCGGCCTTCGGCCCATGGATGCAGAAATATCTAGCCAAGGGGAAAAACCTGAAGAGCCAAATGCAGATCTATTGTGCGGCGCTCACTGATCTTGATACGCAACTAGGCCGCCTTTTTTCGGCACTCGACGAGATGAAGCTGGCAGACAACACGATTATTGTCTTCTCGAGCGACAACGGCGCGGAAGATTACCGCATTCAAAATGCCGCGAATGCCGGAGTTGGCAACACCGGCCCGCTGCGCGCCCGAAAGCGCAGTTTGTATGAGGGAGGCGTCCGTACCTTCGGTCTCGTGCGCTGGCCTGGGCGCGTCCCCGCCGGGCAAACGGATGAGAAAAGCGTTACTAGTGCCGTGGATATCCTGCCCACAATATGTAAAATCACTGGCACCGATCTGCCCGCGAATATGAAGCTCGACGGCGAGGATGTCAGCGACATCTGGCTTGGCAAACCTCGTCCGCGCACCAAGCCACTCTTTTGGGAATGGATGTTCGATGTCACTGGCGGTCCTAAGTCTGGTTACATGCCCCCCATGTTGGCCGTGCGCGACGGCGACTGGAAACTGTATGTGAATCACGACGGCTCCGACGCGCAATTGTTTAAGATTCCTTACGACATCAGCGAAGAACACGATGTCGCCGCCGAGAACCCCGAGGTGGTGATATCCCTCACAGCCAAGACGCTCGTGTGGTCCAAGTCTCTTCCTCAAAACCCATTGCGAGAAGATAAATTCAGAACCGACAAGCCGCAGACTCCTGACCGCCAGCAGAAAATAATCGAGAAATTACCCGTAACACAATCTACGTTAGAATAATAATCGTAATTTTATGAAAAAATTACAATTCAACATAGGGATGCTCTTAACCCTTCTCCTGCCTGTTTTAGGCATGCGAACCTCCATAGCTCAGGAGAAGAGGCCCAATGTCATCTTCATCCTCACCGACGACCAAGGTTGGAACGATGCACACTTCGCCGGGCATCCCTACGTTAAGACGCCAAACCTGGACAAGTTCGCATCTGAGAGCACGTGGGTGAAACAAAACTATGTAGCATCGCCAGTCTGCTCGCCCAGCAGGTCGGCGTTCTTGACGGGCCGATTCCCGGCAGTGGATCAAATCCACGGGCATTTCGACACTCCCAAACGAAACGCCAATCGTTCGATGCCCAACTGGCTTGACCCTAAGGTACCGACAGTCGCGTCGATTTTGCAGAATGCCGGCTACGCGACGGCACACTTTGGCAAGTGGCACCTCGGCCACGGCCCTGATGCTCCGTCGCCGGAAGTCTATGGTTTTGATATTGTAAAAACACACGTTTCAAACGGCCCGCAGATATCCGACAAGCAGGAGGATTTCGACTTTAGATCCACGGAGATCATTGTGGACGAAACGATCAAATTCATCCGCGAACACAAGGATAAGCCGTTTTATGTTAATGTGTGGACCCTCCTGCCGCACGCACCGCTACACGTTACTCCCGAACAACTTGCGAAATATAATGACCTCTCACCTGACGCCCAGAACCCCGCTTTTGGTCCATGGATGCAGAAATATCTTGCCGAGGCAAAAGATCTCAAGAGCCAAATGCAGCTCTACTGCGCGGCGCTCAACGAACTCGACACGCAACTTGGCCGACTGTTCAATGCGCTCAAGGAGATGAATCAGGCAGACAATACAATCGTTGTTTTCTCGAGCGATAATGGTGCGGAAGACTATCGCATTTTTAATGCTGTGGATTCGGGAGTCGGTAACAACGGCCCGCTCCGGGCGCGTAAACGCAGTATTTATGAGGGAGGTATCCGCACATTCGGACTCGTGCGCTGGCCAGGTCGCGTGCCCGCCGGGAAAACGGACGAGACCAGTGTGACTGCCGCCGTGGACTTTCTACCGACAATCTGCAAATTCACAGGGGTGACCTTGCCCGAAAATCTAGCTCTCGATGGAGAAGATGTGAGCGATATCTGGAGCGGCAAGGCGCGTCCGCGAACAAAACCGCTATTTTGGGAGTGGATGTTTGATGTTACCGGCGGGCCGAAGACCGGCTATATGCCGCCACAACTGGGGGTGCGCGATGGCGACTGGAAACTATACGTTTATCACGACGGCAGCGGAGCTCAATTATATAACATACCACTCGACATCAGCGAGGAACGCGACGTCGCCGCCGCGAACCCCGAAGTCGTGAAATCCCTCACCATCAAAGCACTCGCGTGGGCAAAATCATTACCATCAAACTCCACCCGAAACAATGCGACTGCGACAAAACAGCCCCAACCGGAGAATCCACCCAAACCTGAGACGCGCTGGATCGGACCGAGCGAAGGCGAGTGGAGTGCACCTGCCAACTGGGGCAAAGGACTTCCCGGGCCTGAAAGACTAGCGAATATTATAGCAAACAAGGATACACAAATCCAATTAAAATCCCCCGCAGTTGCCCAGGGAATAGAAAAGAATGGAGAGGGAGTCGTTGAGCTTGGCGGCGAATCGATCACGCTGGGGGCTGGTATCGACGATACTCTCGACACCATTCTGGTCAACAGTGGAGATCTTGCCATCAATAATAAGATAATCAACACCCAGAACAAACGCCTCACGCTTAATAAAAACGGAAAATCGCTCACGTTGAATGGCAGTATAGAAACGGGCAGTGCGACCACTCAAATTGGAAATTTGGGCAAAGGCGTTCTGACCATTAACGGCGACCGGTCGGGCGGCAATGCTTTGGTGATTAGAGATGGCACAGTCATTGCCACTGGAATACTATCTCCCACCCGTGGCGGAGTTACACAAGTGCTTGATAATGGTATTTTGGTATCCTCCCGTAAACAAGGACCTAGTGTTCAGGCAGGCAGCTCTGGTTTGGCGCTGATTACAAAGGGGGTCTTTCAATTGGCTGCGGCCAATCAAATTTCGTCTTTCCTTAACTTTGCCGGCGGCAAACTGGACATGGGTGGTTTCTCCAACGACAACCCGGTGGTGGCCAAAATCACGCTCAATGCCGACTCGGTGATTGATTTCAGCAATCCTAAATCAGAAACATTAGCCGTGGCAGATGTTTCCAAGAACACCGATTGGAAGGCGGGCGCCACCCTGAAAATTGTCGGGTTCACCCAAGGTGACTCCTTGCGATTCGGGAAAAATGCCAAGGGGTTAAACGAGGCTCAACTCGGCGCGATCAAATTTGACGGCAAGTCAGCCACGATCAATGCGGATGGATATGTCATCCCGCTGCCATAAATAATATTAGGCGCCTATGCAATTAAACCTCAAATCCTAACCGCAGCCCTAGGTTAACCTTGGAGATTTTTACGATACTCGCCTTTATTGCAGAACCCTCCAACTCGAATACTATGTATGCGTTGGATTACTTGGTGCACTTTCAGGGGGTTAACAGCCGATTAAAATGCAATGAAGGCTCTAATAATCCTCCAGAGACGGCCAATCATTGACGGATATTGAGCCTTCATTAAACATATGTGCTACCCTATCTCAGGGCTGAACCAGGCCATGCCAGTCATTTTATGATTAAATCAAGTAACAGCCAGGGTCGTGATTTCGCACCCAATAAAAATGGGTTTGCGTTGCTTGTCACCCTTGTTCTTATGGCCATGCTGGTGCTTTTAGTCGTCTCACTCGCTACATTCGTGCGCGTGGAAACCTCGGTCGCCACCAACCATCAACAAATAAACACGGCTCGTCAAAACGCGCTTTTGGCATTAAACGTAGCTTTGGGGAAATTACAGGAGGTTGCCGGCCCGGACCAGCGTGCCACAGCTACGGCCGATTTATTCACCGGATCAGCCTCGGGCGCTCCGGTCAATGGCACACGTTATTGGACCGGTGTCTGGGGTAATGCCAATCCCTCCTCCCATACTAAATCCTCTCCGCGACTGCTCAATTGGCTGGTTAGTGGTAACGAGCTGGTTTCCAATGAGTTTTCCGATACCGACTCTACCACTTTCGGCCAGGTAACGTCCGCGGCAGCTTCGCCTCCACGTAAGCCATCGGATCCTGTTCTCAATATTCCAAATTACTCCGCTTCCAACCCCACCCAAGCCGCTCTTGCCACCACGATCACTGTGGGCGGCCAAGAAGCACGGGTTCTGGCGGGGCCGTCATCGACCGGGACCGGGAGCACGGCGGGTTATGTTGTTGCCCCCGTGCAAACCCTGGTGGGAGAGGTCCCCGGAATAGGAACAAAACCAATCGGCCGCTATGCATGGTGGGTTGGAGACGAAGGCGTCAAAGCTCGTATCAACCTCCTCGATCAGCGCATCACCGCCACAAGTTCTGAAACGTCGCTGCAACAAGAAACGCGCGAGCGCAGCCGCTACCAGCTGGCCCAGCGTTCGGCCACGGAACTAGTCACCGGCCTGGCATCCTTCGCTCCTTCTCCGACATCCGGTCTGGATCGGGTGCTGAATCGCCAGCAACTGCCGTATTTGCAGACGACCTCGACACCTATCGCGACGACGGTTCCCGCCGACCGTTTTCATGATATTACAACCTACAGCGTCGGCGTGCTCAGCGATACCTTGCGCGGCGGCCTTAAAAGAGATCTTACCGCCGGTTTTGCTACCGGAACGACCTCAGCCAGTCCACCGCTCGGGCGAATTTGGGATATCCGCTCTTTTCCGGATGTGCAGCTTGCGGCCAATGTAAGCCTGGTCAACGATGCGAATTTACAGAATGGCTATGATGGCCTCGGACCCAACTGGCAGCTCCTGAGATCGTATGCGCAAATCGCTGATACCATTACCGGCTCCGGCTCCACGGCCACTGTTAATCCCCAGGCACATGAAAACGGCGATACTCGACACGGCTTCACTCCGGTAGTGGCCGCATACCGTCTTTATTTTGAAGCCCGGTTGGTTAACGCAGGCGGCGCTAACGGTTATCGTCTTGAGCTGCGGCATGTTCCCTCAGTAGTACTATGGAATCCATACAACGTGCGTTTAGCCGATAGTCCCTATCGAATCACATACGACTTTAACAGCGGCACTGCAATCGTCTACGCCCGCGTCGTCCAAGCGCCTGCAAATGCCACTTCCTGCGGCGGCTTGGCCGCATATACCGACAGCACGACGGCTGCCCATGTTTCCAGTCCGTATTTTTACAGTTTATCAGGTTATCATCCAGGTAGCAGTACTAATGTCACCCAACGGTCTCTGCAGCTACAACTGCAAAGCGGTGTGATGGAGCCCGGACAAGCCTATATTTACACCCTCTCATCGGATCAAGTTTTTAATCCCGTCAACAACTGGGCTCCGATGTTGACCCGTGAATGGCGCGCGGGCGCGGCCACTGGGGCAGGGATTTTGATTCAAAGCGGAGTGTTTCAACTACCTCCGGTTCCTCCCGGACAAGCCTATCGCGGGTTATTGTGGGCTTCCGGAAGTAACGGCGCTCCTTCGACACCGCCCGATCTTATCAACGTCAACCGTATGCCGGTTGCCACCAACGCCTCCATCAATATCAACAACCTCGCCGCATCGGATAGAGTTTTTGTTGCGATTCCCGGCAACGATCGCTTGGTGTTGCGACTCGGCGGCGGCCCTAATGACCCGATCGCTCAAAGTGTCGGTCAAAATAATCCCTTTCTTAGGTGGGACACCGTGCAGTCAACATTGGATCGAGTCATCACTCCGCCGTCCACTTCCTTACCGATAGGATGGGCGGGGCTGGGCTTTAGGATGAAGATCACCAATCCTTACAGCCTTGGCTATAGTAGCACGAGTTCTCTAAATATGAACGTGCCTTGGTTGTCGATGTACAACCCGCGTGCCGCTGAATCCGCGCGCTCCGCATATGAAGCACAGATGCCGACCCTCGGAAATGGATATTACAGCCAGAATCCCAGCTATATTAGATTGGATGAGGGGGCCAACGGCACTGCCAATGGCCGGTTTGGCTCCAATGCCCTGGCGAACTCATCTACGTATCCACTCGATATACAAAATCCGTCACAAGGTATTGTGTCATTTGGAAGGGATTACGCCACCTCTGTTCCGGTTGCACCGTTCAATATACCCACGCCAGTTTCGCCCTTGGTCTCGCTGGGACAATTGCAGCACGTCAATGCCTATCGAGCGTCCGCCAAATCACGTTTTGTTTTGGCACACAATTATTACCCCGCTTATCCTATCGGCAATTCTTTAATAAACCCCCGCATACCCGATGACGCAGTGGTCGGCTCTATGAGCGGCGGCAGCCAGGGCAATTCCATTGCAAATCCGGCGGTATTTTTTGATCATTCGTATTTATTAAACCGTGCTATTTTTGATAGCTATTTTTTCTCCACGGTTCCACCGACGGGTGATCTCTTGTTTCCCCTTACTAACGGCCGTCTCTCCCGCTATAAGGATGCTAGCGATTCCGCGCTGCGTAGCTACACGCAATCAGCAGCCAGTTTACTCATGAATGGAGGCTTCAACATCAACTCTAGCTCGACGGAGGCCTGGCGCTCGGTCTTGGCAGCTACTCGTAATGTGCCGGTTGGTGCCACCACACGCTCCTCCGAGTCGCCAATGCCGCGCACCCCCTGGCCGGTTGACGACGCCGCCGTCATGACTGCCTCCTCAAGTGCCACGCTTGATACCAACGCCAGTGCCGGCTATCGCTTTCTCACCGATGCGCAGATTACCTCACTGGCCAATTCGATTGTGACCACCGTGCGCCGCCGGGGGCCTGTGGTCAGTTTAGCCGATTTTGTAAATCGCTCCCTTTCGTCAGCTAACTTATCGGACCGTCGCAGGGGGACTTTGGATCGCTCAATCACTGACACAGCCACAGCCACACATCCCAATCGGGCCTTCCTGACCGGTTCCAATGAGGTCATGACGCTCCCGCCCTTAAACAATGCCTATACCCCTTATCCTTCGCTAGGCACCGATGTCACTGATATACCAATCGCCACGGGCTTGCCAGGTTGGCTCACGCAAGGCGATGTTTTGCAGGTGCTCGCCCCTATATTGACCCCGCGGTCCGATACCTTCGTGATTCGGGTTTATGGGGAGACCGTCAACCCTGCTCTCACATCATCAGATCCCAATTATATTCAAGGCAGGGCCTGGGCCGAGGCTGTTGTGCAGCGCCTCCCTGATTATACGGACACCAATCAAACCGCAGACCTACAACCAGTCACAGGCAACGTGGTCAACCTCAACACAACGAACTCCCGTTTCGGGCGGCGCTTCGTAATCGTTTCCCTCCGATGGCTCTCTCCCTCCGACATCTGATCTTGGTTTGGCGTGGCATCGCGACTCTGGTGGTGGCAGCTTGCCCAAACCTTCAAGCTCAACCGCAGGATACTCCTCCGCGGTACCTTCGCTTTCATTATTTTCCGCGTGCGGATATCTACGCTGGGGAGATTGATCCTCCTATTCGGGTAAAATTTCGTAATGGCCAGTCTATCGACGATTTATTCGTGGCGCCTGCTTCTACTTCCGGCATCATCGAATATAGAGGGCCGGATCGCTTGGCATTTTTTCGAGAGGTTGAGGTTGATCGAGTCAAGCAACGACAAGAGCTTGGGGTGGCCACCATACCGCCCAACCTTCCGGGTATCCTCTTCATTGTTACTCGAAAGCCCACGGGCACGGAGTTCCCATTTGAATTCTTTCCAATCGAGTTTTGGGGGCCCGACATCCCAGAGGGATCCATACGAGTGCTTAATTTGAGCCAATCTCAAGTAGGCGTACGTTTGAATGGCAATGATGCTGTCGTGCCCACACGGAGCGCCACCAACATTCAAATGGGCCATGTAAGCGAGCTTCTCCCGCTTCGGATCCTGGTATTGGCATCGGATGGCAAATGGATGCCGGTCATGTCGCGTTTTCTTGCCCCGCCAACTTCGGCGCGGGCCTTTTTCTTGCTCTATCCAACGGGGCCCAACCCCGAAGATATCGGAATCGAGCAGTTTTTTGATCTGCCAATGCCTCCTAAGCCGCCTAATTCTCGATTACCCTGAGAGGTGGGTTTCCGAGGTGACTTCGCATCGACGAACAAGCGGTCCGTCTTAAAATAAATGCTCAACGAATGAACAACCAAGTAACGATTGGAGTAACGACTCGCAACCTTCATATGTATTAAGTGGAGAGGTGGTGCGGCTATGGATCATCATTGGCTGACACCTAGGGACGCCTGGGTCGATTTTGTAGTGCGCCTAGGTTCTACGCGTTGCGTCGGCTCCAGAATCCACCGGGGTGCTTGGCGGATTCCGCACCGTAAAGAGGGGCGCGTAGTTTTAGAAATGCTTTTAGCAAACCTTTCCCCCATCGATCATACTGTTCTCCGGCATCTGGGCCGTCCGTTCGCCGGTTTATGGCGGCGTGTGCGGCCAGTATGCCGGATTCAAGCGCGGTGGCTGTGCCCGACGAACCGATTGGATCCAGCTTGATGGCAGCATCACCGGCAGCCACCCATCGTGGTCCCCTCCGACTTGTCAACCCGCCCACTCCAATAGGGATTCGATTGATGCCGCCTGATACAGCAAAACATCCTAGCGATCTGCCCAGCCGGGTTTTTCGAAAAAGCTTGGTCCATCCCTCTAATTGTGATGGATTAAGCAAGCGGACATCTTCCGCATCGGTGACAAAACAGGCGACCACTTCCCCCTGTTCACCCGGACAAGTATACCACCAGCCGTGTGGATCTGACTCCACTTGCAATAAGCGGGACTCAACTGGAATAGCGAGCCTCGCCCAGTAGCATACCAGCGTGTCAATTATCATGGGTTTTTGCCCTGTTATCCGGGCCGTCCATGCGGGAGATCCTGTGGCGATGACCGCACTTTCAGCCGTAAACGTCCCGGCGTTCGTACCAACACTCACGCCACTGTTGGAAAAGCTGAGGTTTTCCACCTCCGCCTCTAAACGGATTACCCCGGCGTCGTTTACCAAATGGCCGAGGTTCGTGTCGAAGGGCTTTCGGTGAATGAACCAAGCATGCCCTGAGGCATCAAGTATGCTCGGTTGGAAGGACGCGCCATGAGGCCCCCAGCTTGATTCGATTCCGTAGCAGGGTTCGCACGCGACCAGTGTGCTTTCAGCCCCCAGGGATTTAAGCAATTGCCGCAGGCGCGGAACGGCAGTTTCGGTCGGCTTTTCACGAAATCTCCCTGAACTAATCAAAATAGTTGAAATACCGAGCGCTCGCAGTGTGAGAACGGCGGCGCATCCGGCCGGTCCGCCGCCTATTACAACGACATCAGACATGTGCTAAGCCTCCTCTTCCCAATGGTCGCCTCGTTTAACACTCACAAATTTCAACTTGGACCAGCCCTGCTCCATTTGAGCGAAGCGATCGTGGTTGTAATAATCGTCCGGTTCCTGATCGGGGAATTTCTCCAGCGAAAGTTTATCAAAGAGACGGACCCAGCGTACTTGGGAGGACCCTCCGGAGGGATAGACATCGTCCGGACGGTGGGCGGCCCACCACATGAAGTAATATTCATTGCCATCAAAATCCTCCTGGCGCTCTTTGTGGCAGTCGTAGAAATCAGCCTGCCAGGGGAGTGCCATCTGCTGGCTGAAGAATCCCGGACGGAATTCCAGCGCACCCACTTTTTTGGGCGGACTGGTTTGTTCGTATTCCGGGTTCGCAGGGTAATCGAACCGCATCGGAAACACTGCGGAATAAAGTTCCGGGCAGCGAATTAGCCAGCTCACATCGATTCCAGGGAAAAATGGGCCTCCCACGCTGTTTTCGGCCGCTGCTTGGTCGAGTTCATCGGGAGTGGGGGCGAGCGTTGATTTCGGTGCCGGTTCCGCCCCTGGCCAGTCGTCGATGAAGTTGTCCGCAGCCCACTGATGAAGGCACCAATACTGCACTCGGGTGAGGCTGAAGAGACTCTTGCCATTCGGTCCGGCCTCGGTGTCGAAAGTTGTGTAATCGTCGCCCAAACCGCGCGGCATCTTTTTCCATTCGATTTCCGCCACATCGGGATTGCGCATAAGGTCGAATATATAACCGCGCAGCATTTTGCCTTCCTTGGCCAAGTCGCCCTGCAAGGCGGAAAGTTTGGCCCAGTCCATCATCGTCTTATGGTATTTGGCGTTGCTCACGCCGGAGACGTGAACGTCCCTCGCACCAAGGGCGCGTTTAATCAAGGGATAGATGTCGTGCAAAAACGAAGGTTTGTACGACGCCATCTTCGATCCGGGGGCCACCGACCAGTCCAAGCTTCCCCAGGCGGCGCGTTGTTCGCGAATGCGTACCATCGTCGGAGAACCGGCGCTGACTGTGGGGTTAAAAGCGACCCGACGCACCGCAATGTCCCATAATGTATCATATAAGGAGACCACGTTACCGATCCCTGGGGCAAAATCCGGCGGACCGACCATTACCCATGCGGGCGTGGCATCCACACACGTGCCGTCGGCAAGTCGCACCCGTGCCTTCACCGAACCGTCGCCGGCGTCGTCGAACCACGTATCATTGCTGGCGTACTCAGCAATGGGCTTGCTTGGGCTTCCGTCCGGATTTTTCGCGGTCGTCGCAGATTGGCCATATCCGCCTAGCACGATGAGGCGCCCTTGTTCATCCAGTTTCAAGGTGCCGAGAGACTGAATCGGTATTTGGGTATTCTCATGGGTTAATTCTACGGTCCCTCGTCCACTGGCGAGAATCAGTTTTTCGCCTGGATCAATATCCAGTCTGGACGCCCGCTCGGAAGCCGGCACGTCCGCATTTCTTAGGTTTGTCCTGTCCGGATCCTCCTTGATTTGCAGGTCTCCCGGTAGCTGGCTGCGAGTTAGATAATTATCCTCCGCCCCGTTCTGACCGTCGAACACATAAAACGATGCCTTGCGATTAGCCAGGTGGACGCGCCACTCGATATCCGCGACTCCCGTCCCTGGGAGAACTTCACGAAAGTTAACGAATCGTGAATCGACCACATCATATTCAAATACCCGGAATCGCGCTCCCTGGCGTAAAATCCGCCCCTGCCGGTCACGGAATGAACGAAAACTTTGCGTTGCATCATCCCAATGGGCGTTGACCCAGGGCGTTTCCGGTCCGATGAAAAAATCGGTCGAATTCCCCATGCGAGCGACGCCGATTCCGGGATAGATGGCGAAATTCCGTTTGAACGCATCGACGGGCTCCAGGCTCCACTCGTTTCCGATTCCGGTATGCCACGAGGTGGCACATGGGCCTGAATCGGGTCGGTGCAAATAATCACCTTTCCACGATTTTAGTGTTACTTCACCGCTCGCACCCACCTCGGCGAGCCATTCGTTGCCTACGCCAGTGTCCCAAGTGGTAACGCCCTGGGTCAAATCCGGCCTATGTAGATAATCGCCCTTGGCCGATTTGAGCATGACCATTTCGCCGGGCCCTGCCTCGACCAGCCATTCGTCGCCGAATCCCGCCGGGCCAGTGTACACTCCTTGGGAGGAATTCTGGCGAAGGAGGTAATCGCCCTTCCAAGATTTTATACGAACTTTTCGATTGATAAGGGCCGCAATACGGGAGTGTGCCATGGGGGATGGAGCTTTGAAGTGGATAAATGTTTACGCGTTGGAGATTTAAATTGCTGGTTTCACTGGCTTAGAAACTTCTGCAGCAACTCAAGTTTGTCGGGCGGCAGCTCCCGATCGGGAGGCATGCGCATGCCGACTTCCGCGGTGGGCAGTATGCGTTGCAGAATGTTGGCCCGGCGCTCCATGACCGCCTGCCGGTTGAAGACCGAGAACTTCACCGTACCGTGGCAGCGGTAGCAGTATTGATTCAATGTTGCCAACGCAGCCTCGTCGCCTGGAGTGTTCGCCGACCATTGCGGGGCCGGACCTATGGCTCGCTTGAGGGGTGGCACCGGGGCGTCGTTGTTCGCGTGTATTTCCATCCATTTGGCCGAGGCAAGGGTCTCGTCATGGCGTGGTTGCGCTTGTTTTGCATGCTGGTCGGCCTCGTGATTGAACGTGCGTATGATATCGAAAATCTTTTTGAACTGGGGCGAGGTAGGATCGTTCGTCCCCGCGTCAAAAAGCAGGGGCTGGCCCGAATCCTTGAGTTGAGGAAAATCGTTCTCCAGTCGATCAAACCAGTGATCGGTATCCATGAAATTCAGAAGCGGGCGTTGCATATTGTTCCCATGGCAAGCCACGCATCCATGCGGCACATAGTAGTTTTTGGTACCAGCGCCGGGCAGCTCATTCGCATCGAAGCTCGCATGCAGGAAATACCCCAGCTTTCCCGGGCCGGCGGAAGTCGTGTTCTGATAGTCGAGCCAGTAAACGGTATCCATGGTTCCGTCCCCTTTTTGGCCGCGCAAAGGGGTGATTTTAACCGGGTCCGGCAGCAACATAACCTGCGTATTTACCGAAAAGTTTCCCCGCTCATAGGGCATGCGGCCCGGTGGGGGGAAAAAATTAAAGAGGATCACCGCCGAGACGATATTTGCCGCTTTTGCAGAGGAGCCAGCCATGGCTTTGATCCGAACCAGCTTGCGCCAGCCGAGCCTAAACTCGGGTGAAGTTTCCCTGAACTTCACGTTCATGATTTTGGGCGCAAAGAAACGGGATACCAAAATCCCCCTTGGTTCGCCCCGCGCCATCAAAGATTCGGGAGGCGCGAACTCCAGTTCGTCGGCAGATATCTTGCCGTATCCCAAGTATGCCGCCAAATCGGTCAGCGTAGTCTCTCCGATGGTCGCGGGTGTGGCGTAGTTGAGTGTAAGGGATAGCTTGGAGTAATACTCCTTGGCTTCCGCCTCGCTGCCGGAAGGCACCTCAGCACGGGCTTGCGCCAGTATAAGGCACAAGAGCGCTCCGCTAAATAAACGAACATATATGGAGTTAATCATAAGTTAATTTAAACCGAAAAAAATCGAAGTTAGTGCCAGAGATCTGTCACTTTCTGCCGCCCATGAGGTTGCTTTACCCGCATCATTTATTGAATCAACCAGAGCCACCCGGACTATCCATTATACATAAAGATTTGTTCAAGCAGCTCGCGGCCTCGGCATCTTCTGCCCTTGCAATGCTCCAACAATAAACGCAGGCACCGCTCCTGTGCTTGGCTCGGAGCCTGCATCAATACGATCCGCGACCAGCATGGGCGCCGGCTTTGATTTTGGGTTAAGCGTCATCCCCGTGCATTATTTTTTTGACCCAAAGCAAGGGAAGCCATGCTCGGCGTTTTATCTCGAGACCGGAATCCGGCTTGAAATGGATTCGTACCGATGGTGTGGCCAATCCAGTCACCTCCCATGAATCCACTGGCTCGTTTTCTCTCCCTTTCATATGCACCGTCGTAAACTGAGAAACCGCCCCGTCCGGAATTTTTGAAATTGAGGCTGTGTTAAGATAGGGTGGGGAGACGGATACCGATTCCCAGCGGGAATCGAACTTCGCAACTTCAAATTTACCGGAATCCTTGTTAATATCAAAAAATTCCTCTCCGCCATTTTTATTGATACGTCCGGACAAAAGTCCCCAAACGATTTTTCCAGACACATCCAATTCAAACTTCAGATTGAGCGTGTAACGCGGCGCACCGCCCACGTTCTGATTTCCCGCTAAAATCGTCGGACTTGCTATGTTGCGTAGTGGAATGATCTTAACTTCGTAACCCCGAATCGAATAACTCGTGACTATTAAAAATATCGTCAACAAGGAAAAGGAACCCACCCACACCGCAGGCCGGCCAATCTTTTTAGTCAGTGGCAGTGCGGGAATTGCTGTCACCAGTGCGGTGATCAAAGAGAGGATGGCGGTGATTACTTCGAGGTTCATAAGGGTGATGGTGATCTGCCTGACTTCTAGTTTTCGGATTTAAAACAAAGACGCACGTTATTTTTATACAATCGACCGCTAATATATATATGCTTAAGGAGC
>CANIWJ010000065.1 GCA_947471035.1 Verrucomicrobiota bacterium
CCAGAGCCCGAACGAGAAGGTGTTGCGCCCGCTCCAGCGGGCGGCGGCCGGGGCCACACGGCGCACGAGCAGGGCGACGATCAGCGGACCAAAGATCGTGAGCATGGTGCCGGCCACCAGCGGCCACGGCGAGGCGCTGCGTTCGGCGTTACCCACGCCCGCCGGGGTAATGATGGCCAGCACGGCGGGCAGATAGAAGGCAGCGAAGAGGTTCGATCCCACCACGCTGATCGCGCCGTAGTCGGCGCGGCGGCCGAGCAGACCAAGAATGACCGGCGCGGCGGTGGCGGTGGGCGTAAGAACGACCAAGGCTAACGAAAGAGCGACCTCGGGGCCGAGCGGGCGGAGCGCGAAGCCGAAGGTTAGACCGAGGAGCGGGGGAAGGAAAAGCAGCTTAAGGTGGCTGCGGCGAAAGCTGGCGGCGTCGATGCGCAGGCCGAGGAAGGTGAGGCCCAGCATGCCCATGATCAGCCAGCGCAGGGCAGGCGAGGCGACGTGGGCGGCGGGCAGCAGCGCGCCGAGGAGAATGGCCCAGAGGATGAGCCAAGTCCGTGACGTCAGGGTAGCGTAGCTGCGCCAGATCCAGGCCTCGAGGGTGTTCATGGCGAGGCGGGCTCCGCACGGAGCAGTCGGCGCCAGAATAAGAATACCAACCAGCACACCAGGGCTGTGACCACGGTGTGACTGAGAAAGTGGGCACCGCGCAGCATTTGGTAGCCGCCCATCGCGCACCCGGCGAGCAAGCCCATGGCTAGACCGATACGACGCCCGCGTCGAGTGGCGGCGAGCCCGGCGAGGCTAAGCAGGGCGAAGCCGCCGCTGGCGTGGCCGGCAGGGAAACAGCGTCCGCACTGGGCGGGTTTTTTGCCTTCGGGCCAGGGCTCGAGCAGGCGGCGGTAGGGGAAGCTGCCGTCGTAGCGTTCGAGTTGGTAGGGGCAAAAGATGTTGGTCGTAGCCTTGCCGGTGCCGATGAGCAGCGGGCCGGTGGCGAGGCAGGCGAGCACGATCCAGATGTCCACCCGTCGCCAAGCGAGACGTTCGCGCCAGCGGGCAGGGCCGAGCGCGAGGGAGAGCAGGGCGGCAGCGAGGAGGAACAGGCATACTTTGGGGCCGTCGTAGAAAAAGAGGCGCGGCAGGGGTGCGTTTACATCGATCAGCCATTTGCCGGTTTCAAAATTGAAAAAGTGGTCCTGTACCCAGAGGTCGAGCGAGGTGGTCTCGGCCAAGGCGAAGCCGGCCAGTAAGGTGAGTAAAACAGGCCAGAAGGTGCGACGAAAGGTGAAGGCAGTCTCGGTCATGAAATGCGAAGTTGTTTACCCCATGCGAGTCGGATGAAGGCGAAAAGACCAAACCCTGCGCGTTTCCTGCGCGACCCGTTCCCTGCCGACAAAGTAACCCAATAGGTTACTTGATGCTGGGGCTCGCTAACGTGGGGGCGGCTGGGGGCGGGGCGGGGTGTTTTTGGGCGCGTTCGTAGGCGAAGAGGTATTGTTGAGCGAGGCCGGCTTGGGGGCCGAAGTGGCGGCGGCCGAAGTGGGCGATCTGGGCGGGTTTCCAATCGTCGAGCCCGTAGCGGCGCTCCATCGCCTTGATGATCCAGGTATCGACCGGAAAGGCTTCCAACCGCCCGGCGCCAAAGAGGAGCACGCAGTCGGCGATTTTTTCCCCCACGCCGGGTAGGGTTAGCAGGCGCGCTTTCGCATCGGGGTAGGGTGCCGCCTCGGTGGCGTCGAGCCAGCCGGGGTTTTCGGCGAGAAAACGAGCGATACCGGCCACGTGGCGGGCGCGGAAGCCCAGGGCGCAGACGCGGAGTTGGTCTTCGGATACGGCGGCAAGCTCGTCCCAAGTCGGCAGGGCTCGCGCGCCGTGCGGCAGGGCGCGGCCGTGGCGGGCGGCGAGCAGGCCCATCATTTGCTTGATCTGCACGATCTGCTTGGTGGCGCTGCACACGAAGCCGAGCAGGGTCTCGCCGAAGGGTTGGCGCAGGATGCGCAGGCCGGGGCAGGCGGCCATGGCGGCGGCGAGGTGCGGGTCGGAACGACAGGGCAGGGCGTCGGGATCGGAGGCGGGACCGGACAGGTAGGCGTGGAGCGCGATTGCGCTGGCTGCGGGGTCGGCAGTGGCGGGCGAGGTAAACTCCAGCGTGCCGGGCGCGGAGTGGGCGAGGCGAACGCGGACGTGGTGAGTGGACCATTGGCCTTCCAAGCTGCCGTCGGGCTGGGCGTTCCAGCGGAAGGCCTGGCCGCCGTCGAGCAGTTCGGCGAGCACGGCGGGAGTGAAGGCGACGGCGTGCGGGAGTGGCGGGACGGGCCGCCAGGGGTGCCAAGCGAGTGCCATGCCTCAGGGGACGAGCTGGCCGTCTTGGAGGAGGGCGTTGGGGTTTAGAATAATCGAGGAGTCGGCGGTGAGGCCTTCGAGGATTTCGATTTTGGGGCCGAGGTTGCGGCCGGTGGTGACGGGGGTGAAGGCAACGTGACCGTCTTTGACTTGGGCAACGTGGGGGCGGCCGGCGCGGGTGGAGAGCGCGTTGACCGGGACGAGCAGGCGCGGGGTGGCGGATGCAGCAGGGGCGAGCAGGGCGGTGCCGTTGAGGCCGGCGGGGATGACAAGGCCGGGGTTGGGCAGGGCGAGTTCGACGCGCATGGTGCCGGCGGCGGGATCGATGATGCCGGCGGTGCGGGCGACGGTGGCGGGGAATTTTTTACCGGGAAGTTCGGTGAACTCAACCGTGGCGGGCTGGCCGGGCTGGATGCCGAGGGCGAGGGCGGGGGAGGCGTCGAGCAGGGCGCGGAGCTCGTTCACGCGCATGATTTGGAATAGCCAGCGGCCGGCCGTGGTGGAATCGCCCTGGATGAGGTCGCCGCGATCAAACTGGCGGTTGGAGACGATGCCGTCGAAGGGGGCGGTGATGCGCTGGAAGGCCTGGAGTTGTTGCAGGCGTTTGAGGTCGGCCTCGGCGGCGAGCAGGTCGGCCTCGGCGGATTTTGCGTTGGCTTCGCCGAGGTCGGCGGCTTCGCCGGAGAGCACGTTTTTCTCGGCAAGGGTATGGGTGCGGCGGAGGTTGGCGCGGGCGAGTTCCGCGCGGGCGGCGGCTTGGGTGACGGCGGCCTGGGCTCGCTCCACGGCGCGGTCGGTCTCGGGCGCGGCGATGACGGCGAGCACATCACCGGCGCGCACTTGGTCGCCGATGTCGGCCCGGCGTTCGGCAAGCACGCCGGTGATGCGGGCGTAGAGAGTGGCCTGCTCGGCGGGCGCGGTGCGGGCGGGCAGCCGCGCACCGGCGGGGGCAGGGACGGGCTCGGGGCGGGAGAGCTGGAGTTTGCCGGTCTCGGCGGCGGAGAGGGTGAGCGCGAGGGAGGCCGCGAAGGTGGCGAGGAGGAGGCGCATGGGAAAAGGGGGTAGCGAGTGGCGTGGTGGTTAGGCGACTACGGTGTGGGTGTCGTCCTCGCGGGGCGGGGGCGGGCGGCGTTGGAGGAGGGCGAAGACGAAGGGCACGACGAAGAGGGTGGCGAGGGTGCCGAGGAGGAGGCCGCCGATGACGGCGCGGCCGAGGGGGGCGTTTTGTTCGCCGCCTTCGCCGTGGCCGAGGGCCATGGGCAGGACGCCAAGAATCATGGCGAGGGCGGTCATGCTAACCGGGCGGAGACGGGTGGAGGCGGCTTCGAGGGCGGACTCGGCGCCGGTGCGGCCCTGCTCCCAGAGGTCGCGGGCGAAGCTGGTCACGAGCACGCTGTTGGCGGTGGAGACGCCGACGACCATGATGATGCCCATGAGGGCGGGCACGCTGAGCGAGGTGTGCGTTACCCAGAGGGCGAGGAAGGCGCCGGAGATGGCGAGGGGCAGGCCGCTGATGGCGGCGAAGGGCAGGGCCCAGGACTGGAAGTTGACCACCATGACGAGGAAGATGAGCACGGCGGAGAGGGCGAGGCCGCCGAAGAGCTCGGCGTAGGCTCCGTTCATGAGCGCGGCCTGGCCGGCTAGCTCGATGCGGTTGCCGGGCTTTTGTTGTTTGCGCAGCTCGGCGAGGACGGGGTCGAGACGTTTGAGAATGGAGCCGATGTCGGTGTCCTGGGTGTTGGCCAGCACGGTGAGCGCGGGCAGCAGGGTGGTGCGGGAGACGCTGGCGGTGACCTTGCGTTCGCTGAGTTTGGCAAAGGCACCCAGCAGCACAGTGGGGCCGCCGGCGGCGGGGCGGACGGGCAGGCTGAGGAGTTGGTTAACGTCGATGAGGCGCGAGGGCGGGACC
Source organism: Verrucomicrobiota bacterium (assembly GCA_947471035.1). Lineage (GTDB taxonomy): Bacteria > Verrucomicrobiota > Verrucomicrobiia > Opitutales > Opitutaceae > IMCC26134_A. Next base: position 4,247 of record CANIWJ010000065.1, read on the forward strand.
TGCACCTGAACCTCGTAGGAGGCACCGGCGACGGGGTCGGCCCAAAAGCTGGGGGCGACGGAGCCGCCGGAACCGAGGGTGGTGAGCAGGGCGTTGGTGGCGTCTTGCGGGGTGATGCCGTAGCGGGCGGCACGCACGCGGTCGATTTCGAGATAGAATTCGGGTGCGCCGAGGACCTCGCGCAGGGTGACGTCGGCCGCGCCGGGGATGGCTCGGAGGCGTTCGCGGAGCTGGTTGGCGAGGGCGAGATTGCCGGGCACGTCGCGGCCGATGAAACGAATCTCGAAGGCGGTGGGCGCGCCGCCGGAGAGGGTCTGGCTGGTGGCGTCGGCGGGGCGGAAGAACGATTCGGTGCCGGGGAACTTGTCCGCGAGCAGGGCACGGATCTGTTTCATGTAACCGGCAGTCGGCGCGTGGCCGGGGGCGAGCTGGATCATGAATTCACCGTCGGCGGAGCCGGAAGACGTGCTCTCGACCCAGGCAAGGTTGCCGAAGGCAGGCAGGCCGATGTTTTCAACGATGAACTGGAGGTCGCGGGCTGGAATGGTCTCGCGCAGGGAGCGCTGGATGTCGCCGAAGCGTCGGGCGGTTTCGTCGAGCCGGGTGCCCGGGGGCAGGCGCACGAAGAGCTTCATCAGGCCGGCGTCGGTGACGGGAAAAAACTCGCGGCCGAGGGTAGCCCAAGCGCCGAAGCCGAGACCGCCGACGGCGAGGATTATAGCGGGGATGAGCCAGCGGCGCGCCATGAAGCGGCTGAGCAGGGCGCGTTGGCGCAGGGCGAGGGAGTCGATGGCGTGCTCGATGGAGTGGGTGAGCTTGGCCAGGCCGCGGGGCGGGTGGGCGGCGGCGGCGCGTTCGGCGCGGACCTCGGCGGGCAGGAGGAGTGCGGCCAGGGTGGGGACGAGGGTGCGGGAGAGAACGTAGCTGGCGATCATCGCAAAGATGACGGCGAGGGCGAGGGGCTTGAAGACGAAGGCGGCGGTGCCGGTGAGCAGGAAAATAGGTAGGAAAACGATGCAGATGCCGGTGGTGGAGACGAACTCGGGGAAGGCGACTTGTTGCGCGCCGGCGAGGATGGCTTCGCGCACGCCGAGGCCGGCGGCGATCTGGCGTTTGATGTTTTCGATTTCGACCAGGGCGTTGTCCACCAAGATGCCGATGGCAAGTGCGAGTCCGCCGAGGGACATGAGGTTGAAGGTGGCGCCGGTCAGGCTGAGTCCGACGATGGAGCAGAGCAGGGCGAGCGGGATCGAGGTGAGCACGATGCAGGTGGCCCGCCAGGAGCCGAGAAAGAGGAGGACGACGAAGGCGACGAGCGCGCCGACCAGAACGATTTCCTTGAGCACGCTGGCGATGGAGGCGCGGACGAAGATGGACTGGTCAAAGATGGGCTCGATCTTGAGTCCGGGCGGGGCGGCGGCGCGTATGCCGGGCAGGCGGCCGAGGATGGCGTCAACGATTTCGAGGGTGGAGGCGTTGCCGAGTTTGAGGACGGTGACGATGACGGCGTTTTGGCCGTTGAGTCGGGCGATGTTGGTGGAGACGGCTTCGCCATCGCGGACGTTGGCGACGTCGCGCAGAAGGACGAGGCGGCCGTCCACGGAGCGGATGGGCAGGTCGAGAAACTCGGGGATGTTGGCGGGGCTGGCATTTAGGCCGACGCCGAGTTCGCGTTCGCCTTCGCGTAGGGTGCCGGAAGGGAGGGTGAGGTTTTGGGTGGCGATGGCGCGGCTGACCTCGGTGGCGGAGAGGCCGTAGGCGTTTAGCGCATCGGGGTTGAGATCCACCATGATCTGGCGGGCGGCACCGCCATAGGGCAGGGATAGGCGGATGCCGGGGATGTCTTGCACTTGGCCGCGCAGGGCGAGGCGGGCCCAGTCGAAGAGGGCACCGTCGGTGAGTGAGTCGGACGAAATTACCAGCTGGAGAATGGGGACGCTGGACGGGCTGGTTTGGACGATGAGCGGCGGGGTGGTGCCGGTGGGCATGCGGCGCAGGATGGTTTGCGAGATGCCGGTGACTTGGGAGAGGGCGCGCTCGATGCTGACGAAAGGCTGAAAACGAAGCTTGATCAGCGCGGTGCCGGCGAGGGTCTCGGAGCGGACCTCGCGGAGGTCGTCCACGTTGTTAAGGATGGCGATTTCGGAGAACGAGGTGACCTTGGCGGCCATTTCGGGGGCGTTGAGGCCGTTGTAGCTCCAGACCACGAGCATCTCGGGGCTGTCCACCCGGGGCATGATGTCGGTGGACATGCGCTTGGCGGCGAGCAGACCGAAGAGCGCGATGAGGATCGCGAACACCGCGACGGTGTATTTGTAGCGGAGGGCGAAATAGACGATCCACATGGCGGTGATTGCGGGGACGGAAACGAGGGACGAAGGTTACGCAATCGACCGAGGGATTTCGCGGAGTCGGTCGGAGGGGGCGGAGGCGGGGTAGTCCTCCGGGCCGGTCGGATGAGTCTTTAGGCGGCTTTGGCGCCTTGAGTGACGTAGGCGAGTTGCACGGCGTCGTGGATGGCCTCGATGCGAGTCTGGATGCTGTCGAGGTATTCGTGCAGGCCGGAGGCGATGATCTTTTTTACCTCGGTGGTTTCCAGTTCTAGGCGGAGCTGGCTCACGAGTTCGTGGGCCGAGGCGGTGGCGGGGCGGGTGCCGCCGGCACCGATGCGTTGGAGGCATTGCTCCGCTTCGACGATGGCGTAGCGGATACTGCGCGGGAAAGCGGGGTCGCGCAGGAGGTAATCGACCACGCGGGCGAGATCGAGGTCGCCACGGCGGGAGCGGCGGAAGGCCTCGAAGGCGGAGCAGGAGCGGAGCACGGAGGCCCACTGAACCATGTCGAGGGCGGAGCCGACGGCCTGCACGCTGGGCAGGATCATGTAGTATTTAATGTCTAGAATGCGGGAGATGTTGTCTGCGCGTTCGAGGTGGCGGCCGAGATCGTAGAACCACCAGCCGTCGGTGCGAGGGATCATGGCTTCGGCGACGCCGTGGAAAAGCTGGGTCTGGGTTTTGATCCAGGCGAGATAGTCGGCCGCGCCGAGTTGGGCGTAGCGGGTGAAGTCGTCGTCTTTTAGCCGGAGGTAGAAGGTATTGATGGTCTCCCAGAGTTCGGCGGAGAGCTGGTCGCGGATGCAGCGGGCGTTTTCGCGGGCGAAGTTGATGCAGGAGAGGACGGAGGAGGGGTTCTCCTTGTCGAAAAGCATGAACTCGATGACGGCGCGCTCGGTGACTTTTTCGCCGTAGAGCTCATGGAATTTCTCGTCGGAGCCGGTGACGAAGACGAGGGGTTCCCAGGCGCGGGGATCGTCGGCGTCCTGGCGGGACTGGAGGTCGAGGACGAGCTGGGCGTTCACCTCGACGATGCGGGCGGTGTTTTCGGCGCGTTCGAGGTAACGGGCGATCCAGTAGATGAGATTGGCGACGCGGCTTAGCATTTTGGAAATTTGGGTGAGGGTTGGCGTAGGCTGGCTTGGGAGCGTTCGTAGAATGACGAATGTCGAATGACTGATGACGAATGTACGGAAGGGAGGGTGGCGCGATTAGGCGGTGGCGGGGCGTTTTTTGGCGGCTCGATCGCGACGCAGGTTGGCGTCGGTGGTGCGGACGATCCGGGCGAAGTTGAGGTGAAGCGCGTTGGCCTCTTTCCACAGAGAACGGAGGGCGTCAGCTTGTTTGGGGAGTGCCTTGGCGAGCATGCGACACCAATGTTTGGTTTCGCGCGCTTCTTTGCGACAGATCGCGATTTTGTGACGAAAGTCGGCCTTAGACTCGGCGTCGTCAGCCTCGCAGTAGTTGGCACCTATACTAGTAGATGACTTTACGAATTGTGTAATCAATGGGGCCGAAACCGGCGTAGTTGATAGTTCGAGGCACAACTCTATGACGGATTCGCCGAAGACTGCGGTGCGCTCTTCTAGGTAGTAAGCTTCAGATTTCATATCATTCGGCATTAGTCATTAGGCATTGGTCATTTCGTGTGAGCGCGGCCGGCCGTTCTCACACGATGATCTTTTCCGGGACGGCCGGGGTGGCGTCTTCGTGGTCGGCGGCGAGGACCCAGGTGTCTTTGGAGCCGCCGCCTTGGGAGCTGTTGACCACCAGGCTGCCTTTGCGGAGGGCGACGCGGGTGAGGCCGCCGGGCATGATTTTGATCGTCTGGCCGTTGAGGATGTAGGGGCGCAGGTCGATGTGGCGGCCTTCGATGGTATCGCCGCAGACGGCGGGGCAGCGGGAGAGGCCGAGGGTGGGCTGGGCGATGAATTTGCGCGGGTTGGCGATGATTTTAGCGCGAAATTCTTCGATCTGGGCGCGGGTGCTGTGGGGGCCAACGAGCATGCCGTAACCGCCGGCTTCGTCCACGGATTTGACCACGAGTTTTTCGAGGTTGGCCAGGATGTAAGCCATGTCTTTTTCGTCGCCGGAGAGGAAGGTTTCCACGTTGGGCAGGAGGGATTCCTGGCCGAGGTAGAACTTAATCATGCGCGGCACGTAGTGGTACATCGCCTTGTCGTCGGCGACGCCGGTGCCGATGGGGTTGCAGAGGGCGACGTTGCCCTTGCGGTAGGCTTCGAAGAGGCCGGGCACGCCGAGGAGGGAGTCGGGGTTGAAGACGGTGGGGTCGAGGTAGTCGTCGTCGATGCGGCGGTAGATGACGTGGACGGGGGCGAGGCCGTCGGTGCGGCGCATGTAGACTTTGTCGTTTTCGACCACGAGGTCGGAGCCTTCGACGATCTCGATGCCCATCTGGCGGGCGAGGAAGCTGTGTTCGAAGTAGGCGCTGTTAAACACGCCGGGAGTCAGCAGCACGACGGTCGGCTCGGGAACGTGGGCAGGAGCGAGGTGAAGAAGCAGGGCGAGCAAGTCGCTGGTGTAGGTCTCAACCGGGCGGACGCGGTAGTCGCGGATGAGGTTGGGGAAAACGCGCTTCATCACCTGGCGGTCTTCGAGCACGTAGGAAACGCCGGAGGGGGTGCGAAGGTTGTCTTCCAGCACGCGGTAGGTGCCGTGCTGGTCGCGCACGAGGTCGGTGCCGTTGATGTGGACGTAGAGGCTGCGGGCGACGGGGATGCCGACGAGTTCGGGGCGGAAGTTTTTCGAGGTCTCGACCATCTCGCGGGGAACGATGCCTTCCTTGAGGATGCGTTGCTCGCCGTAGATGTCGGCGAGGAAAAGATTGAGCGCCTCCATGCGCTGGCGCAGGCCGGCTTCGAGGTGGGTCCACTCATGGGCGGGGATGATGCGGGGGATGAGGTCGAAGGGGAAAATTTTCTCCGTGCCCTTGTTGTCCGAATACACGGTGAAGGTGACGCCGCGGTTGATGAAGGTCTGGTCGGCGGTGCGCTGGCGGGCGAGTAGGTCGCTGATGCCGTCCATCTGGCCGAAGCGCTCGAAGAGGCGCTGATAATGCGGACGCGGCCGCCCGGGGGCGGCAAACATCTCGTCGTAGAACTTGTCGGTATCGTAGGCGGCGAAAAGATCGGACATGGCGGGAAGGTGTGGGCGGCGGAGCGGTTCGGCGGGTTTTCCGCGTGATTATTGAGCGGCGATAGACGGTGCGGTGGCTGCGGGGGGGAGTGACCAGAGGAAACTTTGCTGCCGGGCGATCTCTTGACCACCGGCACCCAGGAGGCGAAGACGCCAAGCGGTGGGTTGGGTTTTGGCGTTGGGCCAATCGGTGCCGGTCAGGCCGGCGAATACGGCGCGGGAACCCTTGGGCAGATTTACGGGGAAAAACTTTACCCGCGCGGCGTCATCGCCCGGCACGATGTACTCGAGGGCGATGAGCGCTCCGGGCTGGGCGCTCGGCAAATCGAAGCGAGCGAGGAAATAGTAACCGTCACGGGTTTCGGGTTGGCTGCGGACGATGAGTTCGGGTGAGCTTTCTTTGCCGCCAAAGTATTCCGAGATTCGGGTAAACGATGCGGTGGTTCGGTAGGTTGGCCAGACGCGTACGATTTTCGCCTCTGCTGCCGAGGCGAGGGCGGGCGCGAGGGCTAGAGCCAGCAAGGCGAAGGCACTTAATAACCGGGAAGGGGGGCAAGAACGCATGGTGCTGGGCTAGATACGCAATGGCCGGGGACGGCACAAGGAGAGAGGAGAGGGATTTATTATGGTCGGTCGGACCGCAGGTCTTGTGCCACGAAGTCAGTCGCATGAGTCTAATAAATAACACGCCTGCGTCCCGATACAAAGTAACCCAATAGGTTACTTTGTATCGGGGGTTGCGGGGTGTAGGTGGGTGCTTGGGTGGATAGGGGCAAAAAAGGGAGGGCGTTTGCCGTATCCGCGTTCAGCATTGCTCCGTTGCAAGGCGCCTTAGTAATGCTCCCCTTTCACTTTTCTTCTGCGATGACCAACCCCTCCGCCCTGCTTCCCGTGCCGACGCACGTCGCCATCATCATGGATGGCAACGGGCGCTGGGCGAAGCAGCGCGGTTTGCCCCGGATCGAGGGGCATCGCCGCGGGGTGGAGTCGGTGCGCACCGTACTCGACGCCGCCCGCGCCATCGGCATCCCGGTGGTGACGCTTTACGCGTTTTCGGTCGAGAATTGGCGTCGCCCCGAGGACGAGGTCGGCGGCTTGATGGATCTGCTGGAAACGTTTCTCGGGCGCGAGAAATCAAGCTTGTTGAAGAACAATGTCCGTTTGCGTGCCATCGGCCGCATTGAAGCTCTTCCGTCGCGCGCCCAGGCCGCTTTGCGCGATACCATCGCGGCCACCGCGCACTGCACCGCGCAGACCCTGGTTCTGGCGCTCAACTACGGGGCGCGCACCGAGGTGCTCGACGCCGCCCGGGATTATGCCGCTGCAGTCGTGGCCGGCACCGCTTCGCTGGATGACACTGCGAGCTGGGAAGGGTTTGCACGCCACCTTTACACGCGGGATTTGCCTGATCCCGACTTGGTAATCCGCACCTCAGGCGAGACCCGGGTGAGTAACTTTTTGCTGCTTCAGGCGGCCTACGCCGAATTCGTTTTCACACCGGTGCTTTGGCCGGATTTTGGTCGCGCGGAGTTGGAGGCGGCGGTGGCGGATTATCGCCGCCGCGAGCGGCGTTTTGGGCAGACCGGCGAACAAGTCACCCTCTCTCCGGCCCTCGCGCCAACCATCATCTAAATTAACTAAAAACCGCGGCGCTTCGTGCGCTCGTGAATTCTTCCCGTGGGTAAACGCATTTTTAGCACCTTTTTTCTCTGGGCCATCATTATCGCCTGCGTGCAGTTTTTCGGCACCACGGGCGCGATCTGGCTGATCAGCGCGGTCGCCGTGCTCACCTTGCGGGAGTTTTACCAGATGGTGCACCGCATGGGTTTGGAGCCGTTTGATAAATTCGGCATGACACTGGGCGCGCTGGTCATGCTGGCTCCCGCTTACGCCGAGAAACTATTGCCCGCCTCGCCTGAATTGGCCGCCCCGGGCACCATCCTGGCCGCCGCCGTGGTGGTGTTTGCCCTGCGCATCCTTGGCGAGCGTCGGCCGGAGAATCGGGTGGAAACGCTGGCGTGGTCGCTCTTCGGGGTGCTTTACGTGCCTTTTATGCTTTCGTATCTGGTGCGGGTGGCGGTGATGACCGGGCCGCACGAGAAAACCGGTCTGATGCTGGCGATCTGGTTGATCGCGGTTTCGAAGTTTTGCGATGTCGGAGCACTACTCTCCGGTCTGGCTTTTGGCCGTCACAAGATGGCCCCCGGCATTAGCCCGAAAAAGACCTGGGAGGGCGCGGTTGGCGGCGTGCTCATTTCGGCCGGTGTGGGGGCGACGTTGGCTCACTTTCTGGCCGGGTTTTATCCGGTCGCTTTCACCCCCTTCGTCGCAGCCTTGGTCGCCTTGCCCATTGCGGTGCTGGCGATTATCTCGGACTTGGTCGAGTCCGTCATCAAACGTCGCGCCGATACCAAGGATGCAGGCCAGGCCATACCCGGTATCGGTGGCATGTTTGATCTTTCGGACAGTCTTATTCTCACCGCTCCGGTCGGCTACATCGCCTTCGCGTTGTTGCACGGCTTGTGAGCTCCTGCGCGATGCCCACGGCTCCGTATCCGCGTCGTAAACGCGTCGCCTTGCTGGGCGCCACCGGTTCGGTGGGCGACAGCACCTTGCGGGTAATCCGCGCCCACCACGAAGCCTTGGAGCTGGTGGCGGTGGCCGCGCACGGCAACGCCGACAAACTGCTGGGCATCGCCCGCGCCTTTGGGGTACGGCACCTCGCGCTTTACGATGAGACCGCCGCCGCCGCGCTGCGCGCCGCCGGTCCTTCCGTGCTTCCGCCCGGGGCGGTGGTGCATGCGCCCGGCGTCGAAGGGCTGGAGCAGCTCGCCACGCTGCCCGAGGTGGATGTGGTGTTGGTCGCGGTGGTGGGCACGGCGGGTCTGCGGCCTGCGCTGGCGGCGCTGGCGGCGGGCAAGGATCTGGCGCTGGCCTCGAAGGAGATTTTGGTTTTGGCCGGGGCGCACGTGCTGGCGGCGGCGAAAAAATCCGGCGCGCGCCTGCTGCCGGTGGATTCGGAGCACAGCGCGGTTTTCCAGTGCATTGAAGGCCGGGCGCACGAGGAGGTGCGGCGCGTGATTCTGACCGCCTCGGGCGGCGCGTTTCGCGATTGGCCCTTCGCCAAACTGGCCGAGGCCACGGTGGCGGATGCGTTGAAACATCCGAATTGGTCGATGGGACCGAAGATCACGGTCGATAGCGCCACGCTGGCGAACAAGGGTTTGGAGCTGATCGAGGCGTCGGTGCTTTTCGGGCTGCGTCCGGAGCAATGCGCGGCGGTGGTGCATCCGCAAAGCATCGTGCACTGCCTGGTGGAGTTTACCGACGGGACGATGCTGGCCCAGCTCTGCCCGCCCTCGATGACTTTTCCCATCCAGCACGCCCTGCTTTACCCGTCGCGGGGGCGGCGCGGCACGGACCAGGCTCTCTCGCTTGATCGCTTGTTTACCTTGGAGTTTCGCCCGGCGGACGAGGGGCGTTTCCCGATGTTGCGGCTGGCGCGCGAGGCGATGGTTTGCGGCGGGGCCGCGCCGGCGGTTTACAACGCGGCCAACGAGGTGGCGGTGGCGGCGTTTTTGGCCGGTCGGCTGCCCTTTCTGGGCATCGCGCGCGTGACCGAAGCGACGTTGGCGGCGCTGGGAAATGCACGGGCGGATGAACTTTCGGCGGTATTGGCGGTCGATGCGGAAGCGCGGTCGTTTGCGGAACGGCAAATTTAAGGCCACGCTAACTGATGGCATGCCCTGCCTGATTTAACCCACCACTTTACACTTTTGCCCCATGGATATTTTCCAAATTCTCACGTCCAGCGCGTGGTCACTGCTCATGATCGCGGTCTTTTTCGGCGGCTCGATTTTCGTGCATGAGCTGGGGCACTTTTGGGTGGCGAAGAAACGCGGCGTAAAGGTGGAGCGTTTCTCCATCGGGTTCGGCCCGGCGATTTTTAAGTGGGTGGGCAAGGACGGGGTGGAATACCGGCTCTCCTGGCTCCCGCTCGGCGGTTATGTGGCGCTGCCGCAACTGGCCGACATGCGCGGGCTGGAGGGGGAACCCTCGGCGGATACGGCGGCTCTGCCGTCGCCCGGCTACACCACGCGCATGCTGGTTTTTGGGGCGGGGGCGTTCATGAACATCGTCTTCGCCTTCGCGCTGGCTACTATTCTGTGGCAGGTGGGTTTGCCGGCCAACGCGGACACCCAACGCACGAAGATCGGGCACGTGGCTCCTACGCTCAAGCTGGCGGACGGCCGTGAATTACCCAGTCCCGCCGCCGTCGCTGGCCTGCGGGCGGGAGACACGATTCTTGAGGTGGATGGTAACGAGGTGCGCACCTGGGACGAAATGCGGCAGATGTTGTTTACCGGTTCGGGGCGCACGTCGGGCGGCGAGCCGCAGGCGCTGATTACGGTGAAGCGCGGCGCGGAGACGCTGGTGTTGACCGCCCGTCCGGTTCTGACCGGCGACGAGGGGATGCGCACCCTGGGTGTCGCCCCCTGGCAGGAGTTGAAAATCGCTGAGGTCGCGGCGGAATCCGCCGCCGCGCGCGCCGGACTGAAAGCGGGAGACCGGCTGACCACGCTGGATGGGGTAGCCTTGACCAGTTTTGGGCCATTCGGGGATGCCTTGCGCGCCGCCGCTGGTCGTGCGGTTGCGTTGGAGGTGGAGCGGGCCGGTAAACTCGTGCCGGTTCGTTTAGAGGTTCCGGCCAAGGATAAACTGGCCGAGGGGCTGGGCATCAGCTTCGACGCAGAGGTTATCCTAATTCACCCGACGCCTTGGAAACAGATTTCGGACAATGCGCGCATGACCTTGCGCACGTTTTCGAGCCTATTGAGTCGCGATAGTGACGTGGGTATTTCCAAATTGAGCGGGCCGATCGGGATCGCGCGGGTGTTTCACCTTACGGCGCAGACGGACATCCGGCTGGTGCTGTGGTTCACGATTTTGGTGAACGTGAATCTGGCGATTTTTAACCTGCTGCCACTGCCGGTGCTGGATGGCGGGCACATGTTGTTCGCGACGATTGGCAAACTGCGCGGGCGGTCTTTGCCCGTCGGGTTTATCCAGCGGATGCAGACCGGCTTCGTGGCGCTGCTGTTTACGATGATGATTTACGTCACGTTTTTTGACGTGCGCCGGATCGCTCGCGATGGAGCGAGCACGAAGTCGGAGGCGACAGCGAAGGCCGAGTCGGAGAAAAACTCCGAGCCGGCGAAATAAGGCAAAAACCGCCCTGACCAGCGGTCGGGGCGGTTTTTGGAAAGCACTATTTGGCGCGCTGGATCAGCTCGATCTCGTAGCCTTCGGGGGCGTCGAGGAATGCGATGAGCGAGCCGCTGCCGGTCACCGTCGGACCATCTGACAACGGGTAGCCTTTGGCGGCGGCTGCGGCGGCGAAGGCGGCCAAATCTTCCACCTCGAAGGCGAGGTGGGTGAGGTCGGGCTGCACTTTGACTGGCTCGGATTTTCCGGCCGGCATCTGGCAGAGCTCGATCTCCTCTGCGGAATTGGGCGTGGCCAGAAACGCGAGCTGGGCCCCGCGTGGCGAGGTGTGTTGGCGCGATACCTTCAGGCCGAGCGCCTCGGTGTAGAATTTGACCGAGGCGGCGAGGTCGTTAACGCGGTAACGGGTGTGGAGGAGGCGGGTGACGGTGGGCATGGTGGGCTTAACTTTGAATGTCTAATGATGAATGACTAATGACGAATGTTGATGTCGTATCGGCTACCTGTAGGGTGACGGTGCATTTGCCATTCGTCATGCGGCATTCGTCATTACGCCGCGCCGGCCGGCGTGGCGTAGGCTTCCATGCCGACGCAGCTACACACGAGGTTGCGGTCGCCGTAGACGTTGTCCACCCGGCCGACGGCGGGCCAGAACTTTGCGGCGCGCACCCAGGGGGCGGGGAAGGCAGCGAGCTCGCGACCGTAGGCGCGGCTCCAATCGTCGGCGCAAACGACGGAGGCGGTGTGCGGGGCGTTTTTAAGCGGGTTGTCGAGTTTGTCGGCTTCGCCGTTGGCCACCGCCTGCATCTCGCCGTGGATGCCGAGGAGGGCGTCGCAGAAACGATCCAGCTCGGCCAGGCTTTCGCTCTCGGTCGGTTCGATCATGAGGGTGCCGGCGACGGGCCAGCTCATGGTCGGGGCGTGGTAGCCGTAGTCCATGAGGCGCTTGGCGGCGTCGTCCACTTCGAGGCCATGTTTTTTCCAGCCGCGCAGGTCGATGATGCATTCGTGGGCGACCAAGCCGGACGCGCCGCGGTAGAGCACGGGGAAGAAGTTTTCGAGGCGGTGGGCGACGTAGTTGGCGGAGAGGATGGCGAGTTTGGTCGCCTGGGTGAGGCCGGTCTCGCCCATCATGCGGATATACATCCAGGGGATAACGAGGATACTGGCGCTGCCCCAGGGGGCGGCCGAGACCGCGCCGATGCCGGGGGCGGCGGCGGGCAGGGGCGAGACGACCGGGTGCGAGGGCAGGTAGGGCGCGAGGTGGGCGGCCACGCAGACCGGGCCCACGCCGGGGCCGCCGCCGCCGTGCGGGATGCAGAAGGTTTTGTGCAGATTCAGGTGGCAGACGTCGGCCCCGATGCGGCCGGGGGAGGTGAGGCCGACCTGGGCGTTCATGTTGGCGCCGTCCATGTAAACCTGGCCGCCGTGTTGGTGGATGACGGCGCAGATGTCGCGGATGGTGGCCTCGAACACGCCGTGGGTGCTCGGGTAGGTGATCATGAGCGCGGCGAGGTCGGCGGCGTGCTGGGCGGCCTTGGCGGAGAGGTCGGCCACGTCGATGTTGCCCTTGGCGTCGCAGGCGACGGGCACAACCTGGAAGCCGGCCATGACGGCGCTGGCGGGGTTGGTGCCGTGGGCGCTGGTGGGGATGAGGCAGATGCTGCGGTGGCCCTGTCCGCGGGCGTGGTGGTAGGCGCGGATGGCGAGCAGGCCGGCGTATTCGCCTTGGGAGCCGGCGTTGGGCTGGAGGGAGGTGGCGGCGAAACCGGTGATCTCGGAGAGCCAGGTTTCGAGGTCGCGCACGAGGCGGGCGTAGCCGCGGGTCTGGTCGGCGGGGGCGAAGGGGTGCAGCGCGCCAAACTCGGGCCAGGAGACGGGGAACATCTCGGAGGCGGCGTTCAGCTTCATGGTGCAGGAGCCGAGCGAGATCATCGAGTGGCAAAGGGAGAGATCCTTGGCCTCGAGGCGCTTGATGTAGCGCAGCAGTTCGTGCTCGGTGTGGTACTGGTTAAAGACTTTGGCGGTGAGGTAGCCGCTGGTGCGGGCGAGCGGGCCGAAGGCGGCGGCGGTGGCGACGAGGTCGGCGGCGTCGAGAGTGGCGGCCTCGCTGAAGCAGGAGAGCAGGGCGCGGAGCTCGGCCTCGGTCGTGGTTTCGTCAAGGGAGAGGCCGACGGTGTGGGCGTCGATCACTCGGAGGTTGAGCTTGCGGGCCTCGGCGGCGGCGTGGACGCGGGCGGCGGAGACGTGGCCGACGGTAAAGGTGTCGAAAACGGGGCCGGCGTTCACGCTCGCTCCGGCGCGGCGGAGAGCGGCGGCGAGCACGGTGGTGAGGCCTTGGATACGGGTGGCGATGTGGCGCAGACCGGCGGGGCCGTGCCAGACGGCATACATCGACGCCATGACGGCGAGGAGGACCTGGGCGGTGCAGATGTTGGACGTGGCTTTGTCGCGGCGGATGTGTTGCTCGCGGGTGCCGAGGG
>CANIWJ010000066.1 GCA_947471035.1 Verrucomicrobiota bacterium
ACAAGACGCTGGAACGTTACGGGTTTACCCTGCCGTGGGAAACGGCCGCGACATAGGTCGTGCCTCTTCTCAACCGCCGGATGCGGAAAACCGCACGTCCGGTGGTGTGGAAGGCTCACGGGGCGCAATCCCCGTGAGCCCATCCGATCAACGGGCGGGAACGAATAATTGGCCGGGGATTGCCAACTCTACACCTTAGAAAACGGCGGTTCTGTGTGTAGCGTTGGCCGTCCCGGCCAAGGTTGCTCAATTATCCCCGTCCCTCGCCGCCTGTGTTGGCGGCGGGGGATTAGGGGCGCATCAGGCGATTTCTTCGACCGAGGCTTCGCTGAGCTGGCCGCCGATGTTGAGGCGGTAGCGGTGCAGGGGGCCGATGGCTTTGGCGGTGCTGACTGCGCTGGGAGCGGCGGGCGCGGCGGGGGCAGGCGCGGTGACTGAAACTAACGGCGTGGGCACGGCGGCGGGCTTGGGTGCGTGCAGCTTGGCAAACTCCTGCGGGAACATGGCGTGCAGCACGCAGGCCTCGTCGTCGGTGGGCAGGTTTTTCGCCGCGAGTTCTTCGCGCAGTTTGGGCATGCGGGGCGAGAGGGCGTCGGCCGGGCGGCCTTCGATGGGCTTGGCTCCGGTGCGCTCGAAGATGAGCTTGAGCAACTCGGCGTCCACCGTGCCGGGCGGGCGGCCGTATTTGTTGAGCGCGATATCTGCGGCGGCGGGGGCGATGGTCTTCCAGCGGCCGAACTTCACGTTCAACATCGCCTGGGTGCCGACGATTTGGGAGGTCGGGGTGACGAGCGGAATCCAACCGAGGGCCTCGCGGACGAAGAAGATTTCCGCCATAACCTCCTGGAGCTTGTCGCCCATGTTCTGCTCTTTGAGCTGATTGCGGAAGTTGGAGAGCATGCCGCCGGGGACTTGGTAGATGAGGGTGTCGCTGTCCACGCGCTCGTTGTCGGGCGAGGTGAACTTGCTCAATTCCTTGTAAACGCCGGTGAAATACTCGCGCAGTTCGGCGAGTTTTTTTAGGTCGAATTTGGGGCAACGCTCGTGGCCTTCAAGCAGGGCGAGCATGCGCAGGGTGTCTGGCTGGGCGGTGCCGTTGGCGAAGGGGGCGATGGAGGTCTCGACGATGTCCACGCCGGCGTCGATGGCGGCGAGGTAGGCGGCGGCGCCGAGGCCGGCGGTGTCGTGGGTGTGGAGGGTGATGGGCAGGCCGACTTTTTTGCGGAGCTGGGCGACCATGTCGTAGGCGATGCGCGGGGCGATGACGCCGGACATGTCTTTGATGCCGATGCTATCGCAGCCGAGGTCGCGCAGTGCGGAGCCCATCTTGACGAAGGCCTCGACGGTGTGGACGGGGCTGGTGGTGTAGCAGATCTCGCCGCGGGCGTGTTTGCCGCAGGCTTTAACCGTCTTGATGGCGGTGGTGAGGTTGCGGGTGTCGTTCAGGGCGTCGAAGATACGGAAAATATCCTGACCGGCGGCGGCATCGGCGCGCACGAAGGCCTCGACCACGTCGTCGGGAAACGAGGTGTATTGCACGATGTTTTGCCCGCGCAGGAGCATGAGCTGCGGGGTCTTGGGCGCGGCTTTTTTGAGGGCGCGGAGGCGGTCGAAGGGGTTTTCTCCGAGGAAACGCAGGCAGGAGTCGATGGTGGCACCGCCCCAGGTTTCGAGTCCGGAGAAGCCCATTTCGTCCAGAATTGCGGCGGCGGGCAGCATCTGCGCGGTGGTCATGCGCGTGGCGGCGAGGGACTGGTGGCCGTCGCGGAGGACGGTGTTGTTGAATTGGACGGGTTTCATGGTGGGAAAGGGGGGGAAGGGAGCGGGGAATGGGGGCGGGAAGTTAATCGGCGATTTCGCGGAGCAAGGCTACGCGATGGGCGTCGTAGGTATGGGTGATGCCGTCGTCGCGGCGCAGGCGCAGGTGGCCTTGCGGGTCGATGCCGAGAAAAACGCCGGTGGTGGGGCGGGTTTCGTCGGCGAGGGTTAGAGCTACGCGGCGGGGTTCGCGCCAGGATCGGTTTAACTCTTCGGCGATTAGGGGGAAGTCTCCGGAGGCGAGTGCGCCGTGCGCGACGGCGAGGGCGCGCAATACGACGCCAGCGATGTCATCAAGGTTGTGGTTGCCGACCGGCGCCAAGTCGGCGAGGCGCGTGGTGGCCCCGGCGAGTTCGGCGGCGGCGGTTTCGGGGTGGTTAAAGACGTTAAGGCCAATGCCGACCACGGCGGTGTCGGCGGTGTGGCGTTCGACCAGCAGGCCGGCGAGTTTGCGGGGGCCGCAGAGGATGTCATTCGGCCAGCGCAAGCGAAGGTTTTCCGCGCCGAGTTCCGAGAGGGCTGCGATCAGCGCCCAGCCTGCGGCGAGGGGGAGTAGTTCCCAAGTGGCGCGGGGGCCGGGGCAGGGGAGGACGGCGGAGAGCCAGAGTCCGCCGCGATCAGATACCCATTTGCGACCGGTGCGTCCGCGACCTTCGGTCTGGGTGTCGGCGCGCACGGCATGCCAGGCGGGCAGGCGGGCGGCGAGTGCGTTGGTCGAGGTGGTGGACGGCACCACGTCGAGCATCCAGCCGCTGAAAACTCCGCTCTCGCTGGGAGAAGGCAAAAGAGAGCTCATGGTAGTGGCTGGTGCTCGGGCGGAGCAGGTAAACTTAGCGGATGCGGTGCGAAGTGAAAATATCGCGGCGGCCTTCGCGGGCCCAGTCGGCGTCGAAGATGGGAATGACCGCCACGATGCGAACCTTGCCAGCGAACGTCGCATGAATGGCGGCGGCGATGACAGCCAGCAGTTGGGGCGGGAGGGGAGTGTCTTTGCTCATGGAAAAAGGAGGCGGAGGGATGAGAACGTGAGCGAATTCTGGCCAGCGCCGGTTGTTGGGCGGCGCTGGCCAGGGAATGCAGTTTTTTACGCGATGCGCAGCAAGGCGGTGCCTTCTTCAACGCCGTCGCCGGCGTTTACGAGAATGGCGGCGACGGTGCCGGCGTTGGATGCGTAGATGTAGGTGTTCATTTTCATCGCCTCGACGGTCGCGACTTGGGCACCGGCGGCGACCGCCTGACCCACTTGAACGTCGATCGAGACGACTTTGCCCGCGAGCGGACTTTGAATGTCGCCAGCGGCGGCCGGACCTTTGGCGGAAACGGAAGCCACCGGGGCGGAGACCGGAGCGCTGACCGGGGCTGATTGGATGGCGGCGGCTTGCACGGCGGCTCGGGGAGGTGCGGCGACGGCACCGGCTTCGTCGAGCATTTCGACGAGCACTTCATAGGATTTACCTTCTACGGTAACGCGGAGTTTTTTCATGATAAATGGAAGTAAGAGCTATTTTGCGGATGTTTGTTCGTTAATTAGAGCGGGATATTGCCGTGCTTCTTGGGTGGGCGGGTCTCGCGCTTGGAGAGCGTGTTGCGCAGGGCCATGGCGACGATGCTGCGGGTCTGCGCGGGCTCGATCACGTCGGTGATCACGCCCTTGCTGGCGGCTTCGTAAGGCGAGGCGAATTTTTCACGATAATCGGCGGCGAGCTCCTTGGCCTTGGCCTTGGGGTCGGCGGCGGAAGTGATTTCCTTTTTGTAGAGGATATTCACCGCGCCATCGGCGCCCATGACCGCGATCTCGGCGCAGGGCCAAGCGTAAACGAGGTCGGCACCCATGTCCTTCGAGCACATGGCGAGGTAGGCACCGCCGTAGGATTTGCGCATGATGATGGTGATCTTGGGCACGGTGGCGGCGGCGAAGGCGAAGAGCATCTTGGCGCCGTGGCGGATGATACCGCCGCGCTCCTGGGCCAGGCCGGGCATGAAGCCGGGGATGTCCACCAAGGTGACGATGGGCACATTGAAGCAGTTGCAGGTGCGGATGAAACGCGCGGCCTTGTCGGATGAGTCGATGTCGAGCGTGCCTGCCTTGACCATGGGTTGGTTGGCGACAATGCCGACGACGATGCCTTGGATGCGGGCGAAGCCGACGA
Organism: Verrucomicrobiota bacterium; assembly: GCA_947471035.1. Classification (GTDB taxonomy): domain Bacteria; phylum Verrucomicrobiota; class Verrucomicrobiia; order Opitutales; family Opitutaceae; genus IMCC26134_A. The sequence continues at coordinate 3,969 of CANIWJ010000066.1, forward strand.
CGATGTTCTTGGCCCAGTCGCGTTGCACTTCGAGGAAGTCGGCGTCGTCCACGAGGCGAGCGATGACCTTTTGCACATCGAGCGGGTTCTTGGCGTCGGCGGGAACGATTTCGTTCATGCCGGCATCGGATTCCACGATCAGCGCAGACTTGTTGCGATGGGGGGGATCCATCACGTTGTTGGACGGCAGGAAGGAATGGAGTTTCTGGACCAAGGCGATGGCACTGGCTTCATCCTCGGCGATGAAGTGGATGTTGCCACTTACCGAGGCGTGGGCGGCGGCGCTGCCGATTTCGTCCATGGTAACGGTCGCGCCGGTGGCGGCTTTGATGACGTCCGGGCCGCAGATGAACATCTGGGCGTTCTTCCTCGTCATGATGATGAAGTCAGTGAGGGCGGGCGAGTAGGCCGCGCCACCGGCGCAGGGGCCGGCGATCACCGAGATCTGGGGCACCAGACCGGAGAGAAGGACGTTGCGGAAAAACACCTGGCCGTAGCCGGAGAGCGAGACGTCGCCCTCCTGGATGCGCGCGCCGCCCGAGTCGTTGATTCCCACTACGGGGATGCCGGACTGCTGGGCATAGTCCATCAAGTCGCAGATTTTCTTGGCGTGAATGCGGCCGACGGCGCCGCCGCCGACGGTGAAGTCCTGGGCGTAGGCGGCCACGGGGCGGCCGTCCACGTAGCCGACGCCGGTGATGACACCGTCGCAGGGCATTTCTTTGTCGCCCATGCCGAAGTGATGGGCGTCGTGCTGCGCGTGCAGACCGAACTCCATGAAGGTGTCGGGTTGAAAGAGGGCGTTGATGCGCTCGCGGGCGCTCATGAGGCCCTTCTTTTTGCGCTCGGCGAGTTTTTCGAGACCGCCGGCGGCGTAGGCCTTCTGGCGTTTTTCTTCGAGTTGTTTAAGCAGTGCTGGGTCGATGGCCATGGTGGTGGACTTGTTAAATTACAGGGATGAGGGGACTCAGGCCTTGGGGGCGCAGAACTCCGTGAGCACTCCAAAGGTGGACTTGGGGTGGAGGAAGGCGACCATCTTGCCCGCCGCGCCCTCGAACGGCGTGGCGTGGATGAGTTTCACGCCGGCGTCGGCGGCCTGCTGGAGCTGGCCGGTGAGGTTGTCGGTGGCGAAAGCGACGTGGTGGATGCCTTCACCGTTTTTCTCGATAAATTTACCGACGGGACTGTCGGGCGACATTGGCTCAAGCAATTCAAGGTGCACTTCACCGCAGTTGAAGAAGGCGGTCCGAACTTGCTGGGACGCGACCTCCTCGCGGTGTTCGCACTTAAGGCCGAGGGCCTTTTCGTAATAGGGGATGGCGACGTCGAGCGAGCGGACGGCGATACCGAGATGGTCGATGCGGGTGATCATGTGCGTTGTAGGGTTTCGGTTACGACGGGGTGAGATTAGGGTAAAACGCCGATTTCGGCTTCGCGGGCTTTGGTTAAAGACGTGCGCTTCTTGCACAAAATCCGCGCAGTAAACTTCGGCGGAATTCCGTATGGTATTAGCATCACGGGGCGCTTCGGCCTCGGAATTTTAATCCACGATCACCATGTCAACCACCGCACTAGCCACCCCGCCCGAGGATGAGACCCTGGCCGCTTCGATCGCGACCTGGCGCCGCACCGTAGAGGCCGAGCTGAAGGGCGTTCCCTTCGATAAAAAACTGCTCACACGCACTTTCGAGGGCATCACACTGCAACCGCTCTACACTCGCGTGGACATCTCCAAGCGCGCCGCACATGCGGAGTTGCTGGCCAAGCCGCCCGGCACGGCCCCTTTCCTGCGCGGCACCCGCGCGACGGGCTACGCGGTCGAGGGCTGGGAAGTGGCGCAGGAAATCGCCGCCGCGACCCCCGCTGAATTTAACCAACGCCTGCGTGAAGACCTCATGACCGGTCAGAACGCGGCGGTGCTCTTCGCCGCCACGCCCGTGCGACCAAATGGTCTGGCGCTCGACACCGCCGCCGATCTCGCCGCCGCGCTGGCCGGAGTCGAAGCCGGTGTGCTCCCCGTGCATATCGACGCCGGGGTCGACGCTGTCGCGCTGGGGGATCGCTACCTGGCCTGGGCGGAGCAGCAGGGCTTTAAGGGATCGGCACTCACTGGTTCGGTGACCGCCGATCCGCTCGGAGTTTGGGCCTCCGCGGGCGCGCTGCCAGTCGCGTTGCCCGCCGCGTTCGATGCGCTGGCTGCTTGGACCAAGCGCGCCGCGCAATCTGCCCCCGCGCTCCGCACCGTCGGTGTTAACGCCGGTCTCTGGGCCGAAGCGGGCGGGACCGCCGTGCACGAGCTGGCTTTCGCTCTTTCCGCCACGGTGGAAACCCTGCGTGCCCTGCGTGATCGCGGCGTGCCGCTGGGGGTTGCGGTGCCACGTCTGCGCCTCAATTTCGGCAGCGGCCCGCAATTCCTCATGGAAGCGGCCAAATTCCGCGCCTGGCGGCCGCTCTTGACCCGCGTCGTGGTCGCGCTGGGCGGCGACGCCTCGCTGGCCGGTCGCGCCACGGTGCATGCCGTGACCACCCGTTGGAACAAAACCCGCCTCGACGCCCATGTGAACATGCTGCGCGTCACCACCGAGGCTTTCGCGGCGGTGTTGGGCAGCGTGGATTCGTTGCACATCGCCCCCTATGACGGTCTGGACGGTGTCGGCACGGGCGAGAGTTTCGCCCGCCGCATCGCTCGCAATGTCCACGTGATGCTTGCCGAGGAGTTCGGCACCACGGTCCCCGCCGATCCGGCGGGCGGTTCCTGGTGTATCGAGAGCCTGACCGACGAGCTGGCCCGCAAGGCTTGGGAGCTTTTCCAGGGCCTCGAAGCCAAGGGCGGTTTCTCCGCCGCGCTGCGCTCGGGCGAGCTGCAAAAGCTCGCCGCCGCCGCCGCCAAGGAAAAAGCCCAGGCGGTCGGCGCGCGTCGTAGTGGAATCGTGGGCACAAACCTGTTCCCCAATCTGCGCGAGACACCCTTGCCCGCTTCGGCGATTCTCGCCGCCGCGCCCGCCGCCGCCTGGTCGGCGGAAAAGATCACACCGGCCGTCGCTTTTCGCGCCGCCGCCGGGTTTGAAAAACTGCGCGACGCCAGCGCCGCCTACGCGGTGCGCACCGGAAAACGCCCCCGCGTGTTCCTCGCCAAGATGGGACCGCTCATCCAGCACAAGGGCCGCGCGGATTTCGCCGCCGGTTTCTTCGCGCCGGGTGGCTTCGAACTCGTGGCCAAACAAACCTTCACCGACGCCGCCGAGGCCGCCAAGGCCCTTGCCGCCTCGGGTGCCGAAGTCGCGGTGCTTTGCTCGACCGACGAAACCTATCCGGAACTCGTGCCGGCTTTCACCGCCGCCGCGCGCGCCGCCTGCCCGAACGTTACGCTCGTGCTGGCCGGTCTGCCTGCTGACGAAGCGGTTAAGAACGCCTTCGCCGCCGCCGGTATCGATCAGTTCATCCACCTCCGCGCTTCTGCGGAAGAAACCCTCGCCCTCTTGCTCAAGAAAATCGGAGCCCTCTGATGAATCCTAATACTAATCCCGACTTTAGCCGTCTCGGCTACGACGATATCGCCGTGCCCGCCACTGCGCCGGCCGCCGCGCCCGCCGCCGAATTGACGGAGAACTACGAGCAAATCCCGCTCAAGCCCGTCTTCACCTCGGCGGATCTGCCGCCGGCCGCCGCGCTCGACACCATGCCCGGCCTCACGCCGTTCACCCGTGGCCCCTACGCCACGATGTATGTGCAGAAACCGTGGACGGTCCGCCAATACGCGGGCTTCTCCACCGCCGAGGAATCCAACGCCTTCTACCGCCGCAATCTCGCGGCCGGTCAGGCAGGCCTATCGGTCGCCTTCGACCTGGCGACGCATCGTGGCTACGACAGCGATCACCCCCGCGTGGTCGGCGATGTCGGCAAGGCCGGCGTGGCCATCGACTCGGTCGAGGACATGAAGGTGCTCTTCGATTCGATCCCGCTCGATAAGGTGTCGGTCTCCATGACCATGAACGGCGCGGTGCTGCCCGTCATGGCGTTCTACATCGCGGCCGCCCTCGAACAGGGTGCCAAGCTGACCGATCTGGCCGGCACGATTCAGAACGACATTCTGAAGGAGTTCATGGTGCGGAATACCTACATCTATCCGCCCACGCCCTCGATGAAGATCATCGCGGACATCTTCTCCTTCACCTCGCAGCAGATGCCGAAGTTTAACAGCATCTCGATCTCGGGTTACCACATGCAGGAGGCCGGTGCCACCGCCGACCTGGAGCTGGCCTACACCCTGGCCGACGGTCTCGATTATCTGCGCACCGGCGTCGCCGCCGGCTTGAGTGTGGATGCGTTCGCGCCCCGCCTCTCGTTCTTCTGGGCCATTGGCAAAAACTTCTTCATGGAAGTCGCCAAGATGCGCGCCGGCCGCACTCTCTGGGCCGAGATCGTCGGCCGCTTCAACCCGAAGAATCCCAAGTCCTGCGCCCTGCGCACGCACTCGCAGACCTCGGGCTGGTCGCTCACCGAGCAGGATCCGTTTAACAACGTCGCCCGCACCTGCATGGAGGCGCTCGCCGCCGCCTGCGGCCACACCCAGTCGCTGCACACCAACGCGCTCGACGAAGCCATCGCGTTGCCCACCGAGTTCTCGGCCCGCATCGCCCGCAACACCCAGCTCCATCTCCAGCAGGAGACGGGCATTTGCTCGGTGGTCGATCCGTTCGGCGGCAGCTACTACGTCGAATACCTGACCAACGAGTTGATCAAAAAAGCCCGCGCCCACCTCGACGAAGTGGAAAAGATGGGTGGCATGACCAAGGCCATCGAGGCCGGCATCCCCAAGCTCCGCATTGAGGAAGCCGCCGCCCGTCGCCAGGCACGAATCGACAACGGTCGCGAGACCATCGTCGGCCTGAACAAACACCGCCTCAAGCAGGAGGCCCCGCTCGATATCCTGGAGGTGGACAACACCGCCGTGCGCATCGCCCAGATCAAGCGTCTGGCCGAGCTCCGCGCCGCGCGCAACGAGCCCGCCGTCAAGGCCGCGCTGGCCGCGCTCACTGCTTGCGCCAAGGGTGGCGAAGGCAACCTGCTCGCGCTGGCCGTCACCGCCGCGCAGGCCCGCGCCACGCTGGGTGAAATCAGTGACGCGCTGGAAGAGGTTTATGGCCGCTATCAGGCCCAGATCCGTTCCATCAGCGGCGTCTATCGCCAGGAATTCGGCTCCGACAAGACGGTCGATCGCATCAAGGAGCTCGTGGCCAAATTCGAGGGTATCGAGGGCCGTCGTCCACGTCTGCTCATCGCCAAGCTCGGTCAGGACGGACACGATCGCGGCGCCAAGGTGGTCGCCACCGCGATGGCCGACCTGGGCTTCGACATCGACATCGGGCCGCTCTTCCAGACGCCCGAGGAAGCCGCCCGCCAGGCGGTGGAAAACGACGTGCATTGCGTGGCCATGAGCTCGCTCGCTGCCGGCCACAAGACATTGTTGCCCGCCCTGCGCGACGCCCTCAAGGCCCTCGGCCGCGAGGACATTATGCTGGTGTGCGGCGGTGTTATTCCGGCGCAGGACTACGACTTCCTGCTGGCCAACGGCGCGAGCGCGATCTTCGGCCCCGGCACGGTGATCACCAAGTCCTCGCTGCGCACGCTGGAGCTGCTCCTGGAACGCGTCAGCGAGCCTGCGGCTTGAGTAGTGTTGATCGCGAAAGCACCGGTCGGTTGGCCGGTGCTTTTTTGTGGCCTTGTCCCTCGGCGGTCCCGGAGCCGTTAATCCGGGTTTAGTAACTTTTATAACCATGCCCGAAAAACCACTCCAGCTTCATGATGGTTGTCCTCAGCCCCGCCCCGATTGGGTACCGGACGATTGCGGGCCGACGTTTACCACGTGGGTTATGCAGGGCGTGCGCCCCTCCGGCGCAAGCAACGCTACACCGCCGCCGCGCCGCCGCGCCACGCTGTCCACCGAGGATTACGTGAAAGGTGTGCTGGCCTGCGATCCGGGTGTGCTGGGCCGGGCGATTACCTTGGTGGAGAGCAATGCGCCCGCCCATCGCCGACAGGCGCAGGAGTTGTTGGCCGCTTTGTTGCCCCATACCGGGCGGGCGCGGCGGATCGGGCTGACCGGTATTCCGGGCGCGGGTAAAAGCACGTTTATCGAGGCCTTTGGCCTGCATCTGGTCGGACAGGGGCACAAGCTGGCGGTGTTGGCCATCGACCCGTCGAGCGCGGTCACGGGCGGCAGTATTTTGGGCGACAAAGTGCGCATGGAACTACTCGGACGCGATCCGCGCGCGTTTATCCGGCCCTCGCCTTCTGGCGGCTCGCTGGGTGGCGTCACGCGCAAGACCCGCGAGGCTATTTTGGTCTGCGAAGCGGCGGGCTACGATGTGGTGATGGTCGAGACGGTCGGGGTGGGGCAAAACGAAGTCTCGGTGCGCGCGATGGTAGACGCCTTCGTAGTGCTCTCCATCGCCGGGGCGGGCGATGAGATGCAGGGCATCAAAAAAGGCGTGATCGAAATGGCCGACCTGATGGTCATCAATAAAGCCGACGGGGACAACATCCCCCGCTGCACGGCGGCTCTGGCCGAGATGCGGCGGGTGTTGCATTACCTGCGTCCGGCGACGGAAGGCTGGAAAACCACCGTGCAAACCGCCTCGGCGCGCACCGGCGCGGGCGTGGCCGAAGTGTGGACGAGTTTGTTGGCGTATTTCGCCACGGGTGAGCAAACCGGCGCGACCGGGCGGCGGCGGCGCGATCAGGCGGTGGCGTGGATGCACGCGCTGATCGAAGAACGCTTGCGCTCCGACTTTTATGGCACCGAGGCGGTGAAAACGCTCCGCGGCGAGATTGAGCAGGCGGTGGCGGCTGGTCGCATCGCGCCGCTGGCTGGCGCGCTCGACTTATTAGCGGCGGGCGGGGTGACACACGAGCGGGTTTTGGCCTGAAGTCAGTTATACCATGCATTCCGATTTTTAACGCAGAGGGGCGAAGACGCAGAGAAGTTCCGTTTGCTCAGCCTCAGACATGCTGGCCCTACGGGGGGCAAGTTTTGAGAGCAAGCAGCCAGGATCAGCTTTTGTGGAGAAAAATCTTGGCCGAGGACGGCCAACGCTACTCTACGAACCGCCGATTCTTTCAGGTGTATCCTCTGCGCGTGCGAGCGATATACGACGCAGGAAACTGCCGTCGTGTGGCACGTTTACCCCGTGCCCGCATCAAGGCGTCATGAGGCAGACGCGATAGAAGCGGCGAAGTTTCCCCGGCGTCCTGGGCTCCGTAAATGTGACGACTCCTCCGGTGCCGCTGATGCTGGATGATACGGTCGTCCAGCTCGCGGGGCTTAGCTCGTCGCTGGCTTGGACGTAGTAGGTCTGGTTGCTGCGAGTGGTGAAACGTAGGGATACGAGTGTCGCGTCCATTTCCAGAGCCGTCACGCCGGGCATAAGGAGCCCAGACGGGACGCAGCGGTAAATCACGGTGGCATCCGACTGGAATGTATCCGTGAAGGTGTGGGTGCCCTGACGCGCCACGAAGTAGATTGCCGGGCCGTGGGGGCTCGTGAGGTAGTTGTTGGTCGGGACGCTTTGGTAGGTGTCGTAACGCAGCAGGACATAAATGTCGTCCGCGGTGAGGTTGCGGACCTCGATTGTGGCGTTCATCTGAACGGGGGCTGCGGAGTGCAGGAGGTTCGGCTCGCCCCATTTATCCACCCGGAGCGTGACGGGACGGGCGGTGCCGGAGTCGTCTTTGATGCCGGTGACGGCGCAGCCGTAGTCGATATTGCGTGGAATGCAGTAGGTGTAGAGCGCGCCGTTGCCGTTCATGGAGCGGGTATCGAAGAGGGAGTCGAAGGTGCGGGTGAAGGGAGTTGCGGCGTAGTTGTCGTTGAATATAAGGGTGTCGGTGGCGTGGTAGGCGGTCGTATCGGTGGAAGTGAAGCCGGTGGCGGCCATGATGTGATCGTAGTCGGGGTCGCTAAGGCCCTTGATGTAAACGTCAATGATGACGGGGTGGCCCAGCGCCAGGTGAGCTTTGGCCCAGGCGAGGTAGGGCTGATATTGGGGCTGGGCGGAGTTGGAATTCCAACTGGTGGTATTGAGGCGCAAGGCGTCGAAGATCGGGGCGGTGTTGTAGGGCACCAACGCGTCCTGTTGCTGGGTCGGGTCAATGATGGCGCGGACGCGGTATTGGGAAATGTAGGTGCCGAAATAGAGGGCGATGGACTGGATGGAGACCTCCCCGCAGTAGCCGCCGTAGTCGTCCCATTGTTGGCGCGGCGGGATGTCGAGCTGCACAGATGCGCGGGCGTGGGGGTGGACGAGTGCCAGCATAAAACCGAGCGTGATCGAAACACGCCGGACAGCTGGCAGACTGAGCGCAGGGTCGAACACGCCGAAAAGGAAACCACCAGATCGAGATGAGTTCAAACTAAGACGACGCGGCTTACGACGGAGCCGATACGACGCACCGACAGACTAAGCGGAGTCGGCGGCGGTGATCTCGATGTTGGATTTGCGCAGGCGGCGAGAGATTTACCCGGAAGGCCGGAGAACTTCTGCGGGACGCCGAAGTCGGCACGCGGAACTCGTGCGTCCTCCTGACCGTGGGAAGCCGAAAACTCGGTTTACGCGTCGCCCTCCACCATCGGCGTGGCGCAGGCGAGGCGTTTGCCGTCGTGCACCAGCGCGTAGAGGGGCACGGGTGGGGAGCGGTCGAGGCGTTTGACCAGCGCGGGGTCGGTACGTTTGGCGAGTTCGAGCCAGTGCAGGCCGTCGGCTTCGCAGGCGAGGAGGCGGGCGTAGGGCTTAAAAACTTCGGGGCGACCCAGTACGCGGGCGAGCCGCAAGTTGCTGTCAGGGTTGGAAGTGGTGCGTTCAAGCACGAGGCAGCTGTAGGCCTGGCTGCGTAGATCGACCCCGGCGCGTTGGGAGAAACGCACCCAGTCGGGGTCGTTTTGCACGCCGGGCGGCGGTTCGGCGAAAAAGTGGCACCAATCGCGGGCGTTGGCTTCGAGGAAGAGCGGGCAGTTTTCCCGGTGGGTGCACGGAGCGATGATGCGGTGTCCGTCGCGCAACTGGTCGCGCACGGTGGCGAGGGCGCGGCTGTCGGCATGGGTGCCGGGCTCCACCCAGATGACGCAGGCGGCACGGGCGGCGAGGGCGATCAGGGCATCGCGCGCGGCGGGAGTTAACTCGTTTAAAACGTGGCTGATCACGAGAGTCGTGCGGCTGGCATCGAAGCTTGCCGGATCAAGGCTCGTTGGCGTGGCGACGCTAAGGCCGGGGAAGGTGGCGCGGGCGCATTCGGCGGCGTAGGTCACGGCTTCCGGGCTATGGTCGGCGAGGGCCAGTGAGGTGAAGTGTGCGGGGCCGAAGGCGGCAAGCACGCGTCGTCCGGCGACGCCGGATCCGCAGCCGAAATCGAGCAAGGTCGTCCCGGCGGGGGGCGACCAGTGACGGAGGCGAAGCTCGCGCAGGAGGGCGTCCCACTTCCAGCCGATGCGCTCGGCGTAGGTGGCGTCGTAGGCGGCGAGGGCGGCGGGTTTTTGCCAATACGGGCCGTTTGACGCGGCGTCGCGGGCGAGGAAGGTGGCGCGGAGGCGTTCGAGGGCGGGCCAGTCGAGGGCGGCGAGATCGGGCATGAAGGTGTCGATTTAGACTAATTCGGGAAGGGTATCCCGGTAGCGGCGCAGCAGGGGGGCGAGACGGAGGGCTTTCCAGAGGCGAGGCCAGAAGCTGCGTGGGGTGCGCACCAGCCGGATCAACCATCCGAGGTAGCAACGGTCCGCCCAGGGTGGAATCGCGGTCTGGGCACCGGTTAAAAACGCGATGGCCGCCCCGAGGCAGAGAATGGCCGGGCGATAGCCAAGTTCGGCACGCAGGGTGTGGCCGAGGCGTTCTTGCACGCCGCCACCGATGGCGAGCATCACGACGGCGGGGCGACGTTGTTGGAGCAGCGCGAGCAGAGTGGAATCGATAAGCGGGCCGCTGGGGGAATAACGTGGCGCGAGGTAGGTGTCGCTTTCGGTTACCGGAAAGCCTTGGGCGCGAAGCCAGGCAAGGTTGCACGCGCGCTCGGTGGTGGAGGGCATCACCCAGAAAACTGCACCGGGGTTTTTGAGCTCGGGTCTTGCGAGCACGGCGCGCATGAGAGCCAGGCCGGAGTGGCGGGGCAGTTTTTCGCCGGTGAACAAGCGCCAGAGTAGCACCATCCAACTGGAATCGGTGATGACGAGGTCGGCAGTGGTGAGAGCGGCGCGGTAGGCAGGGGAATGCACGAGGTCCGCCGCCATTCCCGGCCCGGAGGGTGCGACGACGAGGCCGCCCGCCAGCGCGTGATCCGTAGCCCGGTCGAGCGTGCCCACGAAAAACGTCACTCCGAGAATGCGGCGAGTCGGTGTGGGGAAAGCAGCGGCGGACATGGGGCGGTGGAGTTAGTTGGCCGGTGCGTCCGGTGCGTCCGGTGCGGCGCGTTTGAGGCGGAAGAAAGACTGAAGGAGGTCTTTGCACTCTGGTTCCAGCACGCCGCCGGCGGTGAGTTCGAGGTGATGGTTAACCCGTGCCAGATCGTTGAGGTTGGTCGCTCCGCCGAGGCAGCCCATTTTGGGGTCGGACACCGCGTAGCACACGCGTTTGAGGCGAGACATCAGGGTTGCGCCGCTGCACATGGGGCAGGGTTCCTTGGTGACGTAGAGAGTGCAGTTTTCCAGTCGCCAGTTGCCGAGCGCTGCGGCGGCCTGGGTGATGGCCAGCATTTCGGCGTGGGCGGTGGGATCATGGGAGGCTTCCACCGTGTTGTGGGCGAGGGCGATGATCTCGCCGTCGCGCTCGATCACGCAGCCGATGGGCACCTCGTCCTGCCGCCAGGCCTCGATGGCCTGGTTATAGGCCATGGCCATGTAGAAGGCGTCATCCCGCACCAGTTGAGAGGGGAAAAGTTTAGGAAAGGGGCAGGCGGGCGGCGTGGGGGTGGACTGGACCATCGATGTAAAAAACGGGCTCGGGCGGGTCGGGTGGGGGGAAAGCCCTTGACTAGGGAGGGCTGGTTGCGGCTTACAAGTGAACTTTACGAACTCTCTACGCATGACACTAATCCTCGTCCCGGGCACTCACGCCATCCAGTATGTCTGAAACCACTGACAGCAAATCGATCGAAGTCGAAGGCAAGATCGTCACCGTGCTTCCGGGCACGATGTTCAAGGTTCAGTTGTCCAACGGTCATATCGTTTTGGCCCATATCTCGGGCAAGCTGCGTAAGAATTTCATCCGCATCTCGACTGGTGACCGGGTGAAAATGGAGATGAGCCCCTACGATTTGGAGAAGGCGCGCATCACCTACCGAGTGCGCGAGACCAATCCCTCTCCGACACCCACCTACCGTCGCCGCTACTAAGCGATACCTGGGCGAACCTTTCGCCGGTTTAACTAGCGCTCCCGCTTTCGGAGCGCTTTTTTGTGTCACGATGCCAACCAAAGTCGCCGCCAAAAAACCTCGCGCGCGGGCGGCTGAAATCCCCGCCGCGCCCGCCGATGTGATCGCGGGTGCGCCGCCCGAGTCGTCCCTCCCATCGGCGATGCAGGCCGGGATCGAGGACTTCGGCAATGTGCTCACGCTGGAGCGCGGTCGATCGGATAACACCTTGTCGGCCTACGAATCGGATTTGACTCAATGCGCCTTGTGGCTGGCGCGGCATGCCGGAGTGAAGGATTGGCGCGAAGTGACGGTGGAGCAGGCAAGCGATTGGCTGCATTCGCTCACCGGCGACGAACTGGCGGTGGCTAGTCAGGCGCGCAAGCTCACCGCCCTGCGCATGCTGGCCCGGCATCTAGTGCGCGAGCGGGTGCGCGAGGACGATTTCACGGCTCTGTTGTCAGGTCCTAAACTGGTGCGGCGGGTGCCGGGCATGTTGAGCGAGGCCGAGGTGAATCGGTTGCTGGCCGCACCGCAGGGCGGCGATGAGTTGGCGTTGCGCGACAGGGCTTTGCTCGAGCTTTTTTACTCCAGCGGGCTGCGCGTCTCCGAACTGGCGGGCTTGGGCTTGCAGCAACTGGATTTGGAGAACGGGTTTCTGCGGGTGTTTGGCAAAGGCGCGAAGGAGCGGGTGGTGCCGGTGGGCGGGCGGGCCGTGGCGGCCTTGCGGGTGTATCTGGACGCGGGGAGGCCCAAGCTGGTGCGGGCGAAAACCGGCGGGGCGGTTTTTCTCAGTGAGCGGGGCGGTCCGCTTTCGCGCAAGACGCTGTGGTATCTGGTGCAGAAATACGCGGCGGCGGCGGGCATCGAGCGCGGGGTAAAGCCGCACCAGCTGCGGCATAGTTTTGCCTCGCACTTGTTAGGCGGCGGGGCCGACCTGCGCTCGATTCAGGAAATGCTCGGGCACGCCAATCTGGAAACCACTCAGATTTACACCGCTGTAGAGGAAAAACGCCTGGTCGAGCAGCACGCGAAGTTCCATCCGCGCAACCAAGACATCGAGTAACCCAATAGGTTACTTTGGGCTGGGGGCGGGGGCTCCTGGCTTGCGTAGCTAACCCGACTGAGTCGTTGCCGCTTAGGCCGGTTTTTTGCCGCTGGCGAGCAGGGTTTCGAAGTGGGGGGCTTCGGCTTCGCGGGCCACGGTGACGACTTCGATGGATTGGAAGCCGGCGGTTTCGAGGAAGGCATGCAGGGTGTTTTCGGTGAAGCCGAGCCACACGTCGGCGTAGAGCTCGCGAGCCTTTTCGAAATCGTGCTCGCGCAGGTCGAGCACGAGCAGTTGTCCGCCGGGGCGCAGGATGCGGGCGGCCTCAGCCACGGCGGTCTGCGGGTGGCGGGCGTGGTGCAGGGCCTGGCTGAGGATGGCCAGATCGACGGAGGCATCGGGCAGGGGGATTTTTTCGATGTCGCCGAGTTTGTAGGTGAGGTTGGCGAGGCCGTTTTTCTCTGCGAGGGCGGTGCCGACCTCGACCATTTTGGGTGAGCTGTCGATGCACCAGACGCGGCGGGCGCGGCGGGCGAGGAGTTGGGAAACGAGGCCCTCACCGGCGCCGAGGTCGGCGATGTCGATGGGCGGAGCGAGGCGCAGGGCGAGGTGGCCGAGGGCTTCCCAGGAGCGGCCGGGGCAGTAGTTTTTGCCCAGGCGGCCGGCGATGAGGTTAAAATATTCTTCTTGGTGGGCGCGGCGTTTGGCGAGGGCGCGGGCGAGGGCGGCGCGGTCGGCGGCGAGCTCGGGTTGCTCGGC
>CANIWJ010000067.1 GCA_947471035.1 Verrucomicrobiota bacterium
CGCTGGCGGCAGGTGGCGGCGGGGGAATTTGCCGGCTGGAAGCCGGGCGAGGTCCGGATCGTGGCGAGTGACGAAGGTTTGTTGAAAACGAATCGCGGACGGGAGTTGGTGGCCAAGCGCAAGGGTCGTGTCGTGCCGGGCGAGGATTTGAACACCATGCTGGAACAGGTGTTTGGCCGGGTGCGCCCGGGCTGAGGCGCGGCGGGAGGGGGCTCAATCCTTGGCGGCGCGGACGTCTAGGGCGTCGCGCAGACCGTCGCCGAGGAGGTTTAGGGCGAGCAGGGTGGTGGCGAAGAGGCCGCCGGGGAAGATCAGCAACCAGGGGAAGTTCTCCATTTTGTCCGCGCCGTCTTTGATCAGGGTGCCCCAGCTGCTCAGGGGTGCATCGACGCCGAGGCCGAGGAAACTGAGAAAACTCTCCAGCATCATCACGGCTGGAATCGTCAGGGTGGTGAACACGATAACGGGGCCGAGGACGTTGGGGATGATGTGGCGGAAAATGATGCGTGAATGGCTGTAGCCGAGGGTGCGGGCGGCCTCGATGTATTCCATTTTTTTGACCGTGAGCACCTGGCCGCGCACGATGCGGGCCATGGTCAGCCACTCGACTGCGCCGATGGCGGCGAAGAGGCCGACGATCTTGCCGATGCCCTGGAGGTTTTTGAGGAAATCGAAGCGGCGCAGCCAGGCGTCGAGGTCGTTCATCGGCTCCTTGAGGAAGACCATGATGAGGATGACAAAAATGGTGAAGGGCAGGGCGTAGAGGATGTCCACCACGCGCATGAGCAGGGCGTCGAGTTTGCCGCCTACGTAGCCGGCGACCGCGCCGTAGGTCACGCCGATGCTAAGCGCGACCAGCGAGGCGACGAAGCCGACCATGAGCGAGATGCGCCCGCCGTAGAGCACGCGGGCGAATTGGTCGCGCCCCAGCTCGTCGGTGCCGAACCAGTGCGCGGCGGAAGGTGAGGTGGCGCCGAGGGCGAGGTTTTGGTCGGCGTAGCCCTGGCCGAGGAAGGGCGGGACGACGATGCAGGTGAAGGCCAGCGCCAGCAGGAATACACCCGAGATCAACGCCAGGCGGTTGCGGCGCAAACGCAGCCAGGCATCGCGGCCGGGGGAGTGGGCGGGTTCGGGTTGGGCGACGGCGCTCATTCGAATTTGAGGCGCGGGTTGAGCCAGACTTGGACCACGTCCACCACGAGGTTCAGGCCGACGATGAGGCCGGCGTAGAGCAGCACGGTGCCGCTGACCAAGGTGTAGTCGCGGTTGAAGGCGGAGTTGACGAACTCACGCCCGAGGCCGGGGATTTGGAAGATGGTCTCGATCACGAACGAGCCCGAGATGATGCCCGCGATGGCGGGCCCGAGAAAGGTGACGACAGGGAGCAGGCCGCCGCGCAGGGCGTGGCGGAGCACGATGCGGAGCTCGGTGGCACCCTTGGCCCGGGCGGTGCGAATGTAATCCTGGTTGAGCACTTCAAGCATGCCGCCGCGGGTGAGGCGGGCGATGTAAGCGGCGTAAACCAGGCCGAGGGTGGCGGCGGGCAGCACGCGGTCGGCGGCGATATACCAGCCGGAGGCGTTAAACCAGCGCAGGTGCAGGGCGAAGAGCAGGACAAGCAGCGGGCCCATCACGAAGGTCGGCACGCAGATGCCGACCATCGCGAGGGTGGAGGCGGCGTAGTCCACACCGGTGTTTTTGCGCATGGCTGCCAGCACGCCGAGGGTGATGCCGAGGGCGAGGGCGACGAGCAGGGCCCAGAGGCCGAGTTCGAGCGAGGCGGGGAGTTTGCCGGCGATGATCTCGTTGACCGTGCGGTTGGGGTATTTGAACGAGGGTCCGAGGTTGATGCCGAAGGCGGCTTGCAGGTCGAAGTCGAGGGTGCCGTTGCGGTCAGCGTCGGCAAAGAGCCGCCACGGGGCGAAACGCTTGGGCGCGAGATCGCCGAGGTAGCTCAGGTATTGGCGGCCGAGAGGCTTATCGAGGCCGTAGTGGGCCTCCAGGTTTTGCATGATCTCTTTGGAAACGGCTTTCTCCGCGGTGAAGGGGCCACCGGGCACGAGGCGCAGCATGAAAAACGTGGCGGTCACGATCACCAGGAGGACCGGGATCGTTTCGAGCAGACGTTTTAGGATGAAGCGGAGCATGAGAGCTAGTAAGGCTAGTAGAGCTAGTAAGCTGGTAGAGCTAGTAAGTGGGAGTGCGAGGGGGGACTTAGTTGGCGAGGTCGATGTATTGCCAGCCGCGGTTGTCGAGGATGTTGGATGACCAGTTGCGCACTTTGGGACTGAGCAGGTAAACGCGTTTGTAGAAGTAGAGCGGTAGCACGGGCAGGTCTCGGGTGATGATCGAGTCGAGTTCACGGTAGATGGTCATGCGGACGGCTTCGTCGGGCGCGTTGAGCGCGGTGGCGAGCAGGCGGTCGTAGGTTGGGTTGGCGTAACCGGTGTCGTTATTACCGCCGCCCGATACCAAGAGATCGAGGAAAGTGTGGGGGTCGGGGTAGTCACCGATCCAGCCGGTGCGAGCGACGTCGAAGGCGAGGCTGTGCTGCGAATCGAGGTAAACCTTCCACTCCTCGTTGCGCAGGGCGATGTCCACGCCAAGGCCGGTTTTCCACATCTGCTGGATGGCTTCGGCGATGACCTTGTGGGCCTCGGAGGTGTTGTAGAGAATCTCGATGCGGCGCAGGCCGCGACCCTCGGGGTAACCGGCGGCGGCGAGCAGGCGGCGGGCCTCGGCGAGATCGAAGCGCAGCACTTCGCCGGGGATGAATCCGGCGTAGGGCGGGGTGAAGTGCAAGGCGGGTTCCTGGCCGGCGCGAAGGATGTTTTTAACAATGGCTTCGCGGTCGATGGCGAGGGCGAGGGCGCGGCGCACCCGGGCGTCGTCGAGCGGGGGGCGGGTGGTGTTGAAGCGGTAAAAATAGGTGCCGTAGTAGGGCGCGATCACCAGCGGGGAGTCGGGTTGGCTGCGGTAGGCGTCAATGCGGCCAAGGGGGACAGACTGGGTGACGTGGAGCTGGCCGCCGCGAAACAAACGTTCCTCGGCGTCTTCGGAGTCCACCGCATGGAAGGCGATGCCGTCGAGCCGGGGCGTGACCGCGCCGCGGTAGGTCGGGGAGCGCTCCACTGTGATGACCTGGTTGGGCAGCCAGGTTTTGAGCACGAAGGGGCCGTTGCCGACGAAGTTGGCAGGCAGGGTCCAGCGGCTGCCGCGCCGGTCGGCGGGGCCAAATTTCTCGATGGTGGGCAGGTGAACCGGGAACCAGGAGTAGTGCTTGAGCGCTTCGAGCAGGTAGGGAACGGGGTGCTTGAGGCGGAGGACGAGGGTGTGGTCGTCGGGTGCGGAGAAACCGGTCTGGGCGAAGTCGGCGAGTTTGCCCTGATTAAACTCCTCGGCGCCGACGACGTGGTGGAGTTTGTAGGCGTATTCGGAACCGAGGGACGGGGTGAGAATGCGTTGGAAGGAGCGCAGGAAATCGCGGGCGGTGAGCGGGTCGCCGTTGGACCAGCGGGCGTCGGGGCGGAGGTGGAAGGTCCAGGTAAGTTTGTCGGGCGAGGTTTCCCAGCGCTCGGCCACGCCGGGGGCGACGCCCTCGCTGGAGGCATCGTAGGTGACCAGACCCTCGAACAGGGCGGTGATGATATGGTGCTCGGTGACACCGGTGACGATGTGCGGGTCGAGGTCCTGGGGCTCGGTGCCGTTGCCGAAGTGAAGGATTTTTCGGCCCGGTGAGGCGGCGGAGGCGGACGGGTCGGGGGCTTTGGCGCAGCCGGGGGCGAGCAAACTCGCGCCGAGCAAGAGGAGGGCGAGGATTGGGGCGACGAGGAGGCGGGCGCGCATGGGGGACGGGGAGAGCAGGGCGCGGGCCGTTTTCAGGCGCTGATGGATTCGAGCGAACACCCGTCGGCGTCGGGGGTTTCGCAGTTGGGGCGGGCGATGACGCCGGCGTAGGGTTCGGTGGCGAAGGGGTGGTCGCGGCGGGCGAGCAGGTGTTCGGCGCAGACGGCGAAGAGTTCGGCCTCGGTCATGGCGCGGCGCATGGCGTGGAGGAATTTGCCGTTGGGATCGACCGATTGGCCGACGAAGTTGAGGAACTTTTTCATGCGCGCGACATGGGCGCGTTCGACTACGGTGGCCTCGCCGATGGGGGCGTCGTAGAAGCCTGCGGCGGTGGCTTGGTAGAGGGCGTGGATGTAGCCGTGGATGTCGCCCAGGGTGGGGGCGAAAACGGGTGCGCCGGCGAGGTGTTCGCGAATCTGGCGGAAGAGCCAGGGGTTGCGGATGGCGTGGCGGCCGCACATCACGCCGGCCGCGCCGGTTTCGGCCAGGATGCGGGCGGCGGCGGCGGCGCTGGTGACGTTGCCATTGGCGATGACCGGGCAGGGCACGGAGCGCACTGCGCGGGCGATTTGGTCGTAGTGGACCTCGCTGCGATACATCTCCTTCACGGTGCGGCCGTGGACGACAAGCAGGTCCACCCGGTGGCGGGCGACGGAGGCGAGGATGCGGTCGAAGTGGCGCGTGTCCTCGAAACCGATGCGCATCTTCACGGTGAAGAGGCCGGGGGTGCAGGCGCGCAGGGCGGCGAGGATGGCGTCCACGTGGTCGGGGTCGCGGAGGAGACCGCCGCCGACGTTTTTCTTGTAAACCTTGGGCGCGGGGCAGCCGAGGTTGAGGTCGATGCCGGCCACGGGGTGGCGGAGCAGGAGGGCGACGGTGCGTTGGAGGTGGGGGATTTCCTCGCCGATGAGCTGGGCGAAGACGGGGCGACCGGTGGCGTTTTCGTCGATCGAGCGGAGGATGTGCGCTTCGGGGCGGGACTGGGCGTGGACGCGGAGAAATTCGGTGACGTAGTAATCGGGCGGGCCGTAGCGGGCGATCAGGCCCATGAAGGCCAGGTCGGTGACGTCCTGCATCGGGGCCAGCGCGGTGAGGGGCTGGCCGGCGATTTGAGGCGCGGGAAGCGGAGCGGGCGAGGGGGAAGTGGGCACGCGGGCGGAGGCGCGGGTTGAGGCGGGCGGCGGCTTATTTGCCGTCGTCTTCGTCGTCGTCTGGGGCGGCGTCGTCCGAGGCTTCGGCGGCGGCCTCGGCTTGTTGTTTACGCACGCGTTCGAGGATCTCGGTCATGTCCTCCACGGCGTCGTAAACCGGCTTGGCAACGAGGATGGGGCGGCGGTGGGCGAGGGCGAGCACGATGCTGTCGCTGGGGCGGGCGTCGAGTTCGACGATTTTCTGGCCGAGCTCGTTTTTCATGCGCAGGAGGATGCGGGCGAAGAAAGTGCCGTCCTTCACGTCGTTGACGACGACGTGTTCGAGGGTGACGCCGAGGCCGGTGAGGATGTGGCCGATGAGATCGTGAGTGAGGGGACGCTCTTTTTTGACGCCGTCGAGGGACATCTGGATGGCGTTCCCGACCGAGTGGTCGACGTAGATGACGAAGGTTTTGTCTTCGTCGCCGATGAAGACGGCGCAGCCGTTGGCGGTGGGCATGACACCTTTTACAGAGACGGGGAGAACGGGTGCGGAGGCCATAGTTTGTTGGGCAGGACTGTCCGCCGAGGGTGGGGTGCGGGGCAAGCTTTGGCGCGTGTCGCCAGACGAACGGGGTGGGGAAGGTAAAGCCTGTCGGGACGAGGGGAGTTAACCGCTAATGCGGAGTGCCAATGGCCTCCGCTTGGGTTTTGCGGCAGGCCAAGCCTGCGTGGGGTGTCGATGTTTCGGCCAATGGCCTCAGTTTTATGGTGGCGCCGACCACGGGTTTCAGGCGCGGGGATCTAACGCTAATCAGTGGAAGGGGCGGACCTCTACCGAGGCGCGGCAGGCGGTGGCGGCCTTGCGTCCCCAAGCCAGGGCGGCGTCGAGGTCGGCGACTTCGAGCACCCAGAAGCCGTCCACGTATTCGGTGGTTGTCAGAAAAGGCCCATCGGCGAGCGCGATCTGACCGTCGGCCTGGCGGCGCAGTGACCTGGCGGTGTGCCGCGGTTGCAGGCCGCCGACGAATTTGCGGATCCCGGCGGCTTTCATCTCGTCGTTCAGCACGTCGATGTCGCGGGACATTGCTTCGTCTTTGACGGTGAAGGGATCGAAATGATTCGGGCGGTGAATCGCGACTAGGTATTGAGGCATGGCGGTGATAGAGGTGGTTTATTGAGTTTTAGGTGGTTCGGAGCGGCGACTCCTTTTGAATTGGAACGGATAGAGTTAGGCTAGGTTTAGCCCGAGGTGGCGAGCGAGGCGGTGTTCGCGGATGCCGTAGAAGGCGGCCAGGGTGCGGGCGCGTTGGGCGGGGCCGGGCAACAGCTCGGTCGGCGCGTTGGTGGGGCGGTAGGCGGCGATCATGAGGTTTTTGGCGGTGTGCTCGCTGTCGATGAATTCAAAGACTTTGGTGCGGTAGCCCGCCGCCTCCAATAATAGGGCGCGGAGGGCGTCGGTGATGAATTCAGCCTGGCGTTCTTGAAAAATGCCGTGGCGGAGGGCGTCGGCCAGCACGGTGGGCGCGGTGAGCTGGGGGCGGAGTTCTTTCTGGCAGCAGGGGGAGACGACGAGGAGACGCGCCCCGGCGGCGTGGCCGGCGGCGAGGGCATCGTCGGTCGCGGTATCGCAGGCGTGGAGGGCGATTAGCACGTCGAGCCGTTGGCTCGAAGTGCTGAAATGACCAATGTCCAATGTCCAATGACCAATGGCGGAGGAGGGAGGGACGGGGATGTCGCCTTCGATAAAGGTGAGGTGCGGGGCGAGGTCGCATTCGCGGGCGATGCGGTTGCCGAGGGCGACGAGGTCGGCGCGTCGTTCGATGCCGGTGATTTGGGCGCGGGGGCCGAGGAGGGAGGCAAGGGCGAAGGTGAGGTAGCCTTTGCCGGAGCCCATGTCGGCGATCTGGAGCGGCGAGGTGGGAGCGGGGAGCTCGTTGGTGAGGCCGCTTTCGGTGAGGAGGTCTTGGAGTAGTTCGGCGAATTTATCGATTTGGCGGTATTTGTGGGCCATGCCTTCGCGGGGGTGGCCACGTTCGTTGGTGATGCCGAGGGCGCGGAGCCAGGGGGCGTCGGTGGGGAGGAGGCGGGTTTTGGCGCGGTCGTGGGTGGGTGCGGGGACGGGCGGGGCGGAGTCGGCGGTTTTTACGCGAAGGCGGGCGGGTTTGGCGGGGTCGGGGTTTTGCTCGAGTTGGGCGGTGGAAAGCGGGGTGAAGAGGTGGGCGTCGAGAAAGGTGTCGGCAAGGAGGGTAGCGAGGGCGGCGGGGGCTTCGGCGGCGGGGATGTTTTTAGTGATGTCGCGGGTGGCGTGACGGTAAACGAGGGTGAGGTGCGGGCCGGCCTTGAGGGTGACGAGGCGGGCGAAGACGTTGCGCAGGGTGGGGTCGGCGGCGGGACGGGGTTTGCCGAGGGTGAGCTTGGCGAGGGTGCCGTGGGCGATGGCGTCGGCGAGCAGGGCGTGGAAGCGGGCGAGGGCGGAAGGAGGGAGCATGGCGGGGGACTGAGCTGGTAGAGCTGGTAAGCTAGTAAGGCTAGTAGTGCTGATAAAGAAGGGTGGGGCGGAATGATGAATGACGGGTATTTTTTTAACCACTAATGGGCACTGATGGGCACTAATGTTTGGAGTTTATGGAGCGGCGGGGACCGAGGGATTGGAGAGGTCTCAGGCATCGGAACCCCGATCGGCGATCGGGGGTACACGACCTTCGATCCGGGTTTGATTTAGCGGGGATTAGCGGAATTTAGCGGTTTAACTTTCATCATTCTTCGGCGGTGGCGAAGAGGTGGCGGACGGCGCTGGTTTCGGGGGAGTGGGGGCGGAATTTGTGCTGGTCCACGGTGCAGACGGGCATGATGCCCATCAGGGCGTTGGTGAGGAAGACTTCGTCGGCGGCGAGGAGGTCGGCGAGGGTGAGGGGTGTCTCGTGTGCCCGTTCGGGGCCGACGAGGGCGAGCACGCGGGCGCGGGCGACGCCGGGGAGTATGCCGGCGGAGAGGGGCGGGGTGTGGGCGTGGCCGTCTTTGACGAGGAAGACGCTGCTGACGGAGCCTTCGAGCACGTGGCCTTCGGGGGTGACGAAGAGGGCTTCGTCGTAGCCGGAGGCTTGGGCGGTGCGGCGGGCCAGGAGGTTTTCGAGGTAGTTGAGGGTTTTGTGACCGGTGAGGCGGCCGTCGCGCGCGCCTTGGCGGTGGGTCTGGACGCGGAAGCCGCGCAGGTAGTCGGGGGCGGTGTAGGGCAGGGTGCGGGCGGTGATGAGTTCGGCGGTGCGGTTGAGTTCGCGATAGCGGACAATTTTGACGGCGGCGTTGGGCAGGCGCACGGCGGCGAGCAGGCGGGTGATGCGTTCGGAAAGCTCGGGGGCGGGCGGGGGCGGGGCGAGTTCGAGGGCGGCGCAGGTGGCGGCGAGGCGGGCGTGGTGGGCGGCGAAGAGCTGGGGCAGGCCGTGGCGGGCGCGGATGGTTTCGAAGGCTCCGTGGCCGAAAAGGAAGCCGTCGCACAGGGCGGAGACTTTGGCCTGGGCGGCGGGCAGGAGTTCGCCGTCGAGGAGGACTTGGGGAGCGAGGGACATGGGTTGGGAGCTTCGGAGCTGGTAGAGCTGGTAAGCTAGCAGGCTAGTAGACTGATTAGGAAGGGCGGAGGGGGAATGACGAATGACGAATGACCAATGACGAATGGCTAATGACGGAGGGACGCGGGGGGCTCAGGGGCGGCGGGGTGCGGTGACGCCGCGCTAAAACGGAGTGAGGGCTTGGTGGAGGGCGCGGCCTTTGTGGAGGGTTTCTTGGTATTCGGCGGCGGGGTCGCTGTCCCAAGTGATGCCGCCGCCGACGTGGTAGGTGGCTCGGCCTGCGGCGCAGGTGATGGTGCGGATGGCGATGGCGAGGTCGGCGTCGCCGTCGTAGCCGAGGTAGCCGAGTGTGCCGGTGTAGGCGTGGCGGCGGGTGGTTTCGAGTTCGGCGATGATTTGCATGGCGCGGACTTTGGGCGCGCCGGTGATGCTGCCGCCGGGGTGAAGGGCGCGGAGGGCGTCGAAGCGGTCGAGGCCGGGAGCGAGTTGGGCGCGCACGGTGGCGACGAGGTGGTGCACGGTGGCGTAGGTTTCGAGGTCGTGGCGGGCGGCGACGTGCACGGAGCCGGGGGTGGCGACGCGGCCGAGGTCGTTGCGGGCGAGGTCCACGATCATGAGGAGTTCGGCGTGGTCTTTGGCGCTGGCGAGCAGGAGGGCGCGTTGGGCGGCGTCGGCGGCGGGGTCGGGGAGACGGGCGATGGTGCCTTTGATGGGCCGGGTTTCGAGGTCGCGACCGGAGACGCGGAGCAGGCGTTCGGGGGTGCTGGAGACGATTTGATGGTCGCCGAAATCGAGGTAGGCGGCGTGAGGGGCGGGGTTGAGGGCGCGGAGGCGGGTGTAGAGCGTGGCGGCGGAGCCGGAGAAGTCGGCGCTGAAGCGCTGGGTGAAGTTGACCTGGTAGGTGTCGCCGGCGGCGATGTAGGCCCGAATGCGCTCCACGGCGGCGGCATAAGCGGCGGGGGTGAGGTCGGGGACCGGGGCGGGGAGCGGGGAGCGAGGAGCGAGGAGCTGCGCGCGTGGAGCCGAGATTAATGAGTGCAGGTAATCAAGCGAGGTGGTGTCGGGGGCGATGAGCGTGGTAAGGCCAGTGGTGTGATCGTGGACGAGGGCGTTGTCGTAGAAGGCAAAGGCAGCGGCGGGTAGGGCGAATTCGTCCGGTGCGCGGGTGGCTACGCGGTGGAGCTCGGCGCCGGATTCGTAGCCGAAGTAGCCGATGGCACCGCCGACAAAAGGCAGGCCGGGAACGGCGGCGCAGGCGCGGGCCTCAAGTTCCTGACGTAGGCGGGCCATGAAGGCTTCTGCGGATTCGTGTGCTGCTGTGCGGAGTACGAGGGAGGGTTCGCAGCAGAGTATGCTGTAACGAGCGCAGGAAGATGGGAGCGCGGAGTCCAGGAAAACGGCACCGCTGCGCTCCGCAAAAACGGGAAACAGCTCGGCGGGCGGCGGGCAGGTGCCGGGCGGAAGAGCGAGGGTGAGCGGAGGCGGACGCATCTGACGGTGCAGAGAGGAAAAACGTGGCGCGGGCTCTTAGGCAACCGGCAGACGCCGGACGCCGGACTGGTCGAGCAAGGCGAGGTGTTGGGCAAGTGTGCGGCCGGCGATGATGAGCTCGGGGACGAGGTCGCAAAGCGGGGCGAGCACGAAGGCGCGGTTCAGCATCGCGGGGTGTGGTAGCGTGAGGTGAGGGTCTTGGCTGGTGGTGTTGCCGTGGAGGAGGAGGTCGAGATCGAGGGTGCGAGGGCCCCAACGTTCGGCGCGGATGCGGCCTCGGGTTTGCTCGATGGTGAGGCAGGCATCGAGCAGGGCGCGGGGCGCGAGGGTGGTCTCCAGTTCGGCGGCGGCGTTGAGGTAGTCTTGTTGACCAGCGGGGCCGAGCGGGGCGGTTTCGTAGCGGGCGGAGCGGGCGAGCAGACGGGTGCCGGGCAGGGCGGCGAGGGCGGCGAAGGCGGCGTCGAGGTGCGCGTGGCGGTCGCCGAGGTTGGTGCCGAGAGCGACGTAGGCGATGGCGGGGGCGGAAGGCACGGGCGGGACTTTTAGCGCGCGAGGGTGGTGGTGAGGGCGACGCCTGCGTGGTCGCCGGGGATGGGAACGTGGGGTTTGTGGATGGTCAGGGTGGCGCTGAGCACGCGTGGGTGGGCGGCGAGCACGGCAGAGAGGATGCGGTGGGCGAGGGCCTCGATCAGGGCGAAGCGTTCGCCGGTGACGATGTCGCGGCACAGATTATAAACCTCGGCGTAGTTGACGGTGTGGGTGAGGTCGTCGCTGGCGGCGGCTTGGGTGATGTCGACCACCAGATCGAGGTCCAGAATCCAGGGTTGGCCGAGGACGGCTTCCTCGGGGAGCACGCCGTGGCGTCCGTGGAAGCGGAGCTGTTTGAGGTGGATGGTGGCGAGCATGGGCGGTTTAGGCGTATCGGCGCAAAGGTGTGCGCCGGGCGCAAAGGGAAACGGTGGCCGGGGCCAAAGGCCAATGACTAATGATCGATGGTGGCGGGCAGGCTAAGCCCGTAGTGCTGCGGATGCGAAGACGGCGGTTAGGAACACCCAGAGGAGCGAAAAGCTGATGTGGACGGCAGTTTCGAACGGTTTGCCTTTCCAGTGCGATGAGCTGTAGCCGAAAAACTGAATCAACAGTCGGCAGGACCAGAATAGGGATAAACCGAAGCAGACTTGGCGGCCCAGCTTAGTTGTCAGGAGCTCTGACGCGCTAAAGAGACAGAGCACGCCCATCAAGAAGACCGTTAGGGCGATGAAAAAGGTGTGGATATAGTGAATCTGGCGCGTGAGCAGGGTGATGTCGCGAAGCTCCTCCTTCCATTTGAAATGGTGCGGAAAAACGGCGTGTAGCAGTGCGAGCCCGATCAGCAGAACGCCGGATAGCTTAAGCAAGGACTCCATTTTTTCTAAGGATGAATGTGGTGATCAAGGGTGCGGGCTGGAACGTGGCGACGAGTTCGAGGTGAGCGGCGGCGAAGGCTTCGCGCCAGGTTGAAGGACGGTGGAAATGGAAGGAACCGAGATTATAGGCGGCGATGTTGGGCAGGTCGCGGAGGTGTTCGGTGACAATGATGAAGCCGTTGGCGGCAAGGGCGCGGTGTAATTCACGGAAGAAGACGATGCGTTCTTGCGGGTTGCGGATTTCGTGGGCGGCGAGGATGAGGAGAATGCGATCAAGCGATTCGTCCGAGACTGGAAGGTTTTGAGTAGAAATGGCTATGGTTTCGGATGTAGGGGGATTGGCGGCGCGGGCGCGGCGAATGGAGACTTCGTTGTGTTGCTCGGGGTTGTAGAAATCGAACACTCGCCAAGTGTAACCGAGGAAGCGGCTGCGCAGGAGCGGCGTGGTTTCATCGAAGCCGGCGTGGATGTTAGCAGCGTAGCCTTGGGTGAGCATCCAAGAATCAAGCCAGTCGAGCTGATATAAGCGCGATGCGTCGTAGGCCAGCCAGGTAGCCACTAGGGAGATGACGATAAAAAGCGTTGTTAGCACCGCTGAGGTAACGCAAGCGACGGCGAGAGCCGGCGGAGAAAACGCGGCGATCAGGAGTAGGAGCGCGATGCCAGCGAGGGAGAGGACGTATAAGTGCCAGTTGAAACGGACGACGGTGGTGACGCCTTGGAGTGCGGTGCGGTTCATGTGGACGGCAATTGTTCAAAGCGGCCTTTTTTCCAGTGGTATGGGATGTCGCGGACTATAAAGGCGGAGGCTAGGCGGATTTCGCTGAAACCGAGTCGGGCGAGGTGGGGGATGTGGCAATCGTGAACGCACACAGGGGAAGGTTTCCATTGTTCGCGAACGCCTTCGATAATGAGCACGCGGTGGCGCTTCGTGTCATGACTGAAGGTGAACGGGAGTGGGCCGCAGAAACGGCGGGCGTCTTTCCAGCTGGGAAATGGAGAACTGGCGGGCAGGGGGCTTTGTTCGTCGGCGAGTGAGGCGATGATACGCAGGCCGCTGGTGGTATCGGTGACGTGGTGGATGCCGTCGCGGTTTTCGATTTTGAGCGGGGTGTGCGTGTAGTGGTATGGTGTGAGTAGATTGCCGAGGAACGTCATGCGGCGGCGGTCGGTCTCGGAGCGGATGATTTGCAGGCCGCGCAGGCGGCGTCCGTCTAGCGAGCGGTAGGCGACGAAGTAGCGGTAGCCGGCGAGGAGGAAATCCTGGCCGAGAAAAGCGGGGAGACCTTTTGGACGGAGACGGCGGGTTTGCACGAGAGCCACTGCGATGAAGGCCCAACGGTGGTCGAACTTTTCGGCTTCGAGGCAGGCGGGGAGGCGGGTTGTGAGTTCGTCGGCTGGGACGGCGAAGGTGAGCGTGATGGAAAAATCAAACCGGGCCTCGACGGCGAAGGGGTTGCGACGAAAAGGGGAGTTCATGCCGGACGGGGCGGAGAGTCGGTCGCGGAGGAGGGATGGAGGAAGCCGGCGTAGGCGACGAGCGAGCAGTAAGCCAGGGCGACGAAGGCGTTGAGGCGGCCGAAGAGCAGGAGGTCGGGAACGAGGATGAACTCGATGACGTTCATCGTGAGCACAGCGATAATTTGCGCGGCGGCGGACCAGCGCCAACGCCATTGAGAAAGTATCCAGAGGCCGAAGAGGAGTTCGCCGGCGCCGATAGCGCGGGTGAGGGCGAGCGCGTAGTCTTCGCCGAGAATGCGACCGACGATTTCACGGTGGCGCGGGACTAGATCGAGGACTTTGCAGAGCAGACCGTTGGTCCACCAGACGAGTGCGAAGAGGAGGGCGAAGGCGTGGCGTGGCACGGCGGTGGGCATGGGGTAAATGACGAATGTCGAATTACAGACCCTGTGCAGGCGGGCGAACCGCTGGTGCAGGGGCGAAAAGGGTCGCGGCGTTGTTTTGCGGATTAAATTTAGGGTGGAAAGCGGTGGTGGAGCGAGTGGGGGGGGCTTGATTAAACAATGAACAGTTCGGCGCTGACTTTGAAGCGGTCGGCGAGGCGGCGGATGTGGTCGGTGGTGAGGTTACGCGTGCCTTTGAGGAGTTTGTAGGCGGTGGAGCGTTCTACGACGAGGAGCGCGGCGAGGTCGTCGCCGGTCATTTGGTTTTCTTCGAGTAAGAACTTGAGCGCCTTAAGTCCTTTTAGTTCGGGCGGGGGGCCTAGGTGCTCGGTTTCATAGGCTTCGACCAACTGGCTGAGGAGTTCGAGGTAATCCTCTTGGTCGGCGTTCAGTTTGTGGCCGGCCAGAGCGTCGATGATTTCGACGGTGTTGTCGTAGGCGGTGCGGTCGTGGAGCGGACGCGGGACGTGCAGCGCGATCAAGTCGGCGTAACGGACGGGAAGCTTCGCGGGGAGGGTCGTGGAAGTCTTTTTCATAAGGTGTTTTTCCATGCGGCGCGGTCGTATTCGGCATGGGTAAGCACGTGCAGAATACAGATGCAGCGATGGGTGTAGTGGATGGCGGTAATGAGCCGGTCGGCGTTGGTGAGGTTGAAAATCGTGTAATACGCGAAAGACTTGGGAACTGGATTACAAACCTTGGCCGGGGACGGCCAACGCTACAGCTGAGGAGTCGGCGGCTTTGCGTGCTACCCCGTGGCTTGACGGATGTTTATCCTGCGCGCAGGGCGGCGGCGATCAGGGCGGCGCGGCGGTTGGCGACGACGTCGTGCACGCGGTGGAGTTGGATGCCTTGGGCCACGGCTAGGGTGGTGGCGGCGAGGGTGGCTTCGAGGCGGTCGGCTGGGGTGGCGAGGTCGGGGAGGAGGTGGCCGAAAACGGATTTTCGCGAGACGCCGAGGAGGATTGGTCGGCCGAGGGTGTGTAGGGCGGAGAGCTGGCGCAGGAGGGCGACGTTTTGCGGCTGGGTCTTGGCGAAGCCGATGCCGGGGTCGAGGATGAGGCGGTCGGCGGGAAGGCCGGCGGCGGCGGCGAGGTCGAGCGAGCGGCGGAAGAAGGTGCGGACGGAGTCAAGGAGCGGGGAGGAGGGAGCTGGTAGAGCTGGTAAGCTTGTAGAGCTAGTAACGGTGAGGGTTGGGTCGTGGTGCATGATGACCAGGGCGGCACCGGTTTCGGCGGCGAGGCGGGCGAGAGCGGGGCCGCCGGGGCCTTGAAGGCCGTGGATGTCGTTCACGATGTGCGCGCCGGCGGCGAGGGCGGCGGCAGCGACTGCCGGTTTATAGGTGTCGATCGAGAGGGGGAGGGCAGGGAACTCGGCGGCGAGGGCGCGGAGGAGGGGTGCGGTGCGGGCGATCTCTTCGGCTTCGGAAATCTCGACGTAGCCGGGGCGGGTGGATTGGCCGCCGATGTCGAGGATGTCGGCCCCTTCGGCGACGAGGCGGCTGGCTTGAGCGAGGGCGGCTTCGAGGGTGGGCTGGCGGGAGTCGAGGTAGAAGGAGTCGGGCGAGGTGTTGACTATGCCCATGATGCGTGGCGCGCCGCCGAGTTCGAGGCGAAGGTGACGGCAGGGGAGGGAGCCTTGGAAGGGGGCGGGCACGGGGGGAGCTGGGAGCGGGGAGGAGGGAGCTAGGAGCTGGTAAGCTGTTTAGCTAGTAGAGCTAGTAAGGATGGGGGCGGGCAGGGAATGACGAATGACCAATGACGGATAGTGGATGAAGGATGGGTTGGCGAAGGGGGCTTTGGGGGCGGTCGGGGCTCAGGGGCGGCGGGGTGCGGCGACCCCGCCCTACAATTTTGGGGTTAGGGGGCTAGGTAGTCGGTGCTCATGACGTCGGTGACTTTTAGGGCTTCGGGGGGGATGAGTTTGAGGTCTTCGACGATTTTTAGCTGGCGGGCGTAGCGGGCGGTGTCGAGGAGGCCGATGCGGGTGGTGTCGGTGGCGTCGCGGCCGATGACGAGTTTTTCGTCGATGATCATCTGGCGGGAGAAGGCGAGGAAGGCGTCGGTGTTGTTGGGGTTGGCCTGTTTCATGGCGGCGTGGGCCGGGGCGGGGTCGCCTTCGAGGTAGTCGCGCCAGCCGCGAATGTAGGCGGCGAGGAAGGCGCGGAGGGCGGCGGGGTTTTGCTTGGCCCAGTCGGGATTGGCGATGAGCACGGCGTAGGAGTCGTAGCCGGCATCCCAGGCATAGAGGTATTTGGGGGCGGGGGCGCCGCCTTGGGTGATGAAGTAGGGCTCGGCGATGTAGTAGCCTTGTTGGATAAAGGCGGGGTCGGCGATGAAGTTGGAGACGGAAAAATTAAAGGGGATGATGGTGAAATCGATGGCGTATTTCTGGCGCAGGTAATCGAGGAAAATCCAGCCGGGGCGGGCCATGATTTTGCGGCCGGCGAGGTCTTTGAAATCGCGGATGGGGTTGTCGGCGTGGAGCAGGAAAACGGAAGGGTCGTTTTGGAAAACGGCCGCGACTTGGAGGAGGGGCAGGCCCTTGTGGACGTCGAGCAGGGTAGTGACGCTTTCGCCTTGGCCGAGCTGGGCCTGGCCGGTGGCGATGCGCTGGTTGACAAGGGCGTTGGGTCCGCCGGGAACGAGGGTGACGTCGAGGCCGGCTTCACGGAACCAGCCCCGGGCCTGGGCTTGGAAGAGACCGCCGTGCTCGGGTTCGGGGACCCAATCGAGCTGGACGGTGACGGGGATGAGGGCGGGGGTGGTGTTTGAGGGCGAGGCAGTGTCTTTTTTGGCGCAGGCGGAGAGGGCGAGGCCGACAAGGCCGGCGAGGAGCAGGCTAAGATATTTTTTCATTTTTCGGAAGGGGAGAAGCTGTCGTGCCAGTGGTGGAGGGTGAGCCAGGCGAGGCCGGAGACGGCGGCGACGAGGGCGAAGCCGAGGGCGCAGCCGAGCAAGGCGGTGGCGTAGAGGGCGGGGATCTCGTTGCGGGCGCTGAAGAGGAGGGCGGTGATGCCGAGGCCGGATTTGCCGCCAGTGGTGGTGCCGACGAGGTAGTCGGCGGTGAGGGCGCCGATGGGGGCGAGGATGGCGGAGATGCGCAGGCCGGTGAAAAAATACGGCAGGGCGGCGGGAGCGCGGAGGAGGAGGAGTTCTTGCCAGCGGGAGGCGCGGCCCATGCGGAAGAGGTCCACCTGGGCGCGCTCGACCGAGAGCAGGCCCTGGGTGGTGTTTACCACCAAGGGGAAAAACGAGATGAGGAAGGTGACGATCACCACGCTGGGTGCGCCGGGGCCGACCCAGAGAATGAGGATGGGGGCGATGATGATGATGGGCACCATTTGCAGGGCCATGAGGTAGGGGTAAAGGGTGACGCGAATCAGGGCGGAGCTGGCGAGCAGCAGGGAGGCAGCGACGGAGAGGATGGCGGCGAGGCCAAAGCCGGCGAGGGCGGTGAGGGCGGTGTAGCGGGTGGCGGAAAGGAGGGCGGGACCGTGGTCGCGGAAGGCGCTGAAAATGCGGGCGAGGTCGGGCAAGAGGAAGCGGCGAGAGGCGGGGAGCGAGGCGTGGAGAAGTTGCCAGCCGAGGAGGAGCAGGGCGGCGAAGACGAAAGGCAGACACCAGCGGAGGAGGCGCGAGTTCATGGGGCGACGGGGGATATGGCCGGGGCGGAGGTGGCGTTATCGGGGTCGAGGGCGCGGAGGCGCGCGGAGATGTCGGCCACGAGCTGGATGTAGGCGGGGGCGA